>CBDTUS010000122.1:0-11102 GCA_965363725.1 uncultured bacterium | reverse complement strand
CACGACGTCGCCGAGATCCAGCATGCAGCTGAACGAACCCACCGCCGAAGGCGTGAAGGTGACATAGAGGGTCCGCGAAGATCCCGGTTGAATGGTGCTGGGATAGTCCCCGCTCGAAATGACGAACTCGGGACAGGTGGCGGGCAGGGAGGGATCGATTTCGAAGGGAACCTCGCCGGTGTTGCGGATTCTGATCACCCGGTTGATGAACGACCCGACCGCCACCGAACCGAAATACACTTCGGTCGGCGCTTCCCATTCCGCGTCAAGCTCAATGCCGCTGCCGACCATCTGGACGTCGTCCAGCATGGCGCCGAGGGACACGTTGCAGAAAAAGAATTCCGTGGTCGTTGGTGAGAAGGCCACGTCGATGTCGAGGGACTGGCCGGCCGGGACCGTCACCGGGCCGCTGACCCCCGGCAATGAGAAGGGACCGCAGTCGCCGGCCAGGGCGACATCGAGATTTCCGGGAATGGAGCCGTTGTTGGTCACGGTTATGATCTGGGTGTTGGTGCTTCCGATGTAGGTGCCTTCGAAATGAAGGGTGATCGGTGAAACGACCAGATTTGGGATGTGGGCGTTGATCCAGGCCACTTCGGGCTGCCCTGTGACCGTGGTCAGGGGCAGCAGGGCCCCGGGATCGTCCCCGGGGATGAAGGACATCTGGTCCGGCACCGAAGGGCTGTAGTCCGGTCTCAGCGAAAGGTACACCGGCAACGGATCGGTGACCATGATCTGGAAGGTGGCCAGCAGGACGTCCCCGTCCGAGGGCAGGGGAACCGGGCTGATCCCCACGGCGAAACAGGGCGGGGTGGCGGCGTTGATGGCCTGCCCCTGGACGTTCCAGCCGAGGTACTCGGCGGGCCCGTCCACATCGGCGCACAGTTCCCAGCCGAGGATGCCAAAGGGGGTGGAGGGATCCTTGAGCACGAGGTACCCGGTGAAGTAAGAGGGATACGTGTCGGTGGTGAGGGAGTCCTGGGAGTAGTCCGTGTCCCAGTAGATTCCCACCATGTCCTGGGCCTGGGCGCCGGTGAAGAAACCGGAGCCGGCGAGCAGGGTGACGACCAGGGCGAAAAACAGGCGGCGAATACGGACGGCGGCGGGCGAATCGGTCGGGCGGAAGGTATGCATGGCGTGTCTCCCTGAAGATTGAAGATGCTAAAAATGATTATACCATTTTTATGGGGGTTATGAAACAGGATGCGGGTTTTTAAACCCCGATGGCTCCAGGGAAAGAGGTTCAACCTCAAAAAGGACAAGGTGTTGGTTGTGCCTTTGAAATTGTGTCTCGGCCGTTTGGTCGGCAAATCCGGCCTTAAAAATGATCCTGCATGTGTCTTTTTGATCCCTAATGCTGTTATCTTGCAACGATTTGGCCCGGACACAATTTCAAAGGCACAACCCAAGGTGTTGTGTGATATTGAAACGATCCGCAGCTATTTCAGCAACATTACTTGCGGTGGTCGGTACGGTCCCGCGTTTCCATCCGCACCTAGTAGACCCCGCGGGGCCTTCATGACGGAGCGGCAATTCGGTTACGGTGATTTTTCCTGAAGATCGACCTGAGTAACTTGTTCGAGAGTAATTCCTTGAGTGTTGGTAGTGGCGGAAAGGCCGATGGCCTCTACTCCGGCCGAAACGGCTTCCCTCAACAATCGCCCGTAATCCGGGTCGATGTCATCGGCCGGCCCCACCGTGACCGCGTCGTTTCTCTGGATGCAGAAAACCAGCGCCGCCCGATCCCCCGCTGCCACCATTTCCTGAAGTTCGAGCAGATGTTTCCGTCCCCGTTCGGTGGGCGCATCGGGAAACCGCGCGTGCCCGGCTTCGACCAGGGACACATTCTTGACCTCCACCCACACCCTCTGGGCCCCCGATTCCAGCAGGATGTCGATCCGCGAGTTCCGGGACCCGTACTTGACCTCGGTCCGCAGGGAGTCGAACCCGGCCAGCGAGGGAATCAACCCGCCTGTGATCGCCTCGGCCACCAGCTTGTTGGCCAGGGCGGTGTTCACGCCCACCATCACCTGGGTTTCTCGCCCCTGGGCGTCCACCGCCGCGGCTTCAACAATCTCCAGGGTCCACTTCAGTTTGCGTTCGGGGTTGGCCGCCGGGCTCAGCCACACCCGCGCGCCTTGGGCCAGGCACCCGCGCATGCTGCCGGTGTTGTTGGTATGGGCGACCACTGGGCTGCCGTCCTCCAGCTCGGCGTGGATGAAAAACCGTTTTTCACGGCGGATGAATCGGGCACCGACCAGCATGGAGGGGAAATCCAAGTGATCTCCTTCGTTGCCCACTGTAGCAGGCATTGTTATTGTTAATCCCTAAATGAGTCGGGATTTCAATTTCCCGTCCCATGGTACGGAATCATCAACCCCAAATGAATCAAAATCAGGGGTGCCCATGAAACTCGGTGACTGGACCTTCCGCGCTTATCACGACGGCCGTTTCAAACTCGACGGCGGCTCCATGTTTGGCGTGGTGCCCAAGGTGATGTGGGAAAAGAAGCATCCGTCCGACGAATTCAACCGGATCGACCTGGACCTGCGCTGCCTGCTGGCCGAATGCGGGGACCGGCGCATCCTGGTCGACACCGGCATGGGCGACCGCTGGGCCGAAGCCAAGGCCGACATGTTCGGACTGGTGCGCAGGCCCAACCAGCTGGTGGCCGAACTGGCCGAGGCGGGCATCACCCGCGAATCGATCACCGACGTGGTGCTGACCCATCTGCACTTCGACCACTCAGGCGGCGCCTTGCGCCAGGGCGACGACGGCCTCGAACCCGTATTCCCGGAGGCCAAGCACTGGGTCCAGGAGCGGCACTGGGATTGGGCCTCCAACCCTTCGGAAAGAGATCGCGCCAGCTTTCGTGCCGATGACTACATCGCGTTGAAGGAAAAAGGCGACCTCCAATTGGTCGACGGTCCGCAGGAAATCATGCCGGGGGTGAGGGTCACGCCCATCAGCGGGCACACCCCGGGCCAGCAGGTCGTGGAATTCCACACCGGCAAAAAGGTGGTGGCCTACGTGGGCGACCTGATCCCGTTCTTGAGCCAGGTCCACGTCCCCTGGATCATGGGCTTCGACCTGAACCCGCTGTTGACGGTGACCGAAAAGAAGCAGTTCCTGTCGCGGGCGGTGGAAGACAACTTCATCCTGGTCTTCGAGCATGATCACCTGAACGAAGCGGCCACCGTCAAGTTCGAGAAGGGCAAGTTCCAGCCCGACCACGTGTTCACGCTGAACGATCCGCCGATCCTGGAAAACGCATGAAAAACGACGACCTCATTCCCGACCTGACCCAGGCGCCCCTGCCGGCCCGCAAGCCCAGCTGGCTGCGGATGAAGCGGCAGGGTGGCGACAACTATAATGACGTCAAGCGGTTGCTGCGCACATCGTCCCTGAACACGGTCTGTGAAAGCGCCAACTGTCCCAATCGAGGCGAATGCTTCAGCAGCCGGACGGCGACCTTCATGCTGCTGGGCGAGATCTGCACGCGGCACTGCACCTTCTGCAACATCCCCGGGGGCCGGCGGGTGGCGCCGATCGATGCGGATGAACCGCGCCGCGTCGCCGAAGCGGTCCGGGAACTGGCCCTGAAGTTCGCGGTGGTCACCTCGGTCAACCGCGACGACCTGCCCGACGGCGGGGCCGCCCATTTCGCCTCGACCATCCGGCAGATCCGCCGCCTGAATCCGGGCTGCGGAGTCGAAGTCCTGATCCCCGATTTCCTGGGCGATCCCCTGGCCCTCGAAACGGTCTTGACTGCCGCGCCCGAGGTTTTGAATCACAACCTGGAAACCGTGCCCCGTCTGTACAAGGCGATGCGGCCCCAGGCCGAATACCAGCGATCCGTGCAGGTGCTTCGCCGCAGTCGCCAGTGGGCTGACGCCTTCGGCGCCGAGATCCGCGTCAAGACCGGCATCATGGTGGGTGTGGGGGAAACGCGGGACGAGGTCGTCGATCTGATGAAACACGCCGCCGACCAGGGCACACAGATCATGACCATTGGGCAATATCTGCAGCCGACGGCCAAGCACCACCCGGTGCTGCGCTACGTCGAGCCCGCCGAGTTCGACGAGTTGGCCGAGGTCGGTCGCGAGCTGGGGATCCACTGGATGGAATCCGGCCCCATGGTCCGCTCCAGCTACCACGCCCGCGAGCAGTCCGATTCCTTCGAGGGCGAATCACAGGCTCCGCCCGATTCCTCGTCTCCCTACCGGGCGGCCTCCGGGTGAAGGGCGGCCGGCGCTGGTTCGGGTGGGCCGCGCTGGCCTATGCGGTGATCATCGCGGCCGTCGCTTTCGGACTCCTGAATCTCTACACCGGTTCCCGTGACATTCTCGATGACGCCCTGGGCCGCCGCCTGCTGGGCGTGGCCGGCAGCCTGGCCGAGATGACCGATGGCGCCAAGATCTTCCAGGCCACCGTCGGGGACACCACCGAGGCCTACTACCTGGAAACCCTGAAGGAGAAATGGGAGCGCATTCGCCTCCGGGAAAACCTCGCGGAAATCACCCTGACCGGCATCACGATTGCCGAGGTGATCGACGACCAGATTCTGTTCAGTACCTCGCCCTCGTTGAAAACCGGCGGCCGCAACGACTTCTGGGAACTCGACCGCGAGGCGGTGGTCCAGGCCGCTCTCGGCACGCCGGCGGCCACGGAACTTTATCGGCTCGGGGGATCGGGCGGCGCCATGCAGAAATCCGCCCACGCGCCCATTTTCTACTATTTCGAGGGTTTCCCGGACGTGGTGGCGATCGTAACGGTCAGCGGCAACCCGGAATTTTTCTCCGCCCTGGGTTTCCTGCGCCGGGGTGCCTTTCTGACGGCCGGAATCGTCCTGCTCATTCTCGTATTGATGGGGATCTTCCTGTACCAGATCAATCGCTCACTGGAACGATACCGCGCGTCGATCATGCATCAGGAAAACCTGGCCGCCATGGGCCGGATGACCGCAGGCATCGCCCACGAAATTCGCAATCCGCTGGGCATCATCCGGGGCGCGGGGGAGCATCTGCAGGAGGTCCTGTCGGGTGCGGGCATCCAGGACGAGGTGGCGGATTTCATCCCCGAGGAGGTGGACCGGCTCGACCGGATCCTCACCGGTTACCTGGCGTTCGGCAAGGACCGGGAGACCGTCGCGGAGGTGTTCGACCTCGGTCGTGGGGCCAGGCAATGCGTCGGTCTGATGGCCGGTGAACTGGCCGAGGCGGACATCCAGGTCAAGATGCCGGACAACCTGCCGCCCGCTCCGGTCCGGGGAGACCCGCGCCGCATCCAGCAGGTCCTGCTCAACCTGCTGATCAACGCCCGGGACGCGATGCCCGAAGGTGGCGTGATCGAGGTGACCCTGGAGGTGGCCGGCGCTGTGGCAACTCTCGCCGTGTCCGATTCGGGTACCGGTCTGGTCGCGGTCGATCGCGACCGTCTTTTTGAACCCTTCTGGACCAGCAAGGAAAAGGGAAGCGGTTTGGGTCTGGCCATGTCCCGGCGCATCGTCGAAGATATGGGCGGCACCATCACCCTGGAAGACAGGGCGACATCGCCGGGGGCCCGCGCCCGGGTGGTGCTGTCCCTCGAGGAATCGAACGAGCCCAGCACGTAAAGGTGGCGACGTGGCGAAAATCCTGGTGGTCGACGACGAAAAGAAAATGGTGACCCTGCTCAAGTCCGCGCTGGCAACCAGGGGTCATGAAGTGACCGGGGTGCATTCCGGCACCGAGGCCCTGGATCTCGTGGACGGTCAGGCCTTCGACGTGGTCCTGACCGATCTGCGCATGGAACCGGTGGGAGGCATGGAGGTCCTGACGGGCGTCAAAAACACCAGCCCCCAGACGGCGGTGATCATCCTGACGGCCTACGGCGAAGTGAAGACCGCCGTGGAGGCCCTGCAGAACGGGGCCTTCCAGTACCTGACCAAGCCCTTCAATTTCCAGGAAGTTGCCCACGTGGTGGAACAGGCTGTCGGTAGCCAGGACCTGGCCCGGGAGAACCTGGCCCTGAAGCAGGCCGCTGCCGGCGGTGGGGCAGGGCCCGACCTGGTGGGCGCCGCGCCGGGCACCATGATACTGCGCGACATGATCGACCGCGTGGCCCCTTCCGATGCCACGGTCCTGGTCCGCGGCGAAAGCGGCACCGGCAAGGAGGTGGCCGCCCGCGCCATCCATGCCGCCAGCGGCCGCACCGCCAAACCCTTCATCGCCGTCAACTGTGCGGCCATCACCGAAACCCTTCTGGAGAGCGAGCTGTTCGGGTATCGCAAGGGCGCCTTCACCGGCGCGGACAGCGATCGGGTGGGGTTGTTCGAGGCGGCTCGGGGCGGCACCATCTTCCTGGATGAAATCGGCGAAGCGGGCCTGGCCGTCCAGGCCAAGCTGTTGCGGGTGCTCGAGGACAGGAAGATCAACAGGGTGGGCGATCCCATCGAACGTGCGGTGGATGTCCGGGTGATCGCAGCGACCAACCGCCCCCTGGAAGACGCCATTGCCGCCAGGGCCTTCCGCGAGGATCTCTATTACCGTCTGCTGGTCTTTCCGGTGGACGTGCCTCCCCTGCGTGAACGGGCCGACGACATCCCGCAGCTGGTGGATCACTTCCTGGCGAAGATGGGAAGGCCGGGTCAGAAGATTCCTGCCACAGCCATGAACCACCTGCGTTCCTACGCCTGGCCGGGCAACGTGCGGGAGCTGCGTAACCTGATGGAGCGGGCCCACATCCTGGCGGGGGCAGGGCCCATCAAGGAAGAACACGTCCAGGTGGATGTGGGTGGTGGGTCCCGGCAGGCCACCACCGAAGCGGGCGAGGACCTGAACCTGGACAGCAATGCGCGCCTGCTGATCCTCGCCGCCCTGCAGCGGTCGGGCGGCAACAAGAGCCTGGCCGCCAGGATGCTGGGCATCACCCGGCGGACCCTGTATTCGCGACTGAATCTGCTGGGCATCGAAACCGATGGGCCCGAAGAAGGCTGAAACGTGGTCCCGGGGGGGCAGCAGGGTGGAAAATCGTACGCTCAGGTACGATTTCTGGGAATGGAAGATCCCGGGAGATGAGGTGGTTGGCCGTTAAGTTGTTTTCAGTGATTGGATTAAGCTACTTCGAGGCCCGCCCCAGCCCCGTGGCACGTCACCTGCTCCAAAAATGGGTGAAATGTCAGGTAGATCGGACCCGCGACCTCTGAACCAGGAAGGTTCGACATGAGCACCAGCACCCGTCACCATGCCCGCCGCCTTGGGATCCGAGCGATCCTTTGTGGCGTTTTGGCGCTGGTGATCGGCGGATCGGCAGTCCTCCCTGCCGTCGCCCAGGGGAATGGCCAGGAACAGATCCAGGCCTACATCGAACGGACCGAGGAACTGCTGGTCTGGGCCCACGGGCTGGTCGGGGAATCCCAGAGCGTTCCCGCCCGCCGCGTCCTGGAACAGGCGACGGGCATGCATCGGCGGAGCCAGGAACTGATGGGCCGCGGCCGGATGATGGAAGCTCTCGGCGTTTCCCGGCGGACGCGCGCGGCCGTGTGGCATTCCGTGCGGGTGGCGCGCGAATCCCTGGGTTACAAGGAACGCATCCAGATCCGGGTGGAAAGATTCCGCGATCAGCACAGCCTGCTCACCGAACGGGCCCTCGAAGCCGGCGACAGGAAGGCCATTGATTTCTTGCGCCGGGCCGAATTCAACGCGAACAAGGCCCGGGAACAGTACCACCAGGGCGATTTCAAACTGTCCTGGAAAATGCTGGAAAAGGCGGGCGATCTGATGCGCCGCGCCGCCCGTCTGCTGGCCGACGGCACCACTCCCGAACGGCTGGAACTGGAAATGGACCGGGCGCGCACCCTGATCGAGCGGACCCGGGAAAACCTGGGCGACAACCCGGATCCCAGGTCGCTGCGGCTGTTGGCCGAGGCCGAAGAATCCCTGGCCCGGGCCCGGGAGGGCATGGACCAGGGGCAGTCGGGTAGGGCCTTGCAGATGACCGGCCTGGCGAGGCAGCTGGCCATCCGGGCGTCCTCCTTGGGCGAAGAGGCGCCGGATGAAGAAACCGTGCAGCGGCAACTGGAACGATTCGACGAGAGATCTGGCCGCGTGGCCGACCGGGTCAGGGAGTCGGGTTCGAAAGAGGCTCAGGGCATGTATGAAAGGGCCCTGCGGCACCGGGCCCAGGCGCAGGAGGCAGCTTCAGGTGGAGACCGGGAAATGGCCCTGCGCCAGATCCGGACGGCCCATGACCTGCTGGGCCAGGCCGAGGATCTGATCCGTTGATATGATAACGTGAAGTCCCACAATATCTTACTTTGCATGATCGGCGGGCTGCTCTTGCTGCCCGCCGCCTGTTTGGCCCAGGATGGGTTGGGCCTATTCAGCCTGGAGGACCGTACCGTCTGGTCCTGGGATCTCACCGCGGGTGTCGATTCCTACCTGCACACCTACGCCCTGGCACTGGAGGACACCAGCGAAGCCCTCGCCGAATTCATGGTGCAAGCCGGCTTCCAGGGCCGTTCCGCACGGAAAGCGCGGAACCGCTGGCGCCTGCGGGCGGAGGCCTCCACGGGAACGGAACTCTGGCGGGAGAGGGTGGAAGGCGACTACAGCCGTCTCGACAGCAATCGAAACACCCGATATCGCCTGATGGGCCACTTCTGGGGGCGACAGTACAAAAGGTCGACGGATTTTGTCCTGTCCAGCGACAACTTCGAGGGGCGCCTCGAGGGCCGCGTCTACCCGCTGGTGGGCAAGACCGCGGCCCTGGACGTGAGGGCCTGGGGCGGGTTCATCAACTATCGCACTCCGTCGACCCTGGAAGTCGATTACGATGACGCCGGGGTCGGGGTCTTTGTCCGGTCCCAATCCCTGGGCAGCCACCTGTGGGGCGGCGGAGTGCGCCGCTCCCGGCGAGCCTACCCCGATTCCAGTGAGATCGATCGAACCAATTGGAGCCTTGAAGGCGACTACGACTACCATGATCTGGACGGGCAGGGTGTCCGCGTGTTCCACAAGAGCGACCGGCGCCTGATTGCCGACGAGAGCGTGCGCCCTTCGGCCTGGGCCCACTGGACCGATATCCAGGGCCAGGTCCAAACCGGGCCCGGCCATGTCTATCTCGAGCTCCAGAGCGAAATCTGGGACTACGACCAGGAAACCGACGTCTATTTCAATTCCTGGCGCATCGAATCCGCCCTGGGATACCGCGGGGGCGACATCCTGGCGGCGGTATGGAAGGCTGGTCCTGTGCTCGAGGTCATGGAGGCGGGGGATTCCCCCGAGGCCTACACGCAACTCGGGATAAGGGGTGGGGTGGAGTCCTACGGGTCCGCTGTCTCAGGTTCCGTCACCCTGGAATACGGTCGGCGAATCTACTCCCAGGGGGAGGTGGTGTTCGATGATGCTACCGCTGAACTTTTGGGAACTTCGACTCTCGACCTTTACACCGACTTCAACTACTGGAAGATCTGGCTGTTGGGTTCCTGGCAGATCAGCCGGAAGTTCTCCCTGGATTTCATGGCCAACTACGAACCCGAGAACCACGTCGAAAACACCGACGACTCCGCGATCGGATTTGCCAGTCTGCATTTGATCTGGCGGCCGTGAACCCGGGGCCTGAGGGAAAATCAAACCACCCTTTCCCCCCTGGCGGCCGCCTGTTATCATTCCGCGACGTTTCCCAGAGTCCCTGTCCGGAAAGTGGAAGGCCCTTGTCCGCCATCGCTTTTGTCCGCGAAAACCTTTTCAACCACCATTCGCCCGCCTGCCTGTGGAAACATCCCTGGATGGCGGCGAAGGTGTTGGCCGGAGCCCTGGAGAACTTCCTGCTTCCGTTGGGCGAAAAGACGGCGTTGGTAGGGATGCGGGAATGTCCGGTCTGCGGCTGGCGCGGCCACCGGTTCCGGAACTTCCTTTCGGCCGATGAGGTCATCCGCCATTGCATCTGTCCGGAATGCGGTTCCTTCGATCGCCACCGCCAGCTCGTGACCGGGGTCCGAACGGAACTGGCCGCCAACCCCGGCCGGGCACCCGAGGTCATGGTCGGTTTTTCCCTGTCGACCGCCATGCGCTTCCTGCTCGAACACGAGGGACTGGCCCGGTGTTTCCGCAGCGACATCGACGCCGCCGACCGCCGGTTTTCTCCGGACCTGGTCACCGACCTGCGATATGCCTCCCTGCGCGACGGATCGGTCGACTGGGTCTTCTGCAGCCACGTCCTGGAGCATATTCCCGAGTTGGAGATCTGTGTGGACGAGATCCTGCGCATCCTCAAACCCGGAGGCGCGGCCTGGATCCAGGTGCCGTTCGAGCCGGGCCGGGGCCACAGCCGCAGAATCGACATCGACCCGCACCGCGCCCATGCCCACGCCTGGCAGTTCGCGCCCGATTTCGGCACCCTGATCGAGCGGGACGAATGGACGGTCACCGAGTTTATCGCCGCCGAGAACCTGTCCGACACGGATTTGACGCGCTACGGAATCGATCTACGGGAACGCTACTGGCTGGCCCGCAAGATCCGATAGCGCGCGCCGGACTTTCCTCCGCCTGCCCGAAGTCTTATTATAGCCGGACCTGAATTTTCAATGGGGGAGGCCCACTCTCCCGACCGATGCCATGGAAAGGGATTACGATGGCCCAGATCACGAAACGAAGCGACGATTACAACCGTTGGTACCTGGACGTCATCCAGGCCGCCGAACTGGCCGACAACAGCCCGGTTCGTGGCTGCATGGTGATCCGGCCCAACGGGTACGCCATCTGGGAGAATATCCAGCGCACCCTGGACGACAAGTTCAAGGAACTGGGCCACGTGAACGCCTACTTCCCCCTGCTGATCCCCAAGAGCTTTCTGGCCAAGGAGGCGGAGCACGTCGAGGGCTTCGCCAAGGAATGCGCCATCGTCACGCATCACCGCCTGAAACAGGTGACCGTGGACGGCAAGGTCACCCTCATCCCGGATCCCGACAGCAAGCTGGAGGAGGAGTATATCATCCGCCCCACCAGCGAAACGGTGATCTGGGACATGTACCGCAAGTGGATCCAGAGCTACCGCGACCTGCCGATTTTGATCAACCAGTGGGCCAACGTCATGCGCTGGGAGATGCGCACGCGGATGTT
>CBDTUS010000121.1:0-11128 GCA_965363725.1 uncultured bacterium | reverse complement strand
CGCACGGGCGAGCGCATCCTGTTCGCTCTGCACCCCGACTTCTCCATGGGTCACGGCGGGGGCGAGGACGATTTCGCCGACCTGGACATGCTCTACCAGATCAACCGGGGCATCGAATTCGCCACCGGCGGCGTGACCGGGCTGCAGGGCCGGGCCACCTTCGACATCCAGAGCATGGACATGAACAACCAGGAAGAAGGCTCCATCGCCGCGGGCACCATCTTCGACGTCCACGAAGAGGTGCTGTACGCCTCGTCCGAACTCGACCTGTCCTTCGTGCCGGTGGGTATCCATGAATCAGTGGTCCTGACGCCGTCGCTCAGCGAAAACACCAACGCTGCTCCCGCCGCCCGCATGGTCATCCGGGACGGGTCCGGCAACGAAGCCGAGGCCATCATCAGGCAGCACGACCGGCCCCGGCCGGTGACCCTGAACGGCCAGACCTTCAATCTGTCCTACGCGCCAATTTACAAAATGCTGCCCTACTCCCTGCATCTCGACGATTTCGTGCTGCAGACCTACCCGGGCAGCGACAACCCGGCCACCTACGAGAGCTGGGTCTCGCTGACGGATCAGGGCAAGGGTATCCAGGGGGAGAAGATGCACATCTTCATGAACCATCCACTCGACCACCGGGGCACCAAGCACTTCCAGAGCTCCTACGACCCCGACCTGAAAGGCACCGTGCTGACGGTGAACCACGATCCCGGCAAGATCCCCACCTATATCGGGTACACGATGATCTCGCTGGGCTTCCTGCTGATCATCCTCAAGGGTCTGCTCTTCCCTTCGAAGAGCAAGGCGAAGAACCCGAAGGCCGCCAAGACGCCGCTGGCCGCGGCCCTGACTTTGCTGGTCTTCCTGGGAACCGCGGGCGGCGCTTTGGCCCAGGGTCATGACCCGAACGACGGCCAGGATCATTCCGGCCACAACCACGCCCCGCCGGCGGAATTCGTGGAGCTGTCCGCGCCGGCTCGCGAGGCAGCGTCCCGGATGACCATCCAGGATTACCGTGGCCGCATGAAGCCCTTCGACACCATGGCCCGTGAAATGGTGATGAAGATCGCCAAGCGGTCCAAGTTCGAGGGACGCCACCCGGTGGACCAGTACCTGAGCTGGACGTTGAACCCCTACTTCTGGCTGGACAAGCCGATCATCGGGGTGCGCTATCCGGGCCTGAAGGACCTGTTGGGGGTGGACCACTCGGTCAAGCACGTTTCCTACAACAGCCTGATCACGGCCGACGGCCAGTACCGGATCAGCGCCCAGGTGTCCGAGGCCCATCGCACGGCTGACCGCGACCGGACCAAGACCCAGCGCAAGCTCATCTCCTTCGACGAGCGGTTTCAGCTGCTGAACATGGCCTTCCGGGGCTACAACCTGAAGATGTATCCCCTTCCCGGCGACGAGAACAACACCTGGCTGACTTTCGACGAAGTGGCGCCCAAGCTGACTGACGAACAACGGGAGGCCTACCGGGCGGCCTTCGCTTCGCTGAGCCAGGGGGTCGAAAGCGGAAACAACGCGATGATCACGGACGGCCTGACCCGCACCAAGGCCATCCAGGCCCAGTACGGTTCCGCGGTTCTTCCCTCCAAGACCGTCACCGACGCCGAGCTTTTCTACAACCGCAGCCACATCTTCTCGTGGATGATGGTCCCGCTGCTGGGGGCCTTCTTTGTCCTGCTGCCGGTCTACCTGTGGAACCTGTTCCGCAACCGCTGCGCCAAAATCAGTTTCCGCAATCCCTTCTACACCCTGGGCGTGGCCTTGTACGTGTTCGCGTTCGCGGGCATGATCCTGGGCTACGTCATGCGCTGGGTCGCCTCCGAGCGCATCCCCATCTCCAACGGCCACGAGTCGTTGCTGTTCATCAGCATCGCGGTGGCCCTGGCCGGCCTGATCTTCGAGTTCGTCTACCGTCAGGGATTCCCCGGGGCGCTGGGCGGTCTGTTGACCACCATCGTGCTGGGCGTGTCGATGCTGTCGACCTTCGACCCGGCCATCGGCCCCCTGGTGCCGGTGCTGGTGTCGTACTGGTTGAACATCCACGTGACGATCATCACCTCGAGCTACGGCTTCCTCGGACTGGCCGCCCTGATCGGCGCTCTGACCCTGTTCCTGCTGATGGCCAAGGGCCCGGGCCGGGACAACATCAAGGAAGCCATCACGACCCTGGACAACGCCAACAAGCACGTGCTGATCACGGGCCTGGGCCTGTTGACGGTCGGCACGCTGCTGGGCGGCGTATGGGCCAACGAGTCGTGGGGCCGGTACTGGGGCTGGGACGCCAAGGAGACCTGGTCGCTGATCACCATCCTGGTCTACGCCGTGGTCCTGCACTTCCGCTGGATCCCCCAGATGCGCTCGGTCTGGCTCAATGCGGCGGGCAGCCTGGCGGCGATCGCCTCGGTCGTGATGACCTACTTCGGCGTGAACTACTTCCTGTCCGGGCTGCACAGCTACGCGTCGGGGGACGCGGCGCAGGTGCCGAACTGGGTGTTCATAGGGTCGGGGATCGTGTTGGCCTTGATCCTCGTTTCCGGGCTGGTTAGCCGGAGTAAGAAATGGACGGTTGAGGCGTAGCGGAAGCCTCAGGTCTTGATAAATAAACGGGCCGGGATGTCCTCACCCCTTCGGGGCTGCGGATTACCCGGTCCGTTTATTTATCAAGACCTGAGGCTCCCGCTACGCCGCCCGCCCATCCTTACCCGGAGCGTTCAGAGAAGAAGGCCCCCAGGGTACTTTCCCAGCGGTAGGCGTGGATCCAACGCATCGATAAATGGACGTGGAGGGTAGGGAAGAGCCACGAACCTTGGTTATGAAAAGGATCCGGGATGTCCTCACCCCTTCGGGGCTGCGGATTACCCGGATCCTTTTCATAACCAAGGTTCGTGGCTCTTCTCTACCACTCTAGTGCCCATTTATTCCGATGGTTTGGAAGCCAACCCACCCTCATCGATCATCTGCAGCTTCATGGTTTCCATGTCGCTCAGGGGCATCACTTCGTGAGCGCGGCCGTCGCGGTAGATCCACACCCGGCTGCGGGGATCCAGGGTCACGACGGTGCCGCTTTTGGCGGAAGTGACATCGATACCGCCGCTCCACAGGCACACGCAGGAGGCATCCGGGGTCCGGAAGACGGCAAACGTGGTGCCGGTCATGCGGGCGCTCAGTTCGTCGGTGACAAAGGCAAGGTCGAACCCGAGTTTCTGGCCGCCGGACGTGCCGTAGATCTCACCGCTGTCGAGCTGGAGTGTCCGGCCGCGGCCGAACCAGCGTCCGGGGCCAGACGGCAGATCGAGACGGGTGCCCTCCAACAGGCGCACCCGCAGGCTTTGACCCAGCTGCAGTTCGAGTTCGCTGCCCGCGGCCACGACGATGTCACCATCGCCGAAGGACTCGCCCACGGCGACGGGACGGCCGTCCACGGTGATGCCTCCGGCCTCGACGGCGTCGAGAACCACCCAGGTTCCCTGGGGCTGCCGGCCGAACATGGCCAGGGCCAGTACGCCCAGGGCTGCGGCCACCAGCAGGGTCGCCCAGCGTCCGCGGGTACTCCTAGGTTGCGCGTTGTCGGAGGCGTCGCCAATCGACGGAACGGCACCGGCCATGAAGGCCAGACGGGCTCGCTCGCGGGCTTCGACGCTGGCGGTCGCCCGTGGCAGTCGGCGCAGGGTGGCCATCACTAGTTGTTCGCTGTTCTGTTCACTCATGGCCCACCTCCTTCGCCTGGCCGGGCTTCCTTGAAGGCCTTGGCAAGCCTGGCCACCGCCCGGCTATGCCGCTGTCTGACCGCATCAGGATTCAAGTCCAGCATGAGGGCGATCTCATCCGTGGGCAGCTCCTCGAAGTCCCGCAGCAGGATGACCTCACGGTCCTCGGTTGACACCTCGTCCAGGGCCTTCCACACCGCCCGAAGTTCTTCGTCCTGCTCGAGCACAGCGGCCACGTCGGGATCCGGATGGGGCAGACGATGGGCGCCTGCCGCCTCGGTGGAGACCTCCGCGGCGCGCCGCCGCTGGCCGGCGGAACGCCAGTGGTCGCGAACCACGTTGGTCGCCACGGTGAATACCCAACCGGTGGGATCCCGCTCGGGGTTGAGGCGCTCGATTGTCTTCTGCAGTCGAATGAAGATTTCCTGGGTCAGGTCCTCGGCGATGGTCCGGTCGCGCGTCAACTGGGCCACATGAGCATAGACCCGGTCGTAATAGTATTCGAAGAACACGGCCATGGCGGGACCTTCCCGGCGCACTACCTGCTGCAGCACCGCCGGATCGAGCCCGTCATCGGGTGTCTTGAATTTTGATCGCGCCGGGACCATGGTGCGCCGTTTATCCTTCTACGAAATCAACTTCCAGGGTGGGACAGGCCGCCGGTGAAAAAAAACAGGACTTGTGCTGTCACGTTTTCACCCGCGGTGTCGTAGATCCTACTGAAGTCCGTTTCGTAATGCAATCGGCATTCCCGCCGACCTGACTCGAACCCCATGGGAGAACAGAATGATGAATTGGCGTAAGACCCTGTTGACAGCCGCGGCCCTGCTAGTGATGGCAATGCCGGCGGCCGCCGCCGACCTGACCCTGTCGTTTTCCAACCTTCCCGTCCTAAACGAAAGCACTGAAGGGCTTTACGAAGGATGGGCCATCGTGGACGGCATGCCTGTCTCCACGGGCGTGTTCAACGTCAACGAAGCCGGCCAGCCGGTCATGCCCGGCGGCGGCTCCGTGATAGCCTCTTTCCCGGTGGCCGATTCCATCGGCCTGGCCTCGTCCATCAAGATCTCCCTGGAGCCGGTCGGGGATGCCGATCCCGGCCCCTCGGGCCTGATCGTCCTGGGCGGTGACGTGGAGGGCGAAACCACGGCGCTGAGGGCCGCCGTGCCCGGCCTGGACATGCTGATGACCTCCGGGGGCAGCTACATCCTGGCCACGCCCAGCGACAATGATACCGATACCGGCAACGACAACGAGGGGATCTGGTTCCTGGCCATGCCCGGTCCCATGGCCGGTCTGACCAACCTGCCGGACCTCGGCCCCAACTGGACCTATGAAGGCTGGGTCGTGGATGTCAGCGGAAGCGGCCCGATGCCCTACAGCACCGGCACCTTCGACATGGCCGAAGGCTTCGATTCCGACGAGGCCGGCTGCATGGGCGGCGGCCCCCCCTTCCCGGGACAGGACTACACTGCCTTCCATTGCGGCCCCGTGCTGAACCTGGATAACGGCGATTTCGCGGCGGTCATCAGCATCGAGCCCGTGCCCGACAACGGCCCGGGTCCGTTCATGTTCAAGCCCCTGGCCGGCATGATTCCCACCGACGCCCTGGAGACCGGCGGCATGGTCGGCAACCAGGTGGCCGACACCTTCCCCACCGGCACGGCCGGCATCCTCGGCACGGTGCCGGTGGCGGCCACGAGCTGGAGTTCGTTGAAGGCTTCCTTCAGGTAGGGGATACGAGGACCTCGCCCCAAGCCGCTGCGGCCCTCCGTCATCGCACCGTCGATGCGGAGGGTCGCGGTGGTTTTATCGGCAGGCCAATCTTTGCAGCGTCTCCCAGGCTTCGACCACATGAACCCGCTCGGTCGCCCGCTGTCCAACGGCCAGTCGGATCGTGAACACGTCGTCGAGCTTGGTGTGGGTCAGATAGATGGTGCCGTCGGCGTTGACCCGGTCCAGGAGGGCGGCGTTGGCGGCGTTCAAGGCCGGTTCATCCAGTCCCGCGGGTTTCCAGCGGAAACAAACCGTGTTGATGGGCACCGGCGCCAGCCGTTCCCAGTCGGGTGCGGCGTCGATCCAGCTGGCGAACTCCCCGGCCAGGGCGATGTGCCCGGCGATCATTTCCCGCAGCCGCCGCGCTCCATAGTTTCGCAGGACGAACCACAGCTTCAGCGCGCGGAAACGGCGTCCCAGGGGGATGCCCCAATCCATGTAGTTGTTCACCTGGCGGTCGTGGCCGGTTTTCAGGTATTCGGGGTGGATCGACAGGGTACGTTCCAGGTGATCGACGTCCCGCACGAAGTAGGCCGAGCAGTCGAAGTTGGTCAGCAGCCATTTGTGGGGATTCAGGACCAGGGAGTCGGCGTGTTCGGCCCCTTCCAGGATCCATCGCATTTCCGGCAGGATGGCCGCGTTGCCTGCCAGGGCGGCGTCCGCGTGCAGCCACAGGCCATGCTTTTTGGCCACCGGGCCGATGTCGCTCAACCGGTCGATTGCCGTGCAGCCGGTAGTGCCGACGGTGGCCACCACGCAGCAGGGGATCAAACCTTCAGCCAGGTCTGCTCGGATTCTGGCGTCCAGGTCCACGGGGTCCATGGCCCGATTTTCGTCGATGTCCACCGTGACCAGGTTGTCGGCGCCGAACCCAGCGATCCTGGCGCCCTTGAGCACCGAGGAATGGGCATCGCGCGACGCGTATATCCGCAGTGCACCGGCCCCCGCCAGTCCTGCGGGTCCGGCCGTGTTGATCCCGAAGGCCGTAGTTTTTTCCCGGGCGCAGACCAGCGAGCACAACGTCGTGGTCGAAGCGGTGTCCTGGATCACGCCGTGGAATCCCTCCGGCAGTCCGATCAATTCCCCCAGCCAGTCCATGACTTTTTCCTCGAGCTCGGTCGCCGCCGGGCTGGTCTGCCACAGCATGGCGTTGACGCCCAGGCCCGCCGACAGCATCTCGCCCAGAATGGAAGGCCCGCTGTTGTTGGCTGGAAAGTAGGCGAAAAAACGGGGATGGTTCCAGTGGGTCACTCCGGGCAGGATGTCGCGGCGGAAATCCTCGAGGATGGTCTCCATGGGCTCGCCCTCCTCCGGGGCGGAGGCGGGAATCAGGGCCTTGATGTCGCCCGGCCGACTGCGTGACATCACCGGGAAACGGTCGGCGTGTTCCAGGTAGTCAGCTATCCAATCGACGATTTCATGCCCGTGGCGGCGGAATTCTTCGCTTTTCATGGTTTCTCCGAGGTTGGATTATACAGGGTATAAGCTTGGAACCACCACCGGGTTTCGTCAACCGAAGCATTTTAAGTGATGAAATCGACCGCGGAAATTTGGTTTCAGTCTTCTGGGTGTGCTAGAATTCAGCCCAGCATCGCCAGCTATTACATGCTTCCCTGGAGGATTCCATGTTCAAGAGAAGTCTGGGCGTCGCCCTGCCCGTCATCTTTGCGCTTTTCATCGGAACCAGTCTCGCCATCGCCTTTTCGCCCTCCGGCGCGGAGTTTGAGGTTCCCCTTCCCGAATTCGCCCCCGTAACTCCCGCGGACCTCGCCGAACGCGGCGCCAACTTTTCCGCTTCGGTGGCTGACATCTTCGGCGGGCGCTGGCACGCCCAGGGTTATAACACCTCCAACGGCAAGCCGCGGTGGCTCTACGGCAGCGGGCCCCAGGTGGCCGCCGGCATCGCCAACAAGGCCGACCTCCGTCCGGCCGCGCGCGGTGTGCTGGAGCAGATGAGCCACGCGATGGGTCTGGACACCAAGGAACTGCGACTGGACACCGCGCCCAACGCCGGCGGCAAGTGGGCCGCCCACTATCAGCAGACCTACCACGGAGTGGACGTCTGGCAGGCCAGGGTTTCCGTCGTGTTTTCCGCCGAGGGAAACCTCATGGCCGTGGGCAACCAGTACCGCCAGGGGATCGACCTGGATCCGCGGCCGGCCTTGAGCGCCGCCGCCGCGGTGGAGCGGGCCGCCTCCGGTCTGCCCTTCGCCACACAGGTCGACCAGAATGGGGGCGATCCCCGGTTGCTGGTGCTTCCTGTGCCGGTCTCGGCCTGGGAAGAGGAATTCCATCTGGTCTGGCGCGTGCGGATTCTCAGCGATGACCCCCTGGGCGCGTGGGTCACCCACGTCGACGCCCACGACGGCAGCATCGTCTGGCGTTACAACGACGTACGCATGGAATACAGCGGTGCCACGACCAGCACGGTCCAGGAAGACACCTACTGCCTGGGCGCGGATATTCAGACCATGCCCAACCTGAGGGTGACGGGCGCGGGGCTGGGTCCCGTGATCACCGATGCCGACGGGAACTGGTCCATCGCCGGTTCGGGCGGGCCGATCGAGGTGACCGCGGATCTCTACGGTCCCTATGTCGATCTCAACAACTGGGCCGGCGGCGAGGCCGTGTTCACCGGCACCGCCAGCGACGGTTTGCCTCTGCAGGTGGCCTTCGACGCCAGCAACTCGCGCCAGGACGAGCGCGACGTCTTCGACGGCGTCAACGACATCAACGAGTTCTTCGAGGCTATCGACCCGGACTTCGCCTACGCCAATCAGAGGATCCAGGCCTACGTGGGTCGCACCGACGGGTACTGTCCCGGCAACGCCTGGTGGAACGGAACCATCAACTTCTGTGAAGCGGGCCAGGGTTACGGCAACACCGGTGAAATCCAGAACGTGGTCCAGCACGAGTTCGGCCACGGGGTGAACGACTACATCCTGGGCGGAACCCAGGGCTCCACGGGTATGGGCGAGGGCAACAGCGACATCCTCGCCAACATCATCAGCCAGGAGTCCATCATCGGGCTGGGCTTCTACGAGGAAGACTGCGACAGCGGGATCCGCAATGCGGACAACCGACTGTCCTACCCGGGTGACGTGATCAACCAGTCCATCCATTTCGCCGGCCAGGTCATCGCCGGGTTCAACTGGGACGCCATGATGTTTTTGCAGAGCATCCTGGGGCAAGAGGAGGGCACCCGTATTGCCGCGAGCAACTGGCATCTCGGCCGTGTGCTGATGCAACCCTACACCATGCCGGACCAGGTTTTCGCCACCTTCCTGGCCGACGACGACGACGGCAACTTGGACAACGGCACGCCGCATCACCCCTACTACCAGCAGGCCGCCGCAAACCACGGGTTCACGGCGCCGGCCATCACGGTGGGCGTTCAGATCGCCCACACGCCCCTGGGCAATACCACCGAAACCGGCCCCTTCGATGTGGAAGCCACCATCACCTCCACCGAAGCGGCGCTTTCGCCAGGGCTGCTCAAGCTCACCTGGCGGGCCGGCGGCGGCGCCTGGACCGAGACCGACCTGGCCCACCTTGGTGGCGATCAATACCGGGGGATCATTCCCATGCTTGCCGGGGGTGAGGTGGCATACTTCTTCTCCGCCGGTGACGCGGTCGGCAACCAGACTTCCCTGCCCGCCCTGGCGCCGGACTATTCCTTCGGTTTCCTGGTGGCCTGGGCGATCGATGCGGCGGAGGTTGACGGTGAGTGGATCGTCGGTCTGCCCGACGACACGGCGGCCACCGGCATTTGGGAACGGGTGGATCCGGTGGGTACCATTGCGCAGCCTGACAGCGACCACACCCCCAATGGCGTCGATTGCTGGGTCACTGGCCAGCACATCATCGGCCAGAGCGAAGGCTACATGGACGTGGACAGCGGGAAGACCACCCTGACCAGCCCGGTATGGGACCTGACCGCCTTCGAGGATGCCGAGGTTCGCTACTGGAGATGGTACAGCAACGCCAGCGGTGCCTCTCCGGCCAGCGACTGGTGGGACGTGATGGTCTCCAACGACGCCGGCGAATCCTGGGCCGTGCTCGAGCACACCATGGAGTCGACGTCCGGTTGGGAATCCCAGACCTTCAACGTCACCGACCTCTTCAGGACCCCGGGCCTGCTGCAGCTGCGGTTTGTGGCCGCGGACGAAGGCGACGGTTCCCTGGTGGAAGCGGCGGTTGACGATCTGGCCATCATCGCGCTGGCGGCGACTTCAGCAGTCGGCGACGAGGATCTTCACGTGGCCATGGTGCCGGTGCTGGATCAGAACGTACCCAACCCCTTCAACCCATCCACCGCGATTTCCTTCAACCTGCCGCGGGCCGGACAGGCTTCGCTGAAGATCTACAACGTGAAGGGCGAACTGGTGAGCGTCTTGATCGACGGTGAAGTGGCCGCCGGCCCCCAGCGGGCCGTCTGGGACGGAACCGGGGACAACGGTCGGCCCGTCGCTTCGGGTGTCTACTTCTATCGCCTGAAGACGGAAGACCGGACGCTGGACAAGCGTATGCTGCTGATCAAGTAGCCGGGAACCATCCGGTTATGGTCGATGATCCCAAGGGGCGGCTCTGAAAGCCGCCCCTGTTTCTTTCCTGCCAATTCTATCTGACCACCACGAATTTCCCGACGGAATGCCCCTGCGAAAGACATGCCCCAAGAGAAAGAGTGGCCCGAAGCGGTACACCGGGCGAAGGTGCAGGCACAAGTGAAATTAGAGAATTGAATTGAGACGGTCAACAGGCTGGTTCCCCTGAATGCGGGGCTATTCGATCTCCTGCAGGCGGGCTTCGATCCACGAAGACACCCGCTCATTGACCTCGCCGGGCTTCAATCCCGCCGGGTCGATAGGTTCTCCGACGACCATGGTGATGACCCCGGGCCGGATGGGCCACCCACCGCGGGGCCAGTAGCTGCCGGCGTTGTGGGCCACCGGGACCACCGGGAAGCCGCTGCGGACCGCGAGCATCGCTCCGCCGGGATTGAACTTGCCGCTCTGGCCGGGAAGGATGCGGGTCCCTTCGGGGAAGATGACCACCCACAGCCCCTTCTTAAGCCGGTCGGTCCCCTTGTCGATCACCTGTTTGAGAGCCTGGGTGCCTTTGGCCCGGTCGATGGCGATCGATCCGGCCAGCGCCAATCCCCAGCCGAAAATCGGGATCCAAATGAGGATCTTTTTTAACACCCAGGTCTGCGGCGGAAACACCAGCTGCAGGGCGAAGGTCTCCCAGGCCGACTGGTGCTTGCAGAGGATGACCCCGTTGCCCGCCGGGATGTTTTCTTGCCCGATGACTTGGTAGCTCAATCCGCAGACCACCTTCTGCCACCAGAGGATGGACCGCCCCCAGTGGGATAAAAAGCGGTTGCGAGGCAGTTGGGAGAGGAAAAGGCCCACCACAAATCCCGGCAGCATCGTCAGGACGATGACCACCAGGCCCAGATAGAAAAGGAGCGAGCGGATATGCAGCATCACGCGGCCGACTCCGTCACCGAAGGTGAATGATCAACAAGGTCAACAGTCCCTGAAGGAAGTTGCCCTGAAATCCGGCCTTGAGCAAGTGAACTTTTAGTTGTGCCTTTGAAATTGTGTTTTTCCTAACCTGGAATGTTCGCGGGACTC
>CBDTUS010000120.1:0-11170 GCA_965363725.1 uncultured bacterium | reverse complement strand
GTCGACGAGCAGCTCAACGAGACCCAGAAGTATCTGCGCGAGGTCCTGGAGAACAGCAGGGACATCATCTTCCTGACCGACCCCGCCGGCGGGATCCTGAGTTTCAACAGCGGCGCCGAGGGCGCCCTGGGCTTTTCGCGGGACGAGGTGGTCGGCACCTCCGCCTACCAGCTCTGCTCCAACCCGGGCAAGTTCGAAAAACTTTTCGCCGAAGCCCTGCGCGACGGCCACGCCTCCAGCTACGAGGCCGAATTCCACAGCAAGGACCGACGGGAAGTGATCTGCAACGTCAGCCTGACCCTGATCGACGGCCCGGACGGCAAGCCCCTGGAAGTGGTCTGCCTGTGCCGCGACCTGACCACCCGGCTGCGTCTCAAGAACGACCTGATCCGCTCCGAACGCCTGGCCGCCGTCGGGCAGATGGCCTCGGGCGTGGCCCACGAGATCAACAATCCGCTGGCCGTGATCGACACCATCGCCGGCCTGGTGGAGGAAACGCTGGAGGACGAGGGCGAAGCCCTGAGACCGGAGACACGCCTTGTGCTGGCCAAGGCCATGGAGCGGCTGCACCACCAGGTGCGGCGGGTGACGACCATCACCCACAGTCTGCTGGGCTTCGTGCGCACGCAGCACTCGGGCATGTCGAACGTGGATATCGAGGAGCTGCTGGAAGAGTGTCTGAGCGTGCTGGGGACCGAGATCAGGCGCTCCCAGACCGAGATCGTACGACTCTACGCCTCGGACATTCCCGAGTTCACGTCCGACTCCATGCTCCTGCAGCAGGTGTTCGTGAACCTGATCAAGAATGCCATCGACGCCATCGGAGAAATGCCCAGCCGGCCCGGGGTCATGGAGATCATGACCAACCTCGACAAGCAGCGCGTCCTGGTCACCGTCCAGGACAACGGGATCGGCATCCAGCCGCAGGACCAGGAAAAGATCTTCAACCTATTTCACACCACCAAACCCGCGGGGCAGGGCACGGGCCTGGGGCTGTCCATCGTTCACGACATCCTCTACCGCCTGGGCGGCAGTATCCGTGTGGCCAGCGAACCCGGGCAATGGACGCGCTTCGTGGTGGAGATCCCCCTCCATCCTCCCGAAACGCTTCTACCGGATCCTTCAATCAGTCTTTGAGTTTCTCGAGATCCCCGCGCAGGCCTTCGAGGCGGGACATGAAGGCATCACGTGATCCGGCAGCCATCTGACCGGCCAGGTCACGGTACTGGCGGATGCCGGTGATGAGGTTGGTCTGGATCTCCTCCAAGGACATGTTCTTGACGTCGGCCAGGCCCTGGCGGCGGCGGTCGACGTCCTTCTTCAGGCGATCCAGGTTCAGGGAAAGCTCCTTGAGCAGCATGTGGGGCCGCTCGGCGGAAATTGGCAGGCTGGCCCGGCCGTAGATGTGGTCGACCATCTCGCGCAGTTTGGCCACCTTCGAAAAATAGACGGTGTTGGGACCGCAGCAGACGGCGGTCTTGGCGTCGGGATCGATCTTGTTGGGCACGGTCGCCGACCCGGCCAGGTCGTGGCAGATGCAGGCCTTGGCGACAACGCCCTCGGTCATTTCGATATTGACCTCGCTGCCGTCCATGGAGGTGAGCTTGCGCCGCTGGTAGGCCCGGCTGGCGGTGCAGATCGGCGCCTTGGTGAACTCGGTGTTCGAAACCAGGTAACCCTTGGGACAGGCGCTGCCCGGTTTGCCGTCGGCGATGCGCTGCAGGCGGATCTCCTCGCTGCGCGAATTCTTCAGGCACCAGAACGGCACGCCCAGGGGCGACGCGTCGCTGAGGTGGACATCGTCTTCGCCGGCTGCCTGGATCTTGCGCAGATGGTCCTGGGGAATGTTGACGACTTCGGGAACCAGCAGGAAGGGGCTGCCCCAACCCGTTCCGTCCACCTGGTATTTTTCCTCGAGCAGGCGGGTCTCTTCGGACGTCCCGATGCCGCCCTGAACCGTGACCCGGAAATCCATCTTCGCCTCGGGAACCGCACGGCCCATCTCCTGCATGGAATCGGCCCAGATCCCGCGCAGCTGGTCGCCCAGGGCCACGCGCTTGCTGGCAAATTCCTCCAGGACCGGCCCCAGGAGCATGCCCTTGCCGCCGAAGGCGTGTCCACCGCAGTTCAGCCCCGATTCGACGCGGAACTCGGAAACCCACAGTCCTTTTTTCGCCAACAATTTGCCCTGGACCAGGGCGGACCGGAAATCGCTAACCTTGAGGATGATGCACTTGCGGATTTCCCCGGTGTCATCGGGGAAAAAATCGCCGAAATCGGCGAGGTAATTGAACAACCGGCGATTCATTCCCGCCGAAAGGATGAGCGAGGATTTCAGACCGCTGTTGGCGTATCCGCGCAGGGCGCTCATCGCATCGGAAAATTTCGGTGGGAGCAGCTGACCCTTACTCATGCGGTCGCGGTCGAGCTTGGTCATGATATTGACGTCAATGGCCCCTACGGAAATGCGCTCGCGCAGCTGCTGCTGCAGGCGGGCTCTTTCTTCGGGGTCGCGGACAGCCTGCATGTTCTGGTACAGGACCTTCAGGGGGGAATCGGGAAGCATCTCGAAGTAGCGCGTGATTTCGCTGCCTGCCTCGAAAAGCGAGCTCCGCAGTTTCTCCACCTGACCGTCGATCATCTCGTCCATCATGTTCAGGTACGAGGTGATGCGGCTGGCCCGCGGATCCTCGGACGACGAAGGGATCTCCACGTATTCCCGGCCGGCATTCCCGCTCAGGCGCTTGCGCATCTGTTCGATGAGGGTGTCGTCCACCAGGGAAACCACCGACGAAATACCATAGCGCGCCACCTTCAGGGGCGTATCAATGGTAAATCCCGTCCCCATGACAGGGATGTAGAATTTGTGCACGGAATTTGTCAGTGGGTGGCTCACGTAAATCCTTATCGTCAAAGGACCGCCCGTCTACACTGTAAATGTAGACCAGCAATCTCCATTTTCAACACCAATTGCTCATTGATCAAGGAAATCCAGGATCTCCTCGGTCTTTTTCTCCATGAGCGCGCGATCCGCCCGGGATTCAACATTCAAACGGATCACCGGTTCCGTATTGCTTTTGCGCAGATTGAACCGCCAATTGCCCATATCCAGGGATAGGCCATCAGTCCGATCGATTCCCCGGGCCGATTCTGCATATTTGTTCTCGATTTCCGCCAGGACGGCCTCCGGATCCTTCATTCGCCGGTTGATCTCCCCGCTCGCGGGGTAGGCGGCCTGCATTTCCTTGACCAGGTCGGACAGGGGACGGCCGGTCACGGACATCTCCTGAACCACCAGGAGCCAGGGCAGCATGCCGCTGTCGCAGTAGGCGAACTGGCGGAAATAGTGGTGGGCCGACATCTCCCCTCCGTATACCGCATCCTCGGCGCGCATGCGTTCCTTCATGAAAGCATGGCCTGTCTTGTTCATGATGGGCCGGCCGCCGGCCTTCTCGACCATGTCGATGGTATTCCAGGTCAGCCGAGGATCGTGAACGATGCCGGCGCCGGGATGGTCCCTCAGGCTGGCCGCCGCCAGCAGGCCGACCAGGTAGTAACCTTCGATGAAGGCGCCGGTCTCGTCGAAAAAGAAGCACCTGTCAAAATCACCGTCCCAGGCCAGGCCCAGGTCGGCCCCGTGTTCGCGCACCGCGTCGGCGGTCACGCCCCGGTTCTCCGGCAGCAGGGGATTGGGGATCCCGTTGGGAAAGGTCCCGTCGGGTTCCTCGAACACCGGGATGATGTCACAGGGCAAAAATTTCGCCAGGGCTGCCACCGCCGGGCCCGCGCAGCCGTTGCCCGCGTTGGCCACGATCTTCAGGGGTTTGAATCGCGCCACGTCGACCTGGCCGATCAGGTAGGCCACATATTCGTCCAGGACATTGGTGGACGTGACCCGGCCCTCTCCAGTAGGCGCCAGGTCCCCGTTCAAGGCCGCCGTCCCGATCCCATCCAGACCGCTGTCGCCGCTGATGGGTTTCGCCTTTTCCCGCACAAGTTTCATCCCGTTGTGGTCCATCGGATTGTGGCTGGCAGTGACCATGATGCCGCCGTCCAACTCGTGGGCGAAAGTTGTGTAGTAGACCATTTCGGTTCCGCACAGGCCGATGTCCAGAACGTCGGTCCCCGCATCCGTCAGACCCCGGATCAGGGCTTCACACAGCTCGGCGCTGCTGAGACGGCAATCCCGCCCCACGACCATGTTTTTGGCTCCGAGAAATCCTGCCGTGGCCAGCCCGACCCGGTAAGCCAGGTCGGTGTTCAGTTGATCGGGAACGATGCCTCTGATATCGTAGGCCTTGAAGCAGGCGGGTTTGGCGGAACGATCGGCGGCCATGTGGGTTTCCTTTCCTGAACAAAATCGATTGCTCCCAAAGGTTGTCTTGTCGGCCACCTTTGGTTAGCATGAAAAGCCGAGCCCGGCAACCCGGGAAAACCCGGACTAAACTGCAGGAACCCTTCTGGAGGGATCATGAAGAAATTCGCCATCCTCGCCATAGTCGCTTTGGCCGCCTGGGGCCTGGCCGGCTGCGTCCAAGTCAGCAGCGACACCGTCATCGAAAAGGACGGATCCGGCACGGCCACCCTGATCATGTCGCTGAGCCCCGGGATGGCCGACGCCATCAAAGAGATGGAAGAACTGGGCATGAACGAGGGCCAGGACATGGACGTCCCCATGTTCGATGAAATCAATAAGGCCGATCTGGAAAAGGCCGCCAAGGGTAAAGGGGTGAAGATCAAGAAATTCGAGAAGGGGAATACCGACGGCCGCGAAAATTTCCACCTGGTTCTGGATTTCGAGGATCTCAAGGGCCTTTCCTACGTGATGGGCAGCGTCATGGGCGATGATCCCGGTGAGGGCATGGGCATCTTCGAGACCGCCGACGGCAATTTCATCCTCAAGCAGGCCAACTACGATTTCCCCGCCGAACCGGCCAAGGAAACCGCGGCGACCAAGCCCGAGACCCCCAAGGAGGGCGGGACCTCCACCCTGACCGATGAGGAAAAAGCCCAGAAACAGATGGCCCTCATGGGCAAGATGATGTCCTCCATGGGCGAACTGGACGTCAAGTTCACCATCACCGTGCCCGGCGAGGTCATCGAAAGCAACGCCCCCGTGGTGGAAGGCAACACGTCCACCTGGGCCATCAACGCCAGCAACATGATGAACCAGGACCAGAGCAACATGGAACCGGTGATCTCATTCTCGAGCAAGGGGCTGAAGATCAAGCCTCTGAAGGAATAGAAACATGAAACTGAAACAGGCCCTGGCCTCCCTGAAAAAGGGCGGCACGGCCCAGAACAGGAAAATCTACGGGCACCATGGCGTGTCCGGGAAGATGTTCGGGGTCAGTTACGCCCTCCAGAAATCCCTGGCCAGACAGGCGGGCACCGATCACGAACTGGCCGTGGGATTGTGGGCGTCGGGTAATCACGACGCCCGCGTCCTGGCCTGCATGGTGTGTGATCCGTCCGCCTTTTCCTCCCGGGAACTGGACGCCATGGCCCGCGAACTGAAGGACTACGTATTGACCGACGCTTTTGCCGGGGTCGTGATCCGCAGCGGCCAGGCCATGAAGAAGTTCGACGCCTGGAAGAATCGGAAGGGCGAGTACATCAGCGCGGCGGCCTGGAACGTCCTGACCAGCCAGGCCTTCTACGACGACACCCTGACCGACGCCTTCTGCGCCGAGCAGATCGACCTGATCGCCAGGGAGATTCACCAGCGACCCAACCGGGTGCGGCACAGCATGAACCAAGCCCTGATCAGCCTGGGCGTACGGAATCCCAAGCTGGAAAAGAAGGCCCGCGCGGCGGCGAAAAAGATAGGTAAGGTCGAGGTGAACCATGGTCAGACCAGCTGCCAGACCCCCGACGCGGTAGTCTACATGGACAAGACCCTGGAACACCGGAAGAACCAGGCGGCCAAGAAGAATGCCGCCCGGAAGTGAGGCGGACCGAACTCGAGTCCGCCGACCTGGCTCTCTTCCAGGATCTGGCCGCCACCTGCGAGGTGGGTTACCTCTCGCTGGTGACGGCCGAGGGTTTTCCCCGGGCCATCGCCCTGAACTTCGCGGCGGTCGGCACCACCATCTATTTTCACGGCGCCCTCGAGGGCGAAAAATTCGAACTGGCCGGCCAATCCCCCCGCGCCGGATTTTCCATCGTCCGCCCCTACAGCTTCATCCCTTCTTACTGGTCGGCCCCCAGGTACGCCTGCCCGGCCACGCAATTCTTCAAATCCGTCGAGATCAAGGGTGTCTGTTCGCTGGTGGACGATCCCGCTGAAAAAGCCCTGGGCCTGGGAGCCCTGATGGACAAGCACCAGCCCGAGGGCCGTTTTGATCCCATCGACCCGGATATCCCCATCTACGCCAAGGCGCTGGCCGGTGTCGGCGTGTTCCGCGTGGTGCCCGGCTCGTGGACGGGCAAGGTCAAGTTCGGCCAGAACGAACCGGAAAACCTGCGGCGGATCTTCGTGGATAAGCTGCGGGAACGGGGCGGCCCCATGGACGAGGAGACCGCCCGGGAGATCGAAGCGACCCTGCCCTGAACTTCGGACCCAGTTTCTCTTCGATGCACGTCAGCGGTTGATATTCGAAAACAGGGCCACACCCCCGGCTGGCCGCCGCGGAATGTGGCCCTGGATCACAGCCCTACTCCGGTCAGGGAATCACCCGGGCTTTGTAGCCGTACTGGATGACCTCCCACTTCGGTTCTTCCTTCAGCTTGCGGAACACGATTTCGACCTTGGTCCCCACCTTCACCTCGTCGGGCGGCGCCTCGCAGACCATGCAGGTCAACCGGGTGCCGTTGTCCAGTTCGACGATGGCGTTCACGTAGGGTTTCTGGTTGTCGAATTCCGCCGGCGGGATCCAGCAAACCGTGTAGGTGACCACCTTGCCGTGCATCGGCAGGTTGATCGTGGTGAACTCCCGTTCACCGCAATTGCGACAGACGACCCGAGGCGGGAAATGGATCTCGTTGCACGCGTTGCACTGACCCGCTTCCAGGCGGTAACGCTGGGGAATTTCCCGGTGGTAACGCGGAGAAATCATCACTTCACCTCCAGGATGTGCACGACGCTGCTGCCGCCGCTGCCGCCCATGTTCTGCGCCAGGCCCAGGCGGGCGTTCTGGACCTGCCGGTCCCCGCTGCGGCCGGTGAGCTGTTCGTATACCTCCACGATTTGCCCGATCCCGGTGGCGCCGACGGGATGGCCCTTGCTCTTGAGGCCGCCCGAAGTGTTGACCGGAAGCTTGCCGCCCAAGGCCGTTTCACCCGCAAGCGTCGCCGGCCCGGCCTGCCCGGCCTCGTAGAAACCGAGCTCCTCGAGGCAGCACAACTCCGCGATGGTGAAACAATCGTGGACCTCGCAGAAATCGATGTCCCGGGCCGTGACCCCTGCGTGGTCAAACGCCTTGGCCGCAGCCATGCCCACTGAGGGAATCCGTGACGGGTCCTGCCGGTCATGCAACGCGATAGCGTCGACTGCGTGCCCCGATCCCTTGATGGTCACCAGCGGTTTCCCCAGGTCCCTGGCCACCTCGACGGGTGCCAAAAGAACCACGGCGGAACCATCGGTCACCGGCGAGCAGTCGAACAGTCCCAGCGGCTCGGCCACCCGGATGGCGTTCCTGACGGTGTCCATGGTGATCTCCGAAGGGAACTGCGCCTTCGGGTTTTTGGCGCCGTGCTGGTGGTTCTTCACCGCCACCTGCGCCAGCATGTCGTAGGTCGTGCCGTGCTTGTGCATGTGGGCGTTGGCGATCATGGCGTACAGGCCGGGGAAAGTGACCCCGTGGTAGACCTCGTACTCCTGGTCGGCCGCCGTGGCGAGGCAGAAGGTGGCGTCGGCGCCGTCGTTCATCTTCTCCACACCGCCGGCCAACACGAAATCACTCGCCCCGCTGGCCACCTCGAGATAGGCCGCCCGAAACGCCGCTCCGCCCGAGGCACAGGCGCTTTCGACCCGTGTGGCCGAGATACCGTTCAATCCCGCGTAATCGCTCAGGATCGAGGCCAGGTGTTCCTGATGGTTGAACAGGCCGCTGCTCATGCAGCCGATCCAGGCCGACTGGATCTGCACCCGGTCGACTCCCGCATCCTTGAGGCAATCGCTGACCGCCTCGGCGTACAGATCCCGCAGGGGAGTCTGCCAGAGCTCGCCGAACTGCGTCATGCCGACTCCGATAACAGCTACGTCTCTCATGTCCTCCCCCTTTCTACATTTCGTTGACGCGGATCTTGCCGCGATAGGCCACGTATTTCCCGTAATCCAGGTGGATGCGCCGGTCGGCGAGCTGGTCGCGAACCTTGGGCGCCAGATCCTGGATCTCGGCCAGACGATCGGTGCAGCGGTAGATGAAACTGTCTGAACCCGCGCCGCTGCCGAACGAGGTCATCAGGATATTGTCGCCGGGTTCGGCCACGTCGAGAATGGCGGCCAGCCCGGTGGGCGACGACCCGCTGTAGGTGTTCCCCATCAGGTTGACGACCCAGCCCTGCTCCATCTGCTCCTGCGTGAAGCCCAGGGTCTTGCCGGCCTTCAGCGGGAACTTGCCGTTGGGCATGTGGAAAACGGCGTACCTGAAATCGGAGGGTTTCATGTTCGACCGTTCCAGGATGCCCCGAGCCGAGCTCAGGACGTGGTGGAAGTAGGCCGGCTCACCCGTGAAACGACCGGCGTGGCGGGGGTAGAACTCCCCTTCACGCCGCCAGAAATCGGGCGTGTCGCTGGTGAAGGAATAGGTGTGAAGGATCTCGGCGGCCACGTTTTCGCTGCCCATGATGAAGGCCGCCCCACCGGCGCTGGCGGTGTATTCGAGAGCGTCTCCGGGCGCACCCTGGCTGGTGTCCGCGCCGACGCCCAGCGCGTATTCCATCTCCCCGGCCTTGACGTGGGAATAGGCCACGTACATGGCCTCGCTGCCGGCCTTGCAGGCGAATTCGAAATCCGCCACGTGGCAATCCGGGCCACAGCCGATGGCGTCGATCACCACGGTACCCGAAGGTTTGACCGCGTAGGGATGACTCTCGGATCCGATGTAGCAGCAACCGATCTTCTTGGGATCGATGCCCGCCCTGGTGATCGCGTGGCGAGCGGCGGTCACCGAGATGGTGATGGTGTCCTCGTCCGGGCCGGGAACGGTTTTTTCTTCGAGGAGTAGGCCGCGTTTGAAGGCCTCAGCGTCGGCTCCCCACTGGTTCGCGATGTCCTCCGCCTTGATGCGGAAACGCGGAACGTAGGAGCCGTATCCGACAATACCGTGCATGGCCGTCTCCCTAAGTTGAATATTGGTTGCAGAATCGAGTCCTTGCAGTGTACCAGCAGGGAGGCCGTGCTCGCAAGGGGGTTGATGCGGTGCCAGGACCTAACGCCTGTCGGGGCCAACAACTTATTTCGCCGCCGAAACATCCTCGCCGTTCTCGGACAGGGGGCGATAGAATTCGCGCCGAACCTCGTCCGCAAACCGTTCGATCTGCTGGTCCGGCACCTGCAGGTGCAATAGGGCCTGGCGGGTCACTTCCAGGCCAGCCTCCATCTGGGGCAACACTACCTCGTGCACGCCCAGATCGTGCAGTGAATCCAGTAACTCGTTCGAATCGGCGCGGGCGACGACGTGCAGATCCGGTCGCAGTTGCCGGGCGTGACGAACGGTGGCCAAGGTGACCAGCGGCGAGGGGGTGGTGATCAACAGGACGCAGGCCCGGTTCAGTCCGGCCGCCTCCAAAACCACCCTGTGGCTGGCATCGCCGTAGATGACGGCCAGGCCGGCATCGCGGCAGGTCTCCAGTCGGTGCTGATCGAGTTCGATCAACACGAACGGCAGGCCCAACCGGCTCAGCACCCGGGCCACAGTGAGGCCCATGTGCCCGGCTCCCGCAACGACCACGTGGTCGTGCAGCTCCTCGTTGGCGATGTTGATCGTCAGCACGGGCTCGACTTGCCTGCGGCTCTTGAGAAAGCCATAGATCGGCGCCGTGGCCCGGGACAGGAAGGGGGTCAGGAACATGGTGACCAAGGTGACGGCCATGATGACCGAGTACAGATCGGTGCTGATGCTCCCCGTGGCCACCCCCACCTTTCCGATGACGAAGGCGAATTCCCCGGCCTGGAACATGGTCAGGCCCAGCGCCAGAGGCACCACGTTACGGTAGCCGAAGGCCCCGCCCACCCCCGAGCAGATCAACCCCTTGGTCACCGAGACCGCCCCGGCCAACCCCAGCACCAGCCAGAGGTTTTCCTGGAGGAAATCCGGCTCCAGCAGCATGCCCACCGACGCGAAGAACAGCAGACCGAAGATGTCCCGCAAAGGGATGATGTCGCTCAGAGCCTGATGGGCGTATTCCGATTCGCTCAGAACGATCCCAGCCACGAATGCGCCAAAAGCGAAGCTCAAACCCACCTTGTAGGTGCCAAGGCCGATTCCCAGCCCCAACCCGGCAACCGTCAGCAGAAAGAGTTCCCGCGAGTTCCACCGGCTGACCTGGCGCATCAACCACGGGATCACCCGGGTCCCCACCAGGATCATCAGCGTCAGAAATATCGCCGAGCGCATCAGGGCCCAGCCCAGGACCGGCAAACCCGCCCTGAGATCCGTCAGCTTGGGCAGGAGGATCAGCAGGGGCACCACGGCCAGATCCTGAACCAGCAGCATGCCGATCATCACGCGGCTGGAAAGCGTGCCCAGCCGGCCCTGACTTTGCAGAGTTTTTAAGATGACCATGGTGCTGGACAACGAAACACAGCCACCGAACCACACGGCATCGGTCCAGGGCCAGCCCAGCAAGACGCCGGCGCCCGCCGCCGCCGCGACCGTCAACAGAATCTGGAGCGAGGTGCCCAGCAGGGCCACCTTGCGCACCGGGCGGAGTTCCTTGAGCGAGAACTCGATGCCCAGGGCGAACAGCAGCAGGGCGATACCGATCTCGGCCAGCAGCTCGATGTCATGGGGATCGGAGATGAAAGCGCCGCCGGTCACCGGCCCCAGCACGATGCCCGCGGCGATGTATCCCAGAATCAGGGGTTGCCGAAAGCGTTGTGCGATGACGCCACCGAGGAACCCCGCTGTGACAATGATGGCAATATCGGCCGCGATTCCCAAGGTATCCACCGCCCTAGATCTTGTGGTCGGGCACGACAGGCCCGCGACTGAGTGCGGCCCGG
>CBDTUS010000119.1:0-11317 GCA_965363725.1 uncultured bacterium | reverse complement strand
TTTGTGGCCACTACCCCCTCAAGATAGCGTGTCTACCAATTCCACCACCCGGGCACACACTGATTTGGCGAGCCGATCAGTTGCCTTCACCATCGCCCTCGGTCTCGTTGTCGGCCCCCGCACCGGCGTCACCTGCCGGAGTTTCCGCGGGAGTTTCCGCAGGTACCTGGGCGGGAATCTGCAGCGGGTCCTCCTGGATCGGAACGTTGAGTTCACCTTCGCGGGCGGCATCGCCGATCACGCTGCTCGACTGGGGCGACCCGCTGGGGTCCATCATGAAGAGCAGGAAACTGGAGATGAAAAAGGCGACGGCCAGGTAGATCGTCATCTTATGCAGCAGGGAGGTCATACCCCGGGACCCGAGCATCTGCTGGGGTGCCCCACCGGCACCACCGAAGGCCCCGGCCAAGCCGCCGCCCTTGCTCGATTGCAGCAGGATCACCAGCGTCATGACGATACAGATCATGATATGGACGACTATCAACAGAGAATAAAGCATGCCCAATCGCTCCCGGACTGTCACATATTAAACGTGCCGACGGCCCGGCGGAAGCCGGACCGTCAAGGGACGGGTAAATTAACACCCGTCTTTCAGGTTGTCAAACCGCGGCTGGAAACGGCCTCAAAGGTCTGTCAGGGCCACGATACCGGGTAATTCCCGCCCCGCCATGAACTCCAGGGAGGCCCCACCACCGGTCGAGACGTGGCTGACTCCGTCGGCCAGGCCCATCTGCGTCAGGGCGGCCACGCTGTCCCCTCCACCGACCACGCTGCGGGCGCCGGCACCCGTCGCCTCGACGATGGCTTCGGCCACTGCCCGTGTTCCCTGGGCGAATGACGGCAGCTCGAAAACCCCCATCGGACCGTTCCAGAATATCGACCGGGCCGGCAGCAGGATTTCACGGTACATCGCAGCGGTCTTGGGACCGATGTCCAACCCCATCCAGTCGCTGGGAATATCGGTGACCAGGCATTCCTTTTTGGCGGCCTGGTCGTCGAAGGCGTCGGCCACGATACAATCCTCGGGCAGGATGAACCTGGTCCCGCTGTCACGTGACTTGTCCAGGATCTCGCGGGCCACCTCCAGGCTCTCGGCGTCGAGCAGGCTGCTGCCGATGTTCATGCCGTGCACCGACAGAAAGGTGAAGATCATGCCGCCGCCGAGCAGCAGGGTGTCCACCTTGCCCAGCAGGTTCAGAATGACATCCACCTTGCTGCCGACCTTGGCCCCCCCCAGCACGGCCACGAAAGGCCGCTCGGGATAGTTGGTCAAAAAACCCAGGTATTCGAGTTCTTTTTCCATGAGAAAACCCGCCCGGCAGGTTTCGAATTGATGAGTGACCCCGACGGTCGAGGCGTGGGCCCGGTGTGCCGTTCCGAAAGCGTCGTTGACGAAAGTGTCTCCGAGGCCGGCCAGCCCCGCGGCGAAGCCCGGATCATTTCCCGTTTCCCCCGGGTTGAAGCGAAGGTTTTCCAACAGGAGTATTTCCCCTGCCTGGAGGTCACCGGCCTGCTGGACGGCGTCCGGCCCGACGGTGTCCAGCGCAAACCTGACCGGGGCGTCCACCAGTTCGGCCAGACGGTCGGCCACTGGTCTCAGCGAAAGCGCGGGGTCGATCTGGCCCTTGGGCCGGCCCAGGTGGCTCATGAGAATGACACTGCCCCCTCCCTCCATCACTTTCCGGATCGAAGGCAGGGCCGCCCGGATCCGGGTGTCGTCGGTGATGTTCCGATCGCCATCGAGAGGGACGTTGAAATCAACCCGCATCAGCACCTTTAGTCCGGCGGGATCGAATTCGGTCAAGTCGAGTTTCTTCGGCATGTCATTCCACCTGGTTCTTTCACCGGCTGGCTCCGGACTGGTTGGATCAGGGCATCTTCCCGTCCATTCTAGAAACCCCCTTGCCAGGTGTCAACACGCCGCCCGGATATTCCGGGAGGTGCCGCCAGGCCCAGGCAAATCGCCCCGACCACCTGCCACCCCGCGGCCCGCAGGCAGGCCGCCGCCGTCACCGCGGTCCAACCGCTGGTGACGAGGTCGTCCACCAGGACGATCCTTGCCGGCAGGTCCATCCCCAGGTCCGCCGGGGCCCGTGCACGGAAGGCCGCGGTCAGATTGCTCCGGCGATCTCCCGGGGAGGTGATCTTGGCCTGTTGCCCGGTATTTCGTCGCCGGAAGAGGGCCCGTGACAAGACCGGCACATCGGTCCCGGACCCCGCCAACTGCGCCAGGATCTCCGCCTGGTTGAAGCCCCTGGCCCGGTGCCGGCCACGGTGAAGCGCGATGGGCACCAGAGCCTCCCCTGCCTCGGGACCGGCGGACAATCGAGACGAGGGTCCTCGCAGCAGGCGGGACAGGGGCCAGGCCAGGCCGCGCAGACCGTGGTACTTGAACAGCCCCACGAGTTGGACCAGATTGGGATGAGTCGGGCCCGCCGCCAGGACCTCCAGGGCCCCCGGATGCCCTTCGGCCACCAAGCCGCGGACCACTCCGGTTTCGAGGCCGGCCTCGCAGCAGACGCACAGGTGGGTCGCATCCCAGCGGCGCAGACCCCGCGTTACCCGGCCGCGAGGCGCCCAGGGAATTTCTCCGCGTTCCGCACCGCAAAGAGCGCACCTTTCGGGGTAGACGAGTTCCAGCAGGGATTCCACGATCCAGTTGGTCGGATCCATGGTTTTCATTCACTGACCGGGAGAGGGATAAACGGCACCGGGCCCGCCGGAATATCAGCGGCCGAGACTGTCCCGCATCGTGGTCCAGGGCACTGGTGGACCGAACCACCAGGCAAAGGAAAGTCCCCCCTGCATCAGGAGGACAGGAAGCCCGTCCAGGAACTGGAATCCGAGAGGTGGATTTCCCGCCGGAAGCTGGTCCCCGTAACGAAGATCCAATAGGAGGGCATCATGGGCACCTGCGGCGACCGGAAGATAGGGTCCGGTTCCCACCAGCCCGGCCAGGCAGCACACCCAGACGCTGGGCTCCTCCGGTGCCTCCTGTCCGGCATTTTCCAGGGCACCGACGGTCACCCTGTCCGCCAGTTGACGGTCGACCACCCACTGCCGCATCCTGTCCCGGCCGGAGATCGACCGGTTCCGGACTTCCACCCGGGGAACGTTCCACCGGACCAGGGCGTCCACGGCAGCGCGGGCGGAACCTCCGGCGCCCAGGACCACCCCGCGGACCGGCGGTGCTTCCGTCGGCCAGGCCCCCGTCAGGACCGTCAGGGTTCCCCCACTGTCGGTATTGTGCCCCAGCCAACGGCCATCCTCGACACGGACGGTATTGACCACGCCGGTGTCTCGGGCCTGGTCGGTGCGCCCGTCGCACAAGGCGGCCACTGCTTCCTTCAAGGGGGCGGTGACGTTGAATCCGGCCAGGTGCCGGGAGGCCGCACCTTGTTTCAGCTGCCGGAGCTGCCCCGGTTCCATCCGGATGGCCAGGTACTCCGCCTCGATTTCCCGCTCCGCCAGGGCGGCGCCCTGCATGACCGGCGACAGGGAATGGCTCACCGGGTTTCCCATGACCCCGTAGAAGGGCCGTGACGGCTGCCACGAGTCCCCCTCGCGGCGCCAACCGTCCGGGCCGAGTTCCAGGACCACATTCACGTCACGCCTCCGCTGCGGGCGCCCGACGGGCGCAGATGATCATGCAGGCCAGGCCGGCAGCCATCATGCCGATGCTGATCCACTGGTTGTTGGTCCAACCGAAAAGAGAGATCTGTTCCGACTGGTAGTACCGGGTGAAATCGATGACGAAACGCGAAACCCCGTAGAGCAGGAGAAACCGTCCGAAGGTGGCTCCCCGATAGTTCTTCACCCGCTCCAGCAGAAGAAGGCTGGCGAACACAAGGAAACCGGCGGCCGAACCGAACAGCTGGGACGGCAGAACGGGCACGGGGCCGAACTGCCTCCAGGCGGGAGCGTCCACCGGGAACTCCACGCCGCAGGCGCAGTCGGTGGGGTTGCCGAAACAGCAGCCGGCCAGGAAGCAGCCGATCCGCGTCAGCCCGATGCCGAGGATGACTCCCGGGGCGAAGATGTCGGCGATGACCAGGAAGGGGATCCCCCGGCGGCGTGTCATCCACCAGACGGTGGCGGTCGCCAAAAGGATTCCCCCGTAGAGAGTCAGTCCGCCGTCCCAGATGAAAAAGATCCGGTACCAGGGATGAAAATCCCCCAGGTGGGTCAGCACGAACATCAAACGGACCCCGAGGATGCTGGAGACCAGAACGCCAAACACCAGGTCGAGGATGACCTCGGGTGACAGGCCGTAGGGCCGGCCTCGCTTGATGCTCAGCCACATGCCCAGAGCGAAGCTGAGGGCCAGCATCAGGCCGTAGGACTTGATCACGCCGAATATTTCAGGGTACATCCCAATCTCTTCCTTCAAACGACGGCCCCTTCAGGAGCGCATGGTTCAATCCTCGAAGGTCCTCGAACTGACGTTCAACAGAAGTCCCAGCAGCAGGGAGCTGACGACAAGGTTCGACCCGCCGTAACTGATAAGCGGCAGGGGCAGCCCGGTGACCGGGAGCAGTCCCGTCGTGATCGCCACGTTGACCACCACATGGAAAGTGAAATAACTGACGACGCCAACCGCAACGAATCGACCGAAGGGACGGCGAGCGGACGCCGCGTGATCCACTCCGCGCAGCAGGATGACCATGAACAGCACCAGCACGGCGGCGGCCCCCAGGAACCCGAGTTCCTCCCCGATCACCGAGAAGATGAAATCGGTGTGCCGTTCCGGCAGGAACGCGAGGCCCTTCTGGGTTCCCTTCAGGTAGTGTGTGCCGAAAACCCCGCCGGACCCGATCGCCACCTTTGATTGGATCGCCTGGTAGCCGGTTCCGAACTCGTCCCGGCTCGGGTCGAAAAAGGTCAGGATCCGCTCCTGCTGATAGCCCTTCAATTTGTCCCAGAAAAAGGGGATCCCGATGCCAAAGCCCACGTTGACCGCCAACAGGGTCACCTTGGAGGGAATGCTCAGCCGGGCGAAATACAGAATCCCCAGGACCAGCAGCAGGTAAACCGCCCAGGGCCAGGCCTGCTGGGCCACCGTTTCGGAGTAGAACATGATCACCGAGCTGACCACGGCGCTGGCGGCGCCCAAAAGAAGGATGCCCGGGAAACCATACCAGAAGACCATCCCCACCCAAACGGCCAGGAACACGAGGCTGGTGCCAAGGTCGGGCTCACGCAGGACCAGGGCCATGGGCACGGCCATGACCAGGAACGATCCCAGAGCGGCCAGCAGACCCCGGCCCTCCTCGGTGGAACGGCCCAGGAAATTGGCCGTCACCAGGATGAACGTGACCTTCGCCAGTTCCGACGGTTGGAAATGTATGGGCCCCAGCACCAGCCATCGCCGGGCGCCTCCGATTTTCGGCCCGACCACCAGGATCAAAGCCAGCAGGAAAATGGAAAACAGGAACAGGGGAATGGCCACGTTGTCCAGGTTCCGCAGGGGCACCCGGGCAGCCAGCAACAGGGCCCCGAATCCGATCACCATCCAGAAAGCCTGCTTGACGAAGACCCCCTTGGCCACGCCGGGATCGATGTCCCGGTAGGGTCCCTGGATCGGTTCTGTCACCGACCACAGGACAGCCAGGCTCACCAGGCACAGCAGGATCCAGGCCAGCAGGATCCAGCGGTCACCCGGGGGCATCAGAAACCAGAACAGTTTCATCAGGGCCCCCTTCCGCCGGTGGTGACCGGGGCGGGAAGCGGCGGCAGCGAATCATCGAGGGCGAAATAGGCGCGCAACCACTGGGCGGCCACAGGCGCTGCTTCACTGCTGCCGGAGCCGGCGTTTTCGACAATGACCGCCAGGGCGACCTGGGGATCGTCGGCCGGAGCGTAGCACATGAACCAGGCGTGGTCCTCTCCGTGGGGATTCTGGGCGGTGCCCGTCTTGCCCGCCACGGCGACCCCCTCCAGCTTCGCTTGCTGACCCGTGCCCCGGGAAACCACCTGTTCCAGGGAGCGACGGACCCAGGCCAGGTCACTTTCGCGGTAGGGCAGGGGCTTCGGGTTCCGCACCGGCCGCCGGGGATGGATCACGAATACCGGATCGGGAGTGGCACCGCTGGTGGCCAGACGAGCCGCCATCAGGGCCATCTGAATCGGCGTGACCAGGATTTCGCCCTGGCCGATGGAGTTGTTCAACAGAACCCCTCGGGTCCACTTGCCCTTGCCGAATCTCTTGTCGTACCAGGCCGTGTCCGGAATATTCCCAGGGGCCTCGTCGGCGAAAACCCTGGTGCTGACCCTTCCGAGGCCCAGCGAGCGAGCCGCAGCGGCTAGTTGATCAAGTTCCAGGCGCAGCCCCAACTGGTAGTAATAGGTGTCACAGGACTGGACGATGGCTTCGGTGTGGTCCACCAAACCGTGCCCACCGCGTTTCCAGCAGCGGAAGAAACGGTTCCCGAACGACCAGCCGCCCAGGCAGGGTTCCAGCACGGTGGAGGTCCCGATCACCCCGGCGGCCAGTCCCGCCAGGGAAGTCACCGGTTTGTACAGGGAAGCCGGCGGGTAGGTGGCCTGGACGATCCGGTTGAAAAAAGGCTTGTCGGGGTCGTTGATCAAGGCGTTCCACTTATCGGCGGAAATCGGGACTGTCAGGAGGTTGGGGTCGAAGACCGGATGACTGTAGGCGGCCAGCACCTCTCCCGTCCTGGCGTCAAGGGCCACGCCGCAGGCTGTCCGCCCGCCGATGGCTTCGGCCATCCGGTGCTGAAGGCCAAGGGAGATGGACAGGGTCACGTCGTGGCCGGGCTCCACCCAGCGCAACCAGATGTCCCGGCTGCCGACCGCCCGGCCCGAAGCACTCACCTCCACCAGCTGGGTCCCCGCGGTGCCCCGCAGCATCTTCTCCAGCGCGGCTTCGATCCCTTGCTTGCCGATCATGTCCCCGGTCCGGTAGCCGGTGTCGCCGCCGGCGGTGTCCAGATCAGCCGGGACCACCTCCCCCACGTATCCGATGACGTGGGCGAAGAGCTCCCCGAAGAGGTACCGTCGCCGCGACCGGGAATCCACCCGCACTCCCGGCAGTTGCCGGCCCCGTTCCTCGATGGCGATGATCTGGGGCATGGTCGCGTTGGACACCAACACCAGCCGGGAGCGTGTGCTGGAGGCTGCCTGTTCCCGCAGGCGCGTCACCGTGGCCTCTTCGGGCAGGTCGAACCAGTTGATGAGCCGGGTCAGGGTGGTATCGGGACCCTCGGGAGTAAGGGCACCGCGGGGCACTACGATGTCCGGGATGTAGGTGTTGTCCGCCAGGACGATCCCGTCCCGATCGAGGATGAGGCCCCGGGGCGCGGGTTTGCGCCTGCGGACCTGACGGTTCTCCAGGGCCTGGTCCTTGTAGTAGGTGTGCTTCACCACCATCATCACGAAGATGTTGCCGATCAGGATCATGAACAGGATCAGCACCACGGACCGGAAGATGCCCCGGCGCAGAAAATGTTCGCGGCCCGTCATGTCAATCCTCCTGGTGCAGCAGGCCCAGGTAGTCGGCCAGACGCAGCAGGGGAATCCCGATCAGACCGGTGTAGACGGCCGCGGGCAAAGTCCGGGTCAAGAGGCTCATGAAATGACTGTCGGAAAACAGATTGGTCTTGAGGACCAGGAAGACAAGATCGTGGGCGACCACCGACAGGGTGATCACCGTCGCCTCCACCAGCGGCATGCCGTGGACCAGGCGGCCGCGCAGCCTCCCGAGGGCGAACCCCAGCCCGGTCTTGCAGAGGGCCTGCAGGCCCAGGAGGTTCGGGATCGCCAGATCCTGGATGAGCCCGAGCACAAAGCCGCCGATAGTGCCGGGGATCGAGCCACCCGCCAGGGCCAGGATGACCAGCGCCAGGATGGTGAAATCGGGTGCCACGCCCTTGATGGCGATCAATGGCCCCACCATGGTTCCCCCGAAAAAAGCCACCGCCGCGCAGAACAGGATCAGTCGCAGGTAGAGCCTCACGGGGTCCCTCCCCGCCCGGTGCGCCTGCTGGCGCCCAGAGGCGTCACGACAAACACCGTCTCGTTGAAATCGAAGGACGCGGCAGGGTCGACCACCACGTACTTGAAAAGCTGGTCCGAAGGGGACGAAGTTTCCACGATGGTGCCTACCGGGAAACCGCGCGGGGTCAGGGCCCCGCCGCCGGGTTCATCGGCCCCCTCCCGGATCTCGGCGATCCCCGAAGTGATGATCCGGTCCCCGGGCCGCACATCCTCGTCCCGGCCGATCATGTCCACCACGAAGCGGTCCCCGCGGGGCCTCAGCACACCCAACAGGCCGGTTCGTTCGATCTCGACTCCCAAGGCAAAATCCGGCGCGGTCAGAAGTTCCACCCAGGCTTCCCGTTCGTTGATCACCGACCGCAGACGCCCCAAGTACCCGGCGCTGGAGATGACCGGCTGCCAGGGCCGCCAATCGACCGGCACCAGGCTGTGGACCTTGACCAGGGTGGCCAACCGCGCCCGCTGCCGCATCACCACCCGGCAGGGCACCAGGTCACCGTCGTATCCGGGGTCCAGGGCGGGACCGGCCAGCCGGCCCGCGTCGCGCTGCATGCGTTCCCCGGTGGCGGCCAGCAGTTCCATTTCGGCCACACGTTTGCGGAGCCAGGCGTTGTCGTCCCGCGTCTGCAGAACATCCTGTCCGAAATCGCGGGCTTTCCAATAGGGAGAGGTCAGGACCAGGTTGAGGCGGTCGGCCACCAGGATCCGGGTGTCCGCCGGCAGGAACATCAGAATCACCGATAGGACGGCACAGACCGCCAGGGTCAGGAATTCGCCCCGAAAGGGGAAGCTGAAGGATCTGCCCATCATTTATTCGGGCCCACTCCTGCTAGGTCCGGCCACCCCGCATGATGACCGGCCGGTAGCGATCGAAATCGTCCAGGATCTTGCCTGTTCCCAACACCACACAGAAGAGGGGGTCGTCCATGAGGTTGATGGGCAGGTCCGTCTGCTCACGCAAGAGTTCGGGCAGGCCCTTGAGCAGGGCGCCGCCTCCGGTCAGCACGATGCCGCGGTCCTTGATGTCCGCAGCCAGTTCGGGAGGCGTCTGCTCCAGCGACTGCTTCAGGGCGTCGCAGATCGCCTGGATGGGCTCCATCAGGGCTTCCCGGATTTCCATCGAGGAAATCTTGAGGGTCTTGGGAACGCCCGAGACCTGGTACAGACCTTTGACCTCCATCTCCCGTTCCTCATCGAACTTGTGGGCCGACCCGATGGTCTTCTTGATGTTCTCGGCCGTCTGGTCCCCGATCAGCAGGTTGTGGTTCTTCTTGATGTAGTTGACGATGGCCTCGTCGAGTTCATCGCCCCCGACACGGATGCTCGTGTCGCAGACGATGCCATTGAGTGCGATGACGGCGATCTCGGTGGTGCCGCCGCCCACGTCGATGATCATGTTCCCGCTGGGCTGGTCCACCGGCAAACCCACCCCGATGGCCGCCGCCATGGGTTCGGCCACCAGGAACACTTCGCGGGCGCCTGCGTGCTTGGCGCTGTCGCGCACCGCGCGCTTTTCAACTTCGGTGATTCCCGAGGGCACGCATACCACGATGCGCGGCGCGATGAAGTGGCGCTTCTTCTGGGCGAGCTTGATGAACTCGCGCAGCATGTATTCGGTCACCTCGAAGTCGGCGATCACGCCGTCCTTCATGGGACGGATGGCGGCGATCCTGTCGGGAGTCTTGCCCAGCATGGCCTTGGCCTCGGCCCCGACGGCGTAGACCTTGCCCGTGTCCTTGTCCAGTGATACGACCGACGGCTGATTCAGAACGATGCCCTTGCCCTTGATGTAGACGAGGGTGTTGGCCGTCCCGAGATCGATGGCGATGTCGTTGGTGAACATACCCTGGAAACGTTTGAACATTTTTCCGAATCCTTCCGGAGAGGCCGCGCCGGATCATTCACGGGGTTATTCCGGCCAGCCGTATTCCCTGATGCTGATGATGTCCTCGTCACCCACCACGAGGTGGTCCAATAGTGCGATACCCAGCAGATCTCCGCAACGGTCAAGCCGTGCCGTCAGATCCAGATCGTCGGCGCTGGGACCGGCATCTCCCGAAGGGTGATTGTGGGCCACGATCACAGCCGCGGCCGACATTGCGACCGCCGGCTTGAAAACCTCCCGGGGATGCACCAGGGAGGCATTCAACGACCCGACGGAGACCGTTTCGGCCGCCTTGAGACGATGCCTTGTATCGAGATAAAGCGCGAGGAATCGCTCCCTGTCAAGACCGCGAAATTCTTCACGCAGCAAAGGATGGACATCCGCCGGGCTGCGCACCGTGAATCCAGCCCTGCGCGGCGGCCCTCCGGCCCGGAATCCCAGTTCGAAGGCCGCCACCAGACGGGTGGTCCGGGCGGGCCCCAGGCCAAACCCATGGACCAGGGAAGCCGGTCTTTCCGCGGCCAGAATTCCCAGTTGCCGGTATGATTCAAGCAATCTTCGGGCCGCTTCGGTTGCCGGAACCCGGCCGCCGGGGCCCAGGACACACCCCACCAGTTCCTGGTCGGTCAGGGCTCCGGGGCCGTAACGCGCCAAACGCCATTCCAGGTCCCTGTTCACGGAATCAGGCCCCATGCCGGAAGGATGAGCCTCAACCTTGGACGTTTCATATATCTTGTTTTTTTTGAACATATTACCTCCCATACAAAAACCTTGCTCTCAAGCCTTTTCCCCCTAGGCAGGACCGGGTTCCCCACGATTTTCGGGGATGGGGACGCCCATTGCCCTTGTCCTGGATAGCCCCCTGTCCTATCCTGACACGCGTCTTGAAGCAGTGATCGGGGAAATCCGCCCCGGCACCGGTGGTCATATTTCTTGGCGAGAGGACCGATTTTGACCCAGCCCAGCCCCAGTTCCACCGGACGTGTCCTGGTCCGCAAGTACGGCGGTAGCAGCTTGGCGGATGTCGACCGCATCCTGGCCGTGGCCCGGGACATCAGGGCCGCCCGTGACAGCGGTTACCAGGTTGTGGTCGTGGTCAGTGCCATGGGCCAGACCACGGACGACCTGGCCGACCTCGCCCACCGCACCAACGCCTCTCCCCCCCGCCGGGAGTTGGACATGCTGCTCTCGGTGGGTGAGCGCATCACCATGAGTCTGCTGTCCATGGCCCTGGCGGCGGAAGGATGTCCGGCCATCAGCTACACCGGCAGCCAGTGCGGGATCATCACCGACGGCAGCCACAACGATGCCAGGATCCTTGAGGTCAAGGGCGACCGGGTCCGGGAATCATTGGCCGCCGGTTATACTGTCGTTGTCGCCGGCTTCCAGGGCGTCAGCCGCCAGAAGGAGATCACG
>CBDTUS010000118.1:0-11480 GCA_965363725.1 uncultured bacterium | reverse complement strand
ACGGCCCAGTCAAGATCGTGGATTTGTTGGGGAAAAGGATATTTCGGACCAGATGTGAGCTCCCGCCTCGGTGGTCGATGTACTATGACAGAGTGGTTTCCACCAGGGCATTTTCGAAGAACCTGGGTCACGAGTTGAAGATGGCTTACTAACCAACATTCATGTCCCGTGAACATTCCAGGTTAGGAAAAACACAATTTCAAAGGCACAACTTATCGATCTGAACTCGCCCCGGCGTCGTGTTCCGCGCACGCGCCCAGCAGATCGAAGTCGCCGCCAAGGACCCGCTCCAACCGGCCCGAACGCCAACCCCGAATCCGATCTCTCACCAGGGGATCGGGTAATTCACGGTAGGTCCGCACCAGGGCAGGCGCCCCCTTCATGGGGACGGCCAGGACTTCGCGCCCGATCGCCAGAAGATCCGCCGGCTCTTCGGCGACCTTGTCCTCAGGCATGAACGCGACCCTGACCAGGGCCTTTTGCTGAGAGGAAGATTTTTCGCGGCCCCGTTCAGGCTGTTCCCAGACATGCAATCCTGTTTCCGGATTCAGGATGTCGAACGCCGCATATCCGGAAACCCCCAGCATGAGCGCCCGATGACGCCCTGCATCCTGCGGCGCATCTGCCAGAACCTGGATCCGCATCTTTCGCCGCCGCCCCCAATTGAGATACATATCCCCCAGACTGCCGACCCAGTCACCATCGAAATCACCGCGCTCCATGGGTCCCTGTTTGTCCGAAATATGTACGAACGCTTCCCAGGGCGATCGATTTTCCAGGGACCGGCAAGCCCGTTCCAGGAGGTAGAGGCGATCGGCAGCTTGGCCCACCAGCTTGCGGGGATAGCGGTCCTTCGGGCCGGATCCCGGTGGAGCGATCTTCATCAAGAGACTGCCCAGGGATTCCTGACCGGTCTCCACGCGTTCCCGATATTCCACCTCTCCCAGCACCGCATGCCGCTCGGGTGAAGACCAGAAATCGGAGACCGAGGTCATCGAAAGGGCCAGGCTCTTGGCGTCCTTCCAGGCCGGTGAATCGAGCCGGTCCTGAAGCTCCCGCCAATGGGCCAGGAGAATTTCCAGTTCCGCGGGCGTTCCGGCTGGGCTCAACGCGATGGCCGCCGGGCAGGGGCGACAAGCAGGGTCTTGCTCCGCACCGGCTTCATTTTCCAGGTCGCTCCGATTTTCTTCAGGGGGCTCTTCAGCGGCGTCCGGATCAATGAAGTCAACTGCCAGGCCGTCGTCCCGGGTCTGAATGTAGAGGAACTGGTCTCCAGCCGGATAGGTCCCTTTGACGATGATGTCCGCCAGCGGCGTCAGCAGATACTGCTCCACGGCCCGCTTCAACGGCCGGGCGCCCAGAGTGGGGCTGAAACCCTTGTCCAGCAGGAACTCCAGGGCCGAGTCCTCCCAGACCACCGCCCAGTTGCGATTGCGCAAACCCCGGCGTTCCTGGACATCGCGCAGCTCCTTCTCCAGGATCTTCCGCATGATGTCACGGGTGAAGGGCCGAAAAACCACCACGCGGTCCAGTCGGTTGACGAACTCCGGCCGGAACGCCTTGCTCACTGCACGGTCCACCTCGGTGGACCGGAAGCCCTGCCCGCTCTGGTCGAATCCCAATCCCGCACCCGTGGCCGCCTGCCCGCCCAGGTTCGAAGTGAGGATGATGATGGCGTGGCGAAAATCAGATGTCCGGCCCATGGGGTCGGTCATCCGGCCGTCGTCAAAAACCTGCAGGAACAGGTCCCACACCCTGGGGTGAGCCTTTTCGAATTCATCCAACAGAATGACCGAAAAGGGTTGCTTGCGGATCTTCAGGGCCATCGATTCCCGGTCCAGGTGCTGACCATCCCCGATCAGTCGCTCCTGGCTGTCCGGGGTTTGAAATTCACTCATGTCGTAGCGCAGAAGGCGGTCTTCGGAACCGAACAGGAAGGTCGCCAGGGCTTTGGCGATCTCTGTCTTGCCGGTGCCCGTGGGTCCGGCGAACAGGAAGACACCCTGGGGCCGAGACGGATCCGTCAGGCCCGCCTTGATCAGTGTGATGCGCTCGATCAGGCATCCCACCGCTTCCGGCTGGCCCAGAATCCGTTGATCGAAAAACGACCGCAGGTTTTCCGGATCCAGTACCTGGCGGTCATCCAGGATCTGGCGCGGCAGACTCGTAATGGCCGTCAAGGTGGTGATCAGGTCGTCACGGGTGATGCTGACCATTGCCCCAGGCTCTGCGGCCAGTGCTTTCCGGGTAAGATCCAAAAATTCCAGAAGACAGCCGGGCGCTTCGCGATCTCGCAGATACTGGCGGGCCAGCAACCAGGCTTCCTGGAGAGTGGCCTCGGACAGCAGCGGTGGTTCACCCTCCGGTTGGACCGCGGCCGCCCAGGTGGCGGCCAAATCCAGCGTTTCCTGTTCCCCCAGAGGCGAAATCCGGCAGGTCTCACAAGTGGTCGACAACCGGGGTTTGGATTGCACGATCTGCTGGTAGGCGGAATCGGTCATTTCGCCCACGACCATGATGTTTCCGGATTCCAGGTGGGGATAGACGAGGTCCAGAGCACCGCTGTTGGACTGCGAGGTTTTACCGATCCAAGCGAGGGTGTGAAAATCGGGTATATACCAGAGTACGCGGCGGCCGCCGCCGATCTGGGCAACCAGGTTCTTGATCCTCGCCTCGAACTCCCCGATGTAGCTCTGCCCCGCAATAAGATCGGCTCCGGACGCCTCGAAAATCAACCAGCCACGTTCCCCAAGCACCTCCCCCACTTTTCTCATCACCGCGGTTTTCCCCACTCCGTGTTCCCCGATGATCAGGACGGATCGGGGCGGGCTCTGGTCCAGGGATCGTACTACGTCCCGGACCGCGGTCTCCTGTTGGGAATGGTCCAGCACCGTGGGGCGTGCGCCTGAACGGCCATCCCAGATCACGCCGATCTCCTCGAGGACGTCGCGGTCGACAAAGGACGTCCGCCAGGCATCGAACTCGGTCAACAGCGGCTGGATCATCACCTTCAGAGGTGATTCGAGGGCGGCCTTCAGGGTAGATTTCAACCCCTCTGACCTGGCCGAGTCCAGCTTGTTCAGCAGAGGCCCGAAGGTGGGCTTTTCCCCCTCCTGTGAACGCTGCTTCAGGACAGGTGCGGTGATCTTGAACAGGTAGGCCAGCTGGGGTCCGTCGTACCGGAGATAGCGGAAAAGGAATTCCCCTGCCAGTGATCGGTCGATGGGGGCATGTACCAGCAGGGCGTTCATCACGAAGAATTTTTGCCAGGGCCAGCCCTCTTCGAACAGGGAAAACAGGGGGTCGACCAGGTCGGGGTCGGGATCACGCCCGCCGACCGCGACGACGCCCATCTGCCAGATGGCATCCGAGGGCGTGTCGCTGAGTTCCAGGAGCTCACGGTTGGTAAAGCACGGGGCGGCCAGAAGGTCGACTCCACGGTTGAAATCGGAATCTTCCAGAAGGACGGCAGGTGAACCCAGATCCTCGATATACTCGTCGACGACCGCGGCCAACTCCTTCACCTTCGCCAGCTGGGCGTCTTTGTCGATGGTCGGGACCGGTGGCGGCCTGGCTGAACCGCTGAAAAGGCGTTTGAAAAATTCACCGATCGCCATGGGCAGATCTCCGTCCGGCAGAGGACGTTGGTTTCACCTGAAAAAATGGACTGGCCAGGAAATCATCTCTTACATGACCGTGACAGACCCCAATAATGGATGCAAGCCCTTGTTATTCGCTTTACCCCCCCAATGGAGCAACATCAGCCCATTCCGGCCTCTATTCGAACCACCGCCCCAGATACCGGACCCCGACTCCCGCAGGCAGTTTGACATCCACCCGCCCAGGCATGAACCAGGGCTCCGGATAGCTGGTCTTTTCGGATCCGGCCCCCGGTTCCCAGGACCTGGGTTGGTGGTATCCGCACCAAACCTGAAGTGTGTCACCGTTCCACCGATAGTCCAGGACCGCCAACCTGTTGCGGTCGTAGGTCATGCCCAATACCTGTATTTCCAGCCTCAGCAATTCATCTTCCGAGGGGGCGGTGTCTATGTGAACCGTGGTGGTGTCGAGGTTCCCGGAATAACTCAGGCTCGTCCCCACCATCATCAACACCGTGTCGGTGTCTACCGGTACGGCCAGCACTTTAATGTAATCATGGTGGTAGGCGGGTACGGGTTCCGGTTCTTCGGTGGTGGTGCAACCGACCAATGCCACCGCCAACACAAGTGAGCACCAGGCAGACGCCAGGAACAAGGAAGACAGTCGATTGAAAACCATTCACGGCCCTCTTCCCCAACCCGATGCGATTGGTCACCCAAACACGCGGACACTTTTGATTAATCGTGGTCCAACAGGAAGTGTATCATGTCCGGGAATCGGGATCAGGGTAAATCAATCACCGGGAAGTTGTATCCTCACCATGACGCAGGCTCTTCAGCACGAGAACGGACGCGTGGAAATCGAACCGACGGGCAATGGGCGTCGGCTGGTGCGTGTCATCATGGCTGACCCGAAGGCCTTTGTCACCGGACCGGTCTAGACGACGTCCTATCCTTCCGAGCTGGTCGCCGCCATTCTCGAAGTGAAGGGACCCGCCTGGTTGTGCGACGAGCTTCAGCGCGACGAAGATCCCCGCTACGTGGAGAACGACTTCCGTCATGATGTGCTGGGGTTCATCGATTCGGGCGATTTTCGCGGCAAGCGGGTCCTGGATTTCGGGTGTGGCTGCGGCGCCTCGACGGCTATCGTCTCCCGCTTGCTGCCCGGGGCGATCATCACGGGAATCGAGCTTGACGCCCCATCGATATTTCCCCATCAAGGGCCACACCACGGGGCTTCCGCTAATCAACTATCTGCCCGACGGCCTGACGCACTTCCTGACCGATCGCTTATGCGGGCGCATTCCGAAAGGCACGGATTGGCCCACCCTTCTGCGGATGGGCATCCACGGCGGAACCCCCGGGGGAAATCCTGAAGATCCTGGACGGCACCGCCGAAAAGTCTGATCCCCCAACGCCCTAACGATAGGACGCCTTGACCGTGGCCCAGGCCTGGTGTACGACCGGCGTGCTGCCGCAAGGGTTCGGCGGGCCGGAGATCCGGGTTCCCGTGGTTTCAGTCCGCTGACAGGAATCCGGGAAATCTATGCAACCGGTGGCGGTCGTGCTGAAGGTCGTTACCGAAGTGAAACTGTCCCCGTTTCGGGTTCCAGTGGTGTCGAAGACAAAGTTCACAATGCATCCCGGAAAGACTTCCTCGGAACCCTCGCAGTGGGCGATGTAAGTCGTCCCATCGACCGAAGTCGTGCAATCGACGGTGACGCTGCCGGGATCAGGATCCTCGAACACCGAGCCCTCACATATCGTGTCGAGGTCGGTCGAACTGAAGATCAGGGCATTGGTATCACAGTCATAGGAAGCCGTTTCGAGCTCCCAGATACCGTACCATTCTTCGGGAATTACTTCGTCGGCGATCGCCGGAACGGACACGACAACGAGCAGACAGACGGACGCGGCCCTGATCAACGATTTCAAGGTGTTCATGGATTCCCTCCAGGTAACGGTAACAGATCATCTGCCGGCAATCCCCCGGCAGCCCCCTATACAACAGTAATATTATCTGATTTTACAATCTATTGGAGCTGACCAGGATGCGCAAGGGGTGGAGAGACCGGAGAGAGCGGCAATGGTCAGGGCGCACATACTCCAAAAGCCTCAGCCTGCCCTCCTATGTCCCTTTTGTGCTCCTCATCGACAAGGCTTTGGCCCGGTCAAATGCCATTTTTATCCTTCACCGCCAAGTCACCGTGCCGCCATATCACGGCACCGATGTTGACACCCCCCGAGCAGGCTGCGATCGCGGACTCCACATCGTGCTGGCAAATTTTTGTTTCATGATCACACGGTTCACCTGTCACCAGGGATTGAAGGACCGGCAAGGCCTCGGGCGATCCCAGTTGCCCCAAGGCCCAAATCGCGCGGTTCCGATCCGACAATGAGGCATTCGCTGAGGTCGCGACAGACTCCAGCGCGGTGACGGGATCTCCAGGGAAATGGGCTTGAGCGTTGGAAACCGCCCGGTGGACCCCCAGGCCGATAATCAGACAAAGTCCGAGATATGCCGTAATCGGCAGGCCAATGGCCGCCAGAACGATCTTGCGCCAATGCTTCCTGAGAAAACCGTGCATGACCGTCTCCTCTCGGCTACACGTGTTGGTCCACCAGGATCGGATTTCCGTCAGGGTCAATGGCGACAAAACTGGCCGGTCCCGTGGTGGACTCATCAGCTTCGGAAACCAATTCCACCCCCTGGGCTTTCAAATGTTTTTGCAGGTCGCGGATGTCCGCAAAAGCTTCGAGTTGTTCGGCATTGCTGTTCCAGCCCGGATTGAAGGTCAACGTGTTCTTTTCGAACATGCCCTGAAAAAGACCGATTATGTGATCACCATTCTTGAGGATCAACCAGTTCTGGGTGGCATCTCCCCCGAAAACCTCGAACCGAATTTTTCATAAAAGTCTTTCGAAGCTTCAATGTCCTTGACGGCCAGACTGATCGAAAATGCTCCCAGGTTCATGGAGGACTCCTTCACCGGTTGGAAACTGTGAGTCCAGGCGGAGGTGCCTGCTCATATTTTTATGACGACTATTCCGCGGGCATGACCTTTCCCTCTTCGATAAGTTCCTTCAGGGCGAGCAGACGCATAAGACTCTCCATCAAAGGTCGTTCACTTAGACGTTTTTCCCAACGCCCATCAATACGGCCATTTCGACTTGCGAGCTTACCATGGAAAATGGCACCGAAATCTCCACTTTTTCAAAACCAGCTCCCTCAAGGGCGCTCTGCACCGCTTCTTTCGTGAATCCGGATCCAGGATCAGCCCCGGTTGCCAGCCAGTCCCACTGGACGAACCAACCGTCTTTTTCCAATAGCGACTTCAGCAAACGGAGTGCGCCCTCGTAGTCCTTCAAAAAACCGCAGACCGAAGAGGCGAAAATCAAATCGAATTTCGGCCTGAACAATGGGTGGCTGTCGACAAGCTCATCCGATAACTCATCCCCAATCGTGACGACGTTCGCCAGCCCCTTACCCTCAAGTACCGCCAGCATTGCCAACGACGTATCCAGGCCCACCACTGATTTTGAAAGTGGCGCCAACTTCTCGGTCGTGCAGCCCGTGCCACAACCAAAATCCAGCACTTTCAAATTTTCCGGAGAAACCATCTCGCCCAGGCTGTGGAAAGCCTTCCTGGAATATTCGACGACCTCCTCATCCGAGTCCCAGCCACCTGCATATTTATCCCATTCGTTGCTCAATCCCCATCTCCTTCGCTGCCCCGGCTCTTCAAATAGCTCTCATAAACTTTCGGTACAAGGTCCCGCAATTCTTCGGGCATGGCAAACTCGGTTCCGCTACGTGTCAAAATGATCGGTAATATATTTCTAATTTCTTCTTTTATAATGGGATAGCCCCTGGTCCAATTGTTGAGAAATTCCTGGAGGTTATCCGTGGAATCTATAAACAGGTGTTTGTCGTCAGAGTCTTTCATGGTCTTCACATTCGATAAATCTTCTACCAGAAAACGGGGAGCCCAAAGAATGATATTGTCCTCGTCATAAGCTATCTGCCACAGGGATACGGTGGGACGATTCGCCAAGCTGAAAACATCGTTATGGTAGTGCGTGAAATTGGTGATCTGCAGGAGCTTTATGTTATTCAATTCGTGAACGACCCCGCTGAAATTGAATTGCGTGCGAAACTCACGGGGGGAGATATTTATGTAGTAGCTTTGTTGGTCAATGGAGCGCGGGTCCTTTTTCTTTTCCAGCCTTACCGAGTACTTATCCTTTTGGTCGTCATTGATTATTTCCCAGTCGCCCTCCAGAAACAAATCCCGCTTCATGACGGAATCCGACTGCAGCCACGGCTCGATCGAATCACAGAGGCATCCGCCTACCGACAACACTGCAACGATGGAAAAAACAACCTGAGGCACAATTTTGGAGTGATGCATTTTCGCCGGCCCGCTTTCTGGTATCGGTTGATTTTTTCCGACTAAATCGAAGGTAACTTCCGTTTTTGACTTCGAGGCCAAGTGCCGGCCTCCGCAACAGGATTGACCGGTGGCTGCAAGGATTTTCAGATCCCGGGCTTAAGAGTTTCCAATCCCGATTCCAGCGTCGGATATTTCAACTGCGGGATAAGCTGATCCCGCGCGCGGCCAGTATCGCCCCAATAGGACACCTGCCCAATTCTCACAAAATCTCGGGTCAACGGCGCAGGGCGGGAGGCCAGGCGGCCGAAGATTTCACACATGCTCGCCGCCGAGTTGATCATCCACAATGGCATTCGAACAGGGGGCGGACAGCCCCACACCCGGCACGCCGAGTCCAGGAAATCCTGTAGCGTCACCGGTTGCTCGTCGCCCAGATGATATATTCCCTCGATATCCGGAGCGGTGATCGCCGATTGGGTGGCCGCGAGGAAATCATCCTTCGAGATCAGTTGAATCCATGTGGGTTCACGCCAGACTCCCAGGAGCCGACGCTCGGCGGCCCATCGCGCCGCATCGACCATGAGAATACCTGCCCCGTAGACCATGCCGACCCGGAGCGAGATCCCCGTTGTGCCGCTATTTTTCGTTCGGGCAAAGAGGAGTACTTCTTCCTGAAGCCGTGTCTGCGCATGGACTGATATCGGGGTGCCGTCCAGCCGCCCCGTTGCCGGGGCATCCACCGTCGTCGGGCCTTCAACGTGAGGGAACGAAATCAGAATCACCCTTTGGACACCAGCTGTCAGCGCCGCATCGACAAGGTTGGAGAACCAAACGGTATTGGTCTCCGGCAGGAATTTCTCAGGTTGGGGAGCAAACAACACCCCTGCGAAGTGGACGATGGTGTCCACACCCTCCACCGCCGGCACGAGGGTCTCCGGCCGGGACAGGTCCGCCCGCACAGGCGTGACGTGAGAAGATTCGACAGTCGCCGTCGCCAGGAGTTTGTTGTGATACATCAGTCGGAGATCGAGTTCACTGGACAACAGGTGTGTCGCCAGAAGACCACCCAGGTTTCCGGCTGCTCCGGTTACCAGAACTCTTTGCCGCGCACCTTCCAATTACATCCTCCGATTTAGAATCACTGGACTGTCGCCGTGGACATTCAATCACCGCCACGGGCCGGTGGTGTCAACCGGGCCCCGGGAAAAAGAGCCTCCGGGAGGTTCGGTCCTTCTTTTCCGGCATGGTTGTCCTCCCATTCCCCTTTATTCGAACCGGATATCATCCAGGTAGAAGGTGACCGGCCGGCCGCGACCGGCCAGGGTCCACACGAAGGGCGTCTTGACCCTTGTCAAGTCTTCGTCCTCAAGGTCAATACTGTAGCGCTTCCATTCCTTTTTCAGCTTCACGCCCTTGAGTTCGGCTTTGGCCGTGTCGGGGTACTCCGTGTCCGAGCCCAGCAGGCCCACTCCGAAATCGAGCTTTTCCCCGCCTTCCTTACCTCGTGCCCAGAAAGTAAGCTTCTTGGCTCCGGTCAGGTCATAACCGCCCGGCAGTTCACCCCAGTCGTTGGCCGGGTGCTGCCAGGCCACGCCGACCCACATGCCGGGTGCGTCGTAAAGCACTTCCATACAGGTTTCGCCGCTGTGGGGCGAGACGCTCGATTCGGGATCAACGGTCAACGCATCGTAGCCGCCCATCCAACCGGACGGAACCCAGGGCTGGGGAGCGCCATCGGCCAGAACGGCGAGGGGAAGCTTGACCCGCACACCGCCCGGTTCCCCCTCGACCTTGAGCGGCACATTCGCCGCAGCTGCCGCGCCCGATTCGTCATGGGCCGTCATGTAGAGCCGGTAAATCCCCCCGCCAGGCATGACCATGGTCGCACCCCGAGACGATGACTCCGTGATGAGGCCATCCAGTTCCAGGGGCACCCATTGTGTGTCCCCGCCCGTCATATACTCGGTGGCCTCGCCACGCACCAACCACTGAACGGCGACCTCGGCCTCTTCGGGATCCACCACGTCGAGCTCGACCCGTACCGTGTCTCCAGGCTGCACGATGTTCGGTCCAATCAGACCAAAGGCCCGAATTTCCGGACATAGGTTGGCTGGCGGCGACCCGCTCCACACTTCGGTCATGGCGTCCACGGCAGCCAGCTTGTCCCCGTTTGGCAGGAACATGCCATACCAGGTCGACGTCGCCTCCATCTTGAAGCCCCAGGTGAACGCGAAGCCCCCGAGGCAAAGGCCGTCCGCTGCGAGGCAGCCCGCCTCGAATGCTTCGCGATACACCACGGCCTTTTGGGTGCTGGTCAGTTCGGGCGGAGCTCCGAAGTTCGTCATCCCGATTTCCCAAACGCCAGGCGGACCGAACTCAGTGATGACAATGGGCTTGGCCCCACCCAATTTTCGGTAGCGGGCCGGGACCGACGGCAACCCGCCGTAGGAGTTGATCCCCATGATATCGATATCCGGACAAAGGTTGTGGACCGCTTCCACGCGGCGGCCACCGATTTCGGCGGTCACGGTCATGGTGGGATGATGTGGGTCCAGGTCCTTGATCATCGCCGCCAGGGCCTGAACGTGTGACCAGACCGCCGCATCGTCGCCCTCGGCGAATCCCTCCATCTCGTTGCCGACCGACCAGATCAGCAGGGCGGGATGATCCCTGTAGGCCATCACGTCCCGGCGGACCCGCGCGAACTGCTCCGCCACCGCATCGATATCGTTGTAATCGAACCCGTGCCGCGGATGACCGAGCCAGTGGCCGACCACCACCGTCAATCCCAGATCCTGCGCCTGGTCGAGCTGTTGCCCGAGATCCGGTCCCACACCCCAGGTCCGAAAGGTGTTCGCCCCGGCTGCGGCCAGCATGTCCTTCGGCCCGCCACCTCCCGCGCCCATGATGAAATACGGTTGACCGTCTCGCAGAAGTTCCCATTGGCCATCGGCGGTCTCGACCACTTTCACCGGGACAGCTTGTCCCAGGGCACATCGCGCGGCGGTGGCGATCAGGACAAGAAGAACTACGATTCCGACTTTCATTCAAGCTTCCCAACGGCCTCATCAAGTGAATCCGCAATCCGAAAATAGCGGTCCAACTTCGTAACCTTGAAAAGGCCGGCCACCTTGGGGCTCGGGTTGGCAATCGCCACAGTTCCGCCGCCAATTTCAATTTCACGATAAAGGCCCATCAATATTCCAAGACCTGTGGAGTTGACCCATTTCACATCAACGAGGTCGATAATGACCTTGTCATAGCCTGCGTCGAAAGAGTCCTTAAGGACCTGACTGAGATCCTCGGACCAATTTTGATTTCCTGGATAGTCATGGTGGGAAACAAGATTTTCTTCACCAAGGGAGTCGAGGTGGAGCACGTCCGTTTGCCCTCCCCCGATTTTCGGGCGAGGACGAATAACCACAATAACCAGCTGGCTTCCTTCGGAACTCATTTTTGATGTACCCCCGTCAGGTAAGCTCTTCAA
>CBDTUS010000117.1:0-11513 GCA_965363725.1 uncultured bacterium | reverse complement strand
GCACCCCATCCGGCCCAACAGGCGGCTGCAGACGGCCAGATTGACCGGAGCGTCGTCGACCAGCAGGATCCGCAGGGAACGCTCATCGCGGTTCACCCCCGGAATGTCGATCTTCCGGTCGCGCTTGGACCCCGAACGGAAGCGGGGCAACTTGGGATGGTCTCTGAATCCGGGACTCATGTCTCACCTCGGCTCTGATGTGGATCGACGGTACGGTCACCCTGTTTTCTTCGGCCGGATAGGGGCTGATTTTAGGCGGAAATCGCCTGCACGGCCAAAAAGGGGCCTTCGTTGCGGGATTTTGCAACTACCGCGAGGGCCGGTCTCGTGGTACATTGTCCCGACGTTGGATCCACCCTCGCGAGGATTTGAATCACCAGGAGAATCAAGATGGAATACAGGTTTCTGGGTAAATCCGGACTGAAAGTCTCAGCCCTTTCCTTCGGGGCCTGGGTCACCTTCCAGGACCAACTCGACGTGGCCAAGGCCCACGATTGCATGGCCGCCGCGTACGATGCGGGGATCAATTTCTTCGACAACGCCGAAGTCTATGCCGGCGGGTGGGCCGAGACCATCATGGGCCAGGTCATCAACAAGGCCGGTTGGCGACGAGACGACCTGGTGATCTCGACCAAGATCTTCTGGGGCGGCACTCCCCAAGGGCCGGGTCAACCTTTCCAGTCCGGACCCAACGACCGCGGCCTTTCGCGCAAGCACATCATCGAAGGCACGGACGCGGCCCTCAAGCGGCTCGACCTGGAATACGTCGACCTGCTGTTCTGCCACCGCCCGGACATCGACACGCCGATCGAAGAAACGGTGTGGGCCATGAACCATGTCCTGCAGCAGGGCAAGGCCCTCTACTGGGGCACCAGCGAGTGGTCGGCGGCCCAGATCCGGCAGGCCTACGACATCGCCCGACGCGAGCACCTCATCCCGCCCACCATGGAGCAGCCCCAGTACAATATGTTCTGCAGGGATCGGGTCGAGGCGGAGTATGCACCCCTCTACGACGAGATCGGTCTGGGGACGACCATCTGGAGCCCACTGGCCAGCGGCATCCTGACCGGGAAGTACAATGACGGGATTCCCGAGGGCTCGCGCATGTCGCTGGAAAACTACCAGTGGCTGCGGCCCGAACTGGAAAGCGACGCCGGCCGCGCCAAGGTGGCCAAGGTCAGAGAACTGATGCCCCTGGCCGAGGAACTCGGCTGCTCGATGGCCCAATTGGCCATCGCCTGGTGCTTGACCAACGAGGACGTCAGCACGGTGATCACGGGAGCCTCGCGGCCTCAGCAAATCACCGAAAACCTGGGTGCGCTGAAGATCGCCGAGCAGTTGACGCCCGACGTGCAGGAACGCATCGAAGTCATCCTGGGCAACCGTCCCGGGGATGAGCAGAACTGGAGAGGAATGTAAACATGAGGAAGGTCATACTGGTCATGGCAATGATGAGCATTCTGGGAGGATGCGGCGACAAACCCTTTGGCCAATCCGGCGAGGGCTCCCCCGATTCCACCGCCGCGTCGACCGAAGTCGGGCAGAACCCGTTTTTCACCGAATGGTCCACCCCCTTCGGCACGCCGCCCTTCGAACAGATCGAGATCGCCCACTACGAACCCGCCATGATGCGGGGCATGGCCGAACACACCGAAGAGATCGCGGCGATCTCCCGGGATCCCGAGTTCCCCAACTTCGCCAACACCATCGAGGCGATGGATGTCTCCGGCGGCCTGCTTACCCGGACCGCCAACGTCTTCGGCGCCATGAACGGCACCATGACCAACGACGAGATGCAGGCCATCGCCAAACGTCTGGCCCCCCTTCGTTCCCAGCACCGGGACGAGACCCTGCTGAACGCCGAACTTTTTTCGCGGGTCGCCGCGGTGTATCAGCAACGCGACAAGCTGGACCTGGATGTCGAGCAGGACCGCCTTCTGACCGAGACCTGGAAACGTTTCGTGCGCGGCGGGGCCAACCTATCTGCCGGCGACAAGGAAAAGCTGAAGGCCTTGAACGAGGAGCTTTCCATCCTGACGCTCCAGTTCGGCGAAAACGTCCTGAAGGAGACCAACAAGTTTGAACTGGTGCTCGAAACCCAGGACGACCTGGCGGGCCTGCCGGCGTCGTCGATAGAGGCCGCGGCAGAAACGGCGGCCAAGCTGGGGCACGAAGGCCAATGGGTCTTTACCCTGCACAAGCCCAGCCTGATTCCTTTTCTGCAGTACAGCACCCGGCGCGACCTGCGCGAGAAGATGTTCAGGGGATACACCAACGTAGGGAACAATGGCGACGATCTGGACAACAACGCCCTCGTGGCGCGCACGGCCTCCCTGCGGGTGGAGCGGGCCAACCTGCTGGGTTACCCTTCCCACGCCGCCTACGTCCTGGACGACAACATGGCCAAGAACCCGGAGAATGTCTACGAGCTGCTGAATGATCTCTGGACTCCCGCCCTGGCCCGGGCCAAGGCCGAGGCGGCCGAGTTCCAGAAGATGATCAACAAGGAGAACAAGAGGAAGGATCGCTTTCCGCTGGCGGCCTGGGACTGGTGGTACTTCGCCGAGAAGGTCAAGAAGGCCAAATACGATCTCGACGAAGAAATGCTCCGGCCCTATTTCGAGCTGGAGAACGTACGGACCGGGCTGTTCGAAACGGTCTACAAGCTCTTCGGACTGAGCTTCACCGAGCGCACTGACATTCCGGTCTACCAGGAAGACGTCAAGGTCTACGAAGTCAAGGACGCCGACGGCGGCACGGTGGCCATCTGGTTCAGCGACTATTTTCCCCGCGACAGCAAGCGGGGCGGAGCCTGGATGAGCTCGTTCCGCAAGGAATACTACCAGGACGGCGAGCGAGTCATCCCGATCATCTACAACGTGGGCAACTTCACAAAACCCACCGCGGACACGCCGGCCCTGCTGAGCGCCGACGAGGTGGGCACTATGTTCCACGAGTTCGGCCACGCCCTGCACGGCATACTGTCGGACTGCCGTTACCGGACCCTCAGCGGCACCTCCGTGACCCGCGACTTCGTCGAACTGCCCAGCCAGGTCATGGAGAACTGGGCCTTCGAACCCGAAGTCCTGGCCACCTACGCAAAGCACTATCAGACCGGCGAACCGATTCCCGCTGATCTGGTCGAAAAAATGGAGAAGAGCAAGCACTTCAACCAGGGATTCGCCACCACCGAATACCTGGCGGCCTCGCTGCTGGACATGGACTGGCACACTCTCGAGACCACCGAGGATCAGAATGTCGAGGAATTCGAACGGGCCTCGATGGAGAAGATCGGTCTGATCAGCGAAATCGTCCCCCGTTACCGGAGCCCCTACTTCCGGCACATCTTCGCCGGGGGCTATTCGGCGGGCTACTATTCCTACGTCTGGGCCGAAGTGCTCGACGCCGACGCCTTCGAAGCCTTCAAGGAGGCCGGTAACATTTTCGACCCGGCCACCGCCCAATCCTTCCGGGACAACATCCTGGCCAAGGGCGGCTCGGAGGATCCCATGGTCCTGTACCTCAAGTTCCGGGGGCAGGAACCAGAGATTGCTCCCCTGCTTTCCAGGAAGGGATTGGACTAGGTCATGGGCAACCCCGGCGGCGTTGACTTCTATCAGTTCGACCGCAACCTGAGCGACGAGGAGCGCGGCATCCGTGACACGGTCCGCCGGTTCGTCGACGACAAGTTCCTGCCCGGGGTGCGCCAGCATTTCCAGGCCGGAACCTTCCCGCTGGAGATCATCCCCGAACTGGGGACCATGGGCCTGCTCGGCTCGTCGATCCAGGGACCCGGCTGCCCAGGAATGAGCGGGACCGTCTACGGCCTGATCTGCCGAGAACTCGAAAGAGGCGACAGCGGCCTGCGCAGCTTTGCCTCGGTGCAGGGCAGCCTGGTGATGTGGCCCATCGCCACCTACGGCAGCGACGAACAGAAAACACGATGGCTGCCCGAGCTGGCCGCCGGAAGGAAAATCGGCTGCTTCGGCCTGACCGAACCCGACCACGGTTCCGACCCCGGGGGAATGAAAACCCGCGCGGTGCGCCAGGGCGACGAATGGGTTCTCACCGGAACCAAACTCTGGATCACCAACGCCAACCTGGCGGACGTGGCTGTGGTCTGGGCCCGGACCGACGAAGGCATCGCTGGCTTCCTGCTCGAAAAGGGAATGCCCGGATTTTCGGCCAACCCCATCCACGGCAAGTTCAGCCTCAGGGCCAGCGACACCGGCGAACTGGTGATGGACGAAGTGCGGGTCCCGGACAGCAACCGCCTGCCCGGGGCCAAAGGGTTGAACGCCCCTCTTTCGTGTCTCAATCAGGCCCGGTACGGCATCGCCTGGGGCGCCGTCGGCGCGGCCGCCGACTGCTACGAAACAGCCCTTCGTTATGCGGGGGAGCGCCAGCAGTTCGGCAAGCCCATCGCCTCGTTCCAGCTCGTGCAACAGAAACTGGTGACCATGCTGACGGAGATCACCAAGGCCCAGGGCCTGTGCCTGCAGCTGGGCCGTCTGAAGGACGACGGCATCAACGACGTCCCCCTGGTCTCGCTGGCCAAGCGCAACAACGTGGCCATGGCCCTGGACTGCGCCCGCATGGCCCGCGACATTCTCGGCGCCGCCGGAATCACCGACGAGTTTTCCTGCGGCCGACACATGGCCAACCTGGAGTCGGTGATCACCTACGAGGGGACCCATGACATCCACACCCTCATCGTGGGCGCAGACATCACGGGTTTGCAGGCGTTTCGTTAGTTTTTCCCGGGATTCCGGATAATGAAGAAATCGAGGAAAAACCACAGGGAAGACCCCTCCCCCGCCCTGAACCGCGGCCGGTTGTTTCTGTGGGCTGCTGATCCTCTCAACATCCTTTCCCTGTTGGTGTTTCTGGTTTGGGGGTCGGTCGGAATATGGTTCCGGCCCATTGGCGATTTCGGGGTGGAGACCGATTTTTTCGGGGATTTCGTGCCCCACGCTGGGGAATGGATGAGGGGCAACCCATCGGTCATGGAGGGTTACCGGGGCCCCTTCTACTACCTGCTGGTCGGGGCCCTCTCGATCCTCGGGGACCCTTTCCTGATGGCCAAGCTGTTGTCGGCCGCAGCTGCCGCCCTGGGCATCCGCTTTCTCGGCGGCCTGCTGAGGAATTTGTGGGGACCTGTGGTGGCCTTGGCGGGGACCCTCTTCCTGCTGGCCAACCAGACCCTGATCCAGTACACCTACCGAGCCGGCACCGACCTGGTGTACTGGGCCCTTTTCACCGGAACGCTGGCCCTTCTTTTTTCACCGGGCAACCGACCTTACCGGACCTGGATCCTGGCCGGGCTCTGTGCCGGTCTGGCCTATCTGACCCGCTACAACGGAATCGCCCTGTTGGGCATTGGCCTGGTCGTCGGTTTCACCCTTTTGAATCCCCGGAAACACACGTTGAAAATGGTCCTGGCCTTCCTCGCCGCCTGGCTCCTGGTCGCATCGCCCTGGCTCCTGTTCCTCTGGAACCAGACCGGGGATCCTTTCTGGAACAGAAATTTCGCCCTGGTCGCCGAAGAGGTCTATGGCACCGATCCGGTACTGGCCAACATCGGGCATCTGGTCGATTCGGTGGGTTTCCAATCCCTCGGCGAAGTTGTCCAACTGGATCCGGCCCGATTCCTCGGCAACATAGCCGGCAACCTCCCTCGTCACCTGTGGATGGACATCAAACTTCTGGTGGGTCCGGCCTGGGCCTTATTCAGTCTGGCGGGGTTCGCGCTTTCCCTGCGGGATTTCCGTGACCGACGGCGCCTGGTTTTCCTGGTGGGCGGATTGATCACCTACCTGAGCCTGCTGCCGGTTTTCTACAACCCGCGTTTCATGCTCAGTCTGCTGGTCTGGTGGGCGGCGGGTGCGGGTATGGCCGCCTCTTTCGTGACCCGATGGATCGGGCGACGGGTACCGCCCAACCCGAACTCTTACGGGGCCATCTTCCGGACCAGGATCTTCACCAACGTCATGCTGGTGGCTCTGGCCCTGCTCGCCATCCAGGCCTCCTACATGGGGTTTCGCAGATCCCAGGGTTCCCTTGGCGGCCCCGCCATGCCCTTGGCGGTTTTGAAGCTGGCTGATGCCGTCCAGGCGTCCGGCTTCGCTTTTGGGGAGGACACCCCGGTGGCCGCCCGCAAACCTCATATCGGTTACTTTCTGGGCACGCCGGTGGCCCCTCTTTCCAACAAGAGCCACCTGGACGACCTGGCCACCACAGGTGTCCACTACCTGTTGGTTTCCGACATCGAGTGCCGGGTTTTCCCCTCCCTGACCCCCATGTTGAGCGATCGCCGGCCGGCCCAGGAATACCCCGGTTACCGTTTTGTGGCCGGTGCCCGGCACCGGGAAAAATCCGGCACCTATCAGACAGCCGCCCTCTATTCCGTGGAGAATCCTGCCCCTGCAACCGGGGTAACCATGGAGGAAAAAGAGGTGTCGGACTCAACCCCGGAGGACCTTGACCGCCTGGATTTTCTGCGGTCGAACCTGGCCCGCTGGTACATGAACTGGACGGTGGATCAACCTCTGCTCCCGCTGATTGCCCGGATGAAACCGGCTTCCCGGTCCCACCCGTTGGTGCAGCAGATCGAGGGCGATGCCCATCTCGCCCTCGGGAACTACCAGCAGGCTGAAAGCACTTACCGGGAAGAGTTCACCGGACCAGAACCCCTCCGGGAAACCCTGGCGCGAATGGCACTGGCCCAACACCTGGCCGGCAACCCGGAGGGCTTTCAAAGGTACATGAAGGAGTATGCCTCCCGGTGGGAGACAGATGGAATTCCTGGCCCCGACGATTGGTTGAACGAAGCGGCCAACCTGGCCAGGGCCGGCAAGTACATCCCGGCCGCCGCAATCCTGACCCAGTTCCGGTCCCTGGACCCCGAATCCCCTTTCGCCGAAGATTACCGGATGCTCGGTTATTGCTACTTGAATTTTCGCCACTACGATCACGCCCGCCAAGCTTTCGCCCGGTATCTGGAGCGGGTTCCCGGGGACCCGGAAATCCTGGATATCCTGAAGGATGATTCGAGGCTGGTGAGACCCTAGACCGGTGCGGGATTCCGCTTCTGTGCTAGTGGAAATAGATCTGCAGGAACACCAGCGAGGCCAAAAGCAGCAATCCCATCACGCCCACCTGCCGGTCCTCCACGTGCCAGATATCCTGCAGCCGAATACCCCGCCGGGTCCTCAGCCAGGCTTCCGCAGCGACCACGGTGAAGCCGATCACGATCGTCAGGAACGTGATGTTGAAGTACGCCATGCCGGGGAAGATCACTTCCAGCAACAGCTTGATCCCGATGGTCAGGAACATCATGGCCAGCACCAGGGTTGAGCTGGCGCCGAAAACAAACACCGCCGACATCACCAGGATGACGAACCCCACCTTGATGTAGTAGCTCATGTCGTTGAACCAGTGGGTCAGGGCGAACTCGGGATTGCTGAACTTGATGTAGACCTGCACGAACCCGAACAGCAGCCCGGTCATCAAGGTGACCACGATGGCTTTGCGACCCATGGCAATCACCTGCCGATCGGTGGCCTCGGGACGGAGCCGCCGCTGGTAGATGTCGATGGACCACAAGGTCGATACGGAGTTGAAAATGGAGTCGACCGAACTCATCAGCGAGGCGAACAGGCCGCACAGGACCAACCCGCGCAACCCCGTCGGCAGCAGCATGTTGACCAGGGTCGGGTAGGCCTGGTCCGGATCGGCCAGAGGATTGTTTTTCAGCATGCCGGCAAGGGCGATACTCGGCACGACGATGATCGCCGCAATCAGGTACTTCAGGACTCCACTGGCCAACAGCCCGACCTGGGCGTGCCTCACCGATTTGGCGGCCAGCGCACGCTGCAGGATGATCTGGTTGCTTCCCCAGTAGTTGAGGTTCAACAGCAGCATGGCGCCGATGGCTGTCCAGGGCAGCTTGGGATGGTCCGCCGGCAGGTGCAGGTGCATCAGGTCGGTCTGTTCGTAGAGCTGCCCCCAGCCGCCCAGCTTGTTCACCGCCAGGAACAAGAGAGCCAGTCCCCCGCATACCAGCAGCACGAACTGGATGGCGTCCGTCCGCACCACCGCGCGCAACCCGCCGAGATAGGTGTAGGTGGCCGAGAACATGCCCAGGCCGACCATCAGGATCATGATGCGCACTGCGGGGCTGGGCCCCAGGAACGAAATCTGTTCGGGAAACAGGGCGTTGACCGCGTAGGCGCCCCAGAAGAGGGTCGCCCCCAGGTACAGGAACCCGTAGAGAACCATGGTCAGGATCGAGTAGGCCGTAGCCACCCTGGACCCGAATTTCTTTTCGAAGAACTGGGTGATGGTCACGACCTTGAGATTCAGGTACAGCGGCACGAAGACGAAGGTCGCCATCAGGATGCCGAACACGGCGTTGATCTCGAGGTTGGCCTGGGCCAGGCCGTAGAGATAGGCCGATCCCGCCATGCCCAGGAAATGTCCCGCGTGGATGTTGGTGGCGATGGTCGACAACGCGATCGAGGGCCAGGTCAGCGAGCGCGAACTGAGGAAGTACTCCTCGGCGGAAGCGTCGACGTCTGTGCGCGACATAACTCCCACCGCCATGACCACCGCGAAGTAGGTGAAGATGATCAGGATATCAATCATGGCGGCCGTCCCGTGGGCGGGCGGTCCACAGCATGATCCCGCAGATGATCATCCCGGCCAGGGCCACGGGCCAGAACGAGGGACCGCCCCTGCCGCTCACCTGATCGACCGCCGCCCCCAGGGCCGGCGCGATCACCATGGTGGCCAGGGTTTTCGCCTGGCTTTCCACGGATAGAATGGTGGCGCCCCGGGTTTCGTCGGAGTAGACATCGAAGCGGCTTATCTGCATGGGCCGGAAAAGGTTCTGCAAAAAGTACAACAGCAAAAAAGCGGCGATGGCCACCACCAGCCAGGTCTTGAACAACAGGGGAACCAGGACGAGCCAGGCCAGGAAGGTCGCCTGCCAGACGACCCGGATGCCCGCGTCCTCGGAGCCGAATCGCCGGACGAGTGAATACGACCGCCGGCTGCCTAAAGCCGACACCAGATTCGCCACGAAGTAGACGGCGCCCACCAGCAGCGCGGTGCGGGATTGGGTTTCCAGCGCCACCAGAATGGGCAAGGCAATGGCCACCTGCTTGACGATGGGCTGGAGATAATCCTTGCCCGCCTTGAACATGCCTTCGTAGGTCATCGATTCCAGGATCAGACGGCGCAGACGGCTTTCATCGAATATCAGGCGTGCTGTTTCGCGGAGGTGGCGAAACACTTCGCGAATCGACGCCTTCTGCCGGGGCCCGTCGAGCCAGGCGGGATAGAACAGGAAATTGACGAGGCCCAGAGCGTAGGGAATCATGGCGAACCAGAAGACGTAGGCGTAGTCCTTCAGCCAGAACACGCAGGCGGTGGCCGGTACCAGGGAAAACGCCGCCCCTATTTTCGACCAGGACCGCGTGATGCCGTACACCTTCGTCTTTTCGTCCAGACGGTTTTCCCGACGCAACCAGGTGAAGATCATCGCCTTGTGAGTCCCGGTCCGGAACGCGTCGCCGCCCGCGTAGAAAACCATGGCCACGGCGAACTGTCCGAAGCTGCCGCCGGTGGCGAACAATCCGAAAGAAACCAGGTAGGAAACGAACGAAGCGATCATCACCCGGCGCCGGCCGTAGAGATCGGCCAAGGCGCCCGAGGGGATCTCCATCAGGTTGGTGCTGAATTCCCGGATGGCCACCAGGACACCGATGAGCGTAAACGATAAACCGGCATCCAGAAAAAACAGGATGATGAAGGGCTCGAAGTACCGCTGGTTCTTGAGAAAGCCGTACAGGGAGAAGCGGAAGAGCAAGGTGCCGTCCTTCCGGGCCACGGAAACAGGGGCCGGCTGGGGAGGCCATCAATACCTGATTTCTGGTGCATTCTACCGTTTCAAGGTCGTTTGAGCCAGCCAAGTTGGTCACTCATTTCCATCTTTTTGATATTTAAGTTCATTTTTCTCAGGTATTGCCGATAACACAGGTAGCCTTGGAGGAGGATGACCATGTTTCAGACCACCAAGCCCGTATTCGCTATAGCGGCCACCCTTTGCCTGCTGGCAACGACAGGTTGGGCCCAGGGCGTGGACTGCCCCCCTGAACCGCCGGCCCAAAACTTCACCGGAGGAGGCACCACCGCCTGCCCCTGCTTCAATTTCGACGAGGAAGCAGGTGCGGTTTTCCCGGTGCCTATCGAGCATTTTCCCATCGAAGTCCTCCGCATCGGAGTGGGCTGGGGATCCCTTTTCGGCGGCAACCTGCTCCAGACCGAGCAGGCCATCCATATATACAACGGACATCTGCCCAACCCGGGCGATCCGGTTTTCCGCTTACCGGGTCCCGCAATGACCGACGGCGTCATCAACGAATTCAACATCGAGGCCGCTGGTCACGTGGTCATTCCGGTGTCCCCCGTGTCCGCAACGCTGCAGTTCCAGCAGTCGAACGCGAACGACATCTACGCCCCCACCCTGGTCCATGACGGGAACGGCTGCACCGCCGGCATGAACCTGATCAAGGCCATCCCCGGCGGCTGGATGGATGCCTGCGGAGCGGGCATCAGCGGCGACTGGGTTTTTCACCTGGTCTACCGCCAGGTCAATTGCCTGAGCGGCGTGGACGACCGCGAATATCTGGTCACCACGGTGCCGCAGCGCCCCCAGTTGAATGACTGCTACCCCAACCCCTTCAATCCCCAGACCCTGATCAGCTTCGACATGCCGGCCGAGGGGCAGGCACACCTCGAGGTCTTTTCCCTGTCCGGCCGAAAGGTGGCCACCCTGGTGGACGGCCAAGTCGGTGCGGGGCGCCATGAAGAGATCTGGTACGGCCGAAACGACGCCGGCCAGCTGGTGCCCTCAGGAGTCTATTTCTACCGTTTCCAGACCAGGGATTTCAGCGACAGCAAGCGGATGGTATTGCTGAAATAGCACCCCCTGCGCCAAAGTGTTGAAAATACGGACCAGATTGAGTTATGGTGGGCCCATGGAGGCCCACCTCTTTTTGGCGGCCTCCCTTTCCCAAATCATGAAGGGGTTTCATTCATGGCATTGATTGCTGCCGGGGCCACCGCCCCCGACTTCACGTTGGACAGCCACCTGGACACGACGGTCTCACTGTCGGATTTCAAGGGCTCCAAGAACGTGTTGTTCGTATCGTATCCGCTTGATTTCACGCCTACTTGAAGCATCGAAATTCCGGGTCTGAACGGTCTTCTGGACCAGTTCGACGCGATTGATACCCAGGTTCTGGGTATGAGCATCGATTCCAAGTTTTGCCACAAGGGATGGGCCAAGGGCTTCGACGGCATCAGGTTTCCCCTCCTGGCCGATTTCCACCCCAAGGGCGACGTGGCCAAGAAATACGGACTCTGGCTGGACGAGGCCGGCATTTCCGACCGAGCCACCGTGCTGATCAGCAAGGACGGCACCGTGCTCTGGTCCGAATCCGTCGGAC
>CBDTUS010000116.1:0-11535 GCA_965363725.1 uncultured bacterium | reverse complement strand
AAGCTGGAAGAACATCAGGGACAGGGTGCGGATCATTTGATAGCGGCTGTGACGGTAGCGCAGGATCAGGCGCACCCCCATCAGCACAACGGCGACCGTGTAGAGATAACCATACAGGAACCAGTGGTCCGCCGGTACGTTGCGCAGCCATTGACTCAATGGATCAGCCAGCCGAGTGACCCCCTGCAGGTACTGGGGCCACCAGAAATAGGCCAGATAAAAGGCCGTAATAACAAGCCCCAGCAGCCAGGCCGGCCATTTGCGGCTCTGAACACCGAGGTGGTAGGTTCCGTGGTTCTTGATCCCGGCCAGGGTGCCGCGGTAGGTGTCGGTGACCCAGCCCAGGGCCCCGGCCGTCATCAAGCCGAAGGTCAATCCGAAGGCCAGCCATCCCGTGCCCACCGTCCTTCCTGCCGCGGCCAGGAAGAACAGGAGCATTCCCGCTGAGAAAACCAGGATGAAAAGCCGGCGTACCGGACCGGGGCCATGGGGGTCGTTGCGGGATGCCGACGCAAAGACACCACCGGGGCTTGCCGCGTCAGAGGTGTAACTCATCCCAGTTGCTCCCTCAAGCTGGTGGTGATTTCCTTTTCATAGCGGTGGTAGAACTCGGGGTCGAACACGGCCTCCCGCAGATGATCGAACACGAAGGCGGGCGAGCGCTCCTCGGCGATCCAGCGTTCACAGACCCGGTGACGGAAGCGAATTCCCATGGCGTTGACCCCGATGACCTTCCCCTGGTCGAGCACCAGGCGAAACGAGTGGCGCCGATCGGCATGCTGCCAGTACAAAACGCGCCCGGGGCCGGGGTCCGGCTCGACAAGGGCCCCGGGTACCTGTCCGTAGGTGTGCCATTCGAGGTCGAAGAATTTGGCCGAATTGAACCAGATGCCCCGGTCGTAAAGATCGTCCGCGCCGGCCATGTTTCTGCCGGCAACTTCACCGTGCATCTTCCCGGTGTACCACAACTGCTCGAGGCGATTGCGGTCACCCTCAGGGGTCACGATCTCCGCGCAATCACCAGCAGCGAAAACATCCGTCACCTGGGTGCGGAAGCCGAAGTCCACCAGGACCCCCCGGCCGACGGGAATATCCGACTCGGCCAGGGCGGAAAGGTTGGGGCTGACGCCGGCCGTCAATCCGACCAGCTGGCAGGGGATCCGCTCCCCGTCACCGGTCACCACCGCGCAGGCGCGTCCGTGGCCGTCGTCGACGATCTCCTTCAACTCGGTTTGCAGCCGCAGATCGATGCCGTTCTCACGGATCACCTCGTTGACCAGCGCCGATTCGGCGTTGGGCAGGATGTTGTTCCAATACGAATCCTCCCGCGCGAGGATGGTGACCTTCATGCCGCGGGTGTGCATCATTTCCGCCAACTCGATGCCGATCAGGCCGCCCCCGACAATGACGCCGTGCTCGATCCGTGGCGATTGTTCTTCAAGTTGGGCGAGGTCCTGCAGATTGTACATGCCCTGAACCCCGTCGAGGTCCTGGCCGGGCCAGCCGAACTTGTTGGACTGCGATCCCGTGGCGATCAACAACTTGTCGTAGGCCAGCGGCTCGCCCGCTTCCAGCAGGACCAATCGCCCGGCGGGGTCGATTCGGGTGACTCGGGCCCGTTTCAGGTCAATGCGGTGGCGTTCCCAGAAATCCGGAGGGTAGGGCTGGGTGTCCACTAAACGCATGTGGCCCATGTAGATGTACATGAGGGCGGTCCGCGAGAAAAAGTGGTCGGATTCCGCCGAGACGATGGTGATGTTCCAATCGGGTTGAAGATCCCTGATCGTCAAGGCCGCCGTGACACCAGTGATTCCATTGCCGATAATGACGACGTTCAATGTGAAGCTCCTAATGTCCCGATGGGTTCCCGCGAAAACTGGGCCGGCAATCGGCCCCCGTTACCAAGGATGAACTGCTTTGCCAATATAGAACGACCTCGAGGGCGAAAGCCACAGGCAACATCCCTCGCCAGATTCCGACCCGGAGTGTCACCAGACCGGATCTTTGGTGTCTTGAAGGTCCTTGTTGAACGAAACGGCCAGCAGAAGCTGGTCGTCATTCGGGGCGGCCCCATCCCGAAAGAGGTCCACACCTTCCATGATCCGGTCAACCTGGTTTTTCAGGGGCAGATAGGCATTTTCGTGTACCATGGCCTGCAGTCGCGCGACATCCAGCAGCTCTCCCCGCCGGTCCTCGGCTTCGGTGATTCCGTCCGTGTACAGGACCAGACGGTCACCGGGTTCGAAGGGAACCGTGAGCATTGAACACCGCTGAACAAGTTCTTCGGAAATCCCGATGAAGGTATTTTTCGATTCCAGGGATTCGACAGTATCATTGAGTTTCGAATAGAGAAAGACCGGTGGGTGGCCAAAGCCGGCAAAGGTGAGGGAATGGGTCTTCAGATCCAGAAAAAGGCAGAAGAAGGAGACGAACAGATTGGTCTTGCCGAAGAACTCGAAAAAGAAACTGTTGAGGCTCTCGCCCATTTGACATGGGTGGCTGATGGCTGGCGCCTGATTGAGAACAAAGCTGTTAATCCGGGCTGCAAGCAGCGCGGCCGCAAAGCCGTGACCAGAGACATCGCTCACGCAGACGACGACTTTAGAATCGCTCTGGGAAAACACGGAGGCGTAGTCGCCACCCACACCGAACATGGGAATGAAGCGGCAGGCTACTTCCAGGTCTCCGCGGCGCTCGTTCCTCGGAATCATGCTGCGGTGCACACGCTCGGCCAACTCCAGGTCCGCATCGAATTCTTCCCGGTACTGTCTCATCAGGGGTAGGGAATTCATCACCGGCTCGTTTCATTGATCACGATAATCTGTGGTCGGGCCTCCTGAGGTTAGTGTCCCCAAAGGCGACTTTATTACAGATTTGCCGCTTCTGAATTAGGGCGCTTCATTCAGGGACCAGTCGTAGGACATGAAACTGATCTTCGGCTCATCCGCCGGCCATGAGCCGGTGCGGTAGCGCTTGATGAAATCCAGCACCGAACCACCGTCGGCGGTGAAATCCTCACCATACCAATCGAAGATCTTGGTCAACTCCAGCTTGTTGCCGGTCACGCGCACCCACTGGTCGTGGTTCATCGCCAGTTTGCAGGCGGCGTCGAGCTGTTCAGAGATTCGGTCCGGCACGAAGGCTTCATGGTTCAGGGGCGGGCAGCCCACCGAGGCGCAGTTGAGGGCGAAGTGGATCCGGGGATCGCCGAATCCGGGTCGGATGATGTCGTTTTCAATGTTGTTGAGGGTGAGATCCTGTTCGCCGACAGTGACCAGCTCGCGCTTCCAGGGCGATTTCTTCATGAATCCGCCCAGATCCTTGATGCTGTCCAGGGGATAGTTGTCCAGGATGAGTCGCAGGGTGACGGCATTGTACAGGTTGATCCAATAGGCCAGGGCATCGTCGGCCGGCCATTCTGCCGGATCCAGGATCGCCAATTGATCGACGTAGCAGCCCAGGGCCGCGGCGTCATCGGCATGGGCGGTCCAGGCGGGGTAATCGACCAGGTTGCCTTTCACATAGGTGCCAAGTAGCCGGCTGAAATCGGCGTGCAATGGTCCGGCCTGGTCAGGTGTCGCAGCGGTCGCGAAACAGGTGGCTGAAACAACCGCCACCAGGATCAGGACCGGGGCAAGCAATCTGTCAAGGGAGGTCGTCATTCTGATTCTCCTGGTTTGCGTGGGACTGCCAATAGACCACAGTCGGTCGCAACTGCCGGCCCGTTACCGGATGCAGCACTTGAGGCAGGGAGGACTGAGATTTCAATTGGCCGCCGGGCAGGCGGCCGGCCCCCGTGGAAGACAATGCCAGCAGGGGGCCATCGGGTTCGGCTCGGCTCAGGTCGGTCCAGGTTCCGCTGAAGATCATATCATTGCAGATGGCCACTTGGGTGGTGGGATCGCCAAGGTACCAGTGCAGCTGGCAGGCAATACCGTAGTCGTCTGAAACGATCCACGGCAAAGGCGCGGTGGCACCCTGGGCCTCACACCAGCCGGCCTTGATCTCGGCGGCGAAGTCCCCAAAACCTTCATATTCACGAAGGTGATCGCTCCAGGTGCGGCTGGTCGAGACCGTGGCCTCCCGAACACCGGCCTGCGTGGCGTAGGTGGCCCAGCGGGGCGTCAGGCCCCGGGTGGTCATTTGTTTTTCCAGGCGGCTGATCAGGTCTGGCCGGACATGGATGACGGTCTGGCCAAGACTGCCCAGAAATGCCATGGCCAACCCGGCTATCGCCAGTCTGAGGAATACCGGCGAAACCGGCCGCCGAGGCAACTGGGTCGGCCACAGCAGCACCACCGCCGGAAGGACCCAGTTGCCCTTGAATTGGCCCCGCACCAGAACAGCAGCCAGGAAAAACGTCAAAAGCACGGCGGCAGCGGCCAGGCTGGCCCTAGCTTCCCGTTGCTGCCTGCTGTCTCCATCGAGTCGCAGGATTCGCCAGCGTTGGTGGGCCCCCAACCAGGAAAAACCCACCAGCAGGGGGCCGCCCAAAAAAAGAAAGGCGCCACCCGCGGCCAGGCCGCGATCGTACCAGGGGAGGGTGGGCGACATTCGACCAAAGTCGGCCATTCCGGCGACCATGCTGGAGTCCATGACCAGGAATAGTCCCAGGGCGGCTGTTAACATCATCGCTCGCGCGGTCCGCAACTCGTTGGCTGGGACGCCCTCCATCCGACCGGAAAGCCACCACAGGACCGGCAGGAACAACACCCCGGTCGGTTTGGCCAGAACGGCCGCCACGGCAGCCCCGGTGGCCCACCACAGGCGGTTTTCCTGCACGGCCAGAATCAGACCCAGGAGTGCCGCCAGCAGGAAGTTGTCGGGATGCAAGATGGTCGAAGCGAAACTCTGCCAGGGGCTGAAGGCCAAGGCCAGGGCCGCCAGCCAGCGTAATGTTGGCGGTGTCCCGACCAGGGCGAAGCGGCGGTCGTTGAGTACGATCACCAACACTCCCAAAACCAGGACAGGTGCGCGCAAGGTCCACAGTGAATGCCCCCCGATTGCCTCGGCCAGGCGCACGGCAGCCTGCAGCAGGGGGGTATATGCCGGCTCCGGATGATGGGCCCAATAGTGGTAGGCCGCTTCATCCCGGCCCGGGCCCGGAAGCATCCACATCGGCAGGCGGAGCGCCAGGACGGCCAGGACCCCCAGGCCCGCGGCAAGACGGAGGGGCCAGTGGCCCTGCCGCCAAGCTGCGGACGCCTGTGAATCGGGGATATCGGAGGGCAAGTTGAATACCTTTTCTCGTTGAATAACCATGGGCAGAGTGTAAGAAAGGTTGGGGGTATGGCAAACCCCATGTCGTTTTTTAGGATTCAAGCACGTGGATTCAAACGCTGACTGGTAAGGGTGCGACGGCCGAATTTATCCCAGAGCAGCAACCCGTAGAATGGCAGGTACTGTGCCCAGCGTACCCATGCGGCTTCGCGCCAAACCCCGTGCAGATGGTGGGCGATGACCACCTGATCGGCCAGCGGCACCAGCACCGCCAGGCCCAGCAGCGCCATCTGCGGGCGCAGGACCAGCAAAGGAAAGGCGCTGACCAGGTACCAGGGAAAAAGGGTCGGCGTGAAAATAACGAATACGACGTAGGCGCCGAGGGCGCGCGCCAGAAAATCGCGGCCGTGCCAGGTGGCCACCAGGACGCCCAGCCCGGCTAATACCCCCGCAATGAGATGAGCCGGCCCCATGGGCAGCACCTTTTCCAGAATCGCCGCGACACTGCCGTTGAAGGACCAAGCGGTGGCCATCAGCCAGGTGGAGCTGAACATTTTGAAGCCCGCCTGCCAAAACGGAGCGTAGGCCGCCAAAATAACGAAGACGAACACCACCAGAAAACGCAGGGAACGGCGGCGGCCCAACTCCCGGACGATGGCCGGTAGGATCAGCAGCGGCAATGGTTTGATCAAACAGGCCGCCGCCAGCCAGAGCCCGGACCTGCCCGCCCGTCCCGCCAGAACCGCGCTGACGGTCAAAGCGACCAAGGGCAGGGTCAAAAGGTCCAGGTGCCCGGGCAAGTATCCCTGGCACACCAGCAGGGGGGACCAGATCATCAGCAGCAGCCAGGCGAAAGATTTTTTGAGCCGCTCCAGTTCCCGGGCCAGGATGGCCCAGGCCAGGATTTCGGCGACCAGGTTGAGCCATTGCAACCCGCTCAGGCTTCCGGGGCTGAGCACGTAACCCACCGCGAACAGGCCTTGGGCCAATGGCGGATAGCAAGTCCGGTTCCAGGGGTGGTTGATGCGGTCGTCGACTTTATCGACCCACAGCCGGGCCACAGCGGGATCATCGGGCGGGTATTGGTAAGGATTCACACCGTGGGCGACGGCCTTGCCGTCCCAGTGGTACCGGGCGGCGTCGTCGCTCAACTCCCAGGTGGCCGGAAGGATGACCAGCCGCATGGCGATTCCCAGCAGCACGACGGCCACAAGCCAGGAGCGCCCCACCGATTCGTTCCGCCAGTCCCAGGCGGCGACCGTCACGAGCACTCCGCCCACGACCTGGAAGGTGATGATCAGCACGACCCACCGGTGGTAGTCGCCCAGTTCCTGGCCGATGGCTGCCGCCCCGGTCAGCATCACGAGGGCGACCAGGACCAGCAGCATCCGACGCCGGATCATGACGAGTTGCGCGAGGGCGGGAACAATCTGAGGTTGTGGCCGTGCAGTAGGGAGATGACACCCACCGAGGTGAATCCGACGGACTGGACCAGCAGGAGCAGACCGCTGCCGGGGCCGACAGTGACGACGAAGGAGGCACAGGCGACCAGGGCCCAGAGACCCAGGAAGATTTCAAAAAGGTACAATCGGCTGGGCGGTGTCCGGTAACCGCTGTTGCCGGGCTCGAGCTGCCCGGTGTTTTCCCGATGGTTGGCCTGGAGGCGATTTTCCGCCTGGGCGCCCAGCTTTGGCGTCCGCACAAATTCTCCCCCCTTGAGGCCGAACAGGGCGCGGGCAACGGCCAGACTATTGTTGGCGGCCAGTCCGATTCCAATACCGATCAACAAGGGCATCAGGAGGATCGCCCGCAACCACCGACCTGTGGTCAGCGACTGGGAGACGACGTAAAGGGTGCTGGGTCCCAGCAGGGCGACCAACATCACTCCCACCAGGGGCATCGTCAACGAATCGGCGAAGGTCACCCCGCGGGCCAGCACGAGGGGCAGGACCAACAGGGTCAGGACAAGAATCAGCGGATGGATGAGGTAGTGGGTCAGATGAAGGGAAGCCTGGATCTTTTTGATCACCCCGAAGTCCGAGCGACGTAGCACCCGAGGCAGCATCTTGATCGCGCACTGGATCGAACCGGTGGCCCAACGCCGCTGCTGGGCCTTCAACGCGTTGATGTCCGTCGGCAGTTCCGCGGGGGTGACATAGTCCAGAAGGTAGTGCGGACGCCAACCCCTGAGCATGGCGCGATAGCTCAGGTCCAGGTCCTCGGTCAGTGTGTCGGCCTTCCAGCCGCCGGCATCGGTGATAGCGGCCGTGCGCCAGACACCCGCGGTGCCATTGAAATTGAAAAATAGGCCATTCCAGGCGCGCGCGGCCTGCTCGATGACGAAGTGCCCGTCGATGCCGATGCTCTGCAGCTGGGTCAGCAGGGAATAGCTCCGGTTGCGGTGCCCCCAGCGGGTCTGTACGAAACAACAGCGCGCATCGGCCACCAGAAAGGGAATCGTTTGGCGCAGGAAATCGGGGGAGGGCACGAAATCGGCGTCGAAGATGGCCACGAATTCCCCCTTGGCCACCTTGAGCCCCTCGGCCAGGGCGCCGGCCTTGTATCCCTGGCGGTGCTCCCGCCGGATATGGTGGATGTCGTGTCCGGCGGCCTGCAGGTGCCCCACCAATCCTGCTACCAGGGTGGATGTTTCGTCGGTGGAATCGTCCAGAACCTGGATTTCATGCCGGTCGTGGGGATAGTCGAAGGCACAGACGGCATACAGCAGCCGGTCGACCACGTTTTTTTCGTTGTAGATCGGCAATTGGGTGGTGACCAGAGGGAGATCGAAGTCGGATGATTCGAAGTCCCGAATGACACGCCGGTCCCGTTCCACCTGCCGGCGGCGTCCGGGCAGCATCAGCCCGACCATGACGTAGGCGTTCAGGCCGTAGATGAGCAGACCCACCGAGGCGAGGAGGTAAAGGGCCAGGGTCAGTTGCAGCAATCGTTCCCAGATCATGATCGTCTCAAATTCCAAAGTTTACCGGGGTGGGTCTTTCCACTACCCCTGGGGCAAAAGGTTATTGGGTATCCGGGCCAGATCCTCGGGACGATCGATGTCGGCCAGAGTCACGGTTTCGCCCCAGGTCAGGCCGGCATTTTCGAGCCTATCCCGAGTTCGGGCCAGGACTTGGTCACCGCCCCAGGGAATGCCGAGGAAAAGGTCTGGATGCGGTTGGCGCATCCCGATGAGATAGTAGCCCCCGTCCACGGCCGGACCCAGCACGACGTCCTTTATCTGCAGCATCGCCCACGCGGCCGCCAGTATATCCGGGGTCAGGTCCGGACAATCGGTACCCATCAGTACCACCGGGGGCGCGGTTTTGTCCAGTGCGGCCGCCATGCGCGCGCCGAGATCGCCTTCCGCCTGAGCCCGGTAGCACAACTCCTGGCCCAACCAGGTTCGCATGGCGGTTTCGGTCCCGGTGTGATGGATCTCCAGGCGCAGGGTCAGGTTGCCGGCCGTCTGGCGGGCCGTCACCAGGGCGTGTTCAGCCAGGGCCCGGTGCAGATCGGCCGCCCCGTCCGGGCCCAGATGGGCGATCAGCCTGGTCTTGGTGCGGCCGGGTTCGGGGAAGCGGGTGAAAAGGATCAGGGTGCCCGACGTGGTTGTTGCTCCCGGAGCTGTCATACGTCGCGTCCTGGCCCACAGTTCCTTGGCCTTCGCCTCGAAGACATAACCGAGGATGCGTTTCCCGGCGCGCCAGGAACCCAGAATCGTGCCGCTCACCTTGCTTTTTCCCGCCTGCCGCTTGCGATAGGCGACGGGGACTTCGGTCACCTTGACACCCGCTTGAGCGGCCTTGACCTGCATTTCGATGGTCCAGCCGTAGTCGGGGTCGCACATCTCGAGGCGTTCGTAGGTCGCGCGCCGCAGTGCCCGGAAGGGGCCCAGGTCCGTATAGCGCGCGCCCCACATCAGGCGCACAAGAGCACAGGTGAGCGTATTGCCGAATTTCTGGACGGCGGTCAGAGACCCGGTTTCGGCTTTTTCATTGAGCCGGGAGCCGATCACGATCTCGGTTTCTCCGCTGAGCAGGGCCTGCAAAAGAAGGGGAAGTTCGTCGGGGTCGTCTCCGCCGTCCGCATCCAGAAAGACCAGGATGTCCGCTTGGGGAACAGCGGCAATAGCCTTGAGACAAGCGCTGCCGTAGCCGCGGCGTTCTTCGCGCACCACCATGGCCCCGGCGGCGGTCGCCACGTCGGCCGTGCCGTCCCGGGAACCGTTGTCCCCGACCACGACCCAGTCCACCACTTCACGATCGATTTGAGCGAGGACCCCGCCGATGACCTCGGCCTCGTCCAAGGCCGGCATGATCACCGCGACGGAGTGCCCCTTGAACACGATCCCTCAGCTTACTCAGCCAGGGCGCCGCTGCAGGAACTGCCTGCACCGGCGGTGCAGCCATAGCAGTGGCGCGCGGTACGAATGCGCCGCTGCGCGAATTGGTCAGGGTCGAAGTCCACGATCCGAGCCTCGCCCTCGCTGCCAATGGCCAGCATCTGGTTGAAGTCGCAATCGTAAACACCGCCTTCCCAACCCACCGAAATCGTATTGCGGCACATGAGGCCACCGATCGTGGCGGGGTTGAAGGCCGCCAGCAGGGTCTCGGAGTACTCCTGAAGGTTTCCGGTGTCCTGCAGCCATTCCAGGTAACGGGCGATGGGCATGTTGTTCAGGGTGATCAGCTGGTCGAAACTGATGGAGTGCAACCGCTCCAGCTCACGCCGCCACTCCTTTTCCATGGAATTCTGGTCTCCCGCCAAAAAGGCGCCGGCGGGATTGGAAACCAAGGTCAGCTTCAGGCGGGAGTCACCCTGCCCATAGCCCACCTCGTTGAGACGGCGCAGGGCGGCCAGGGATTTTTCGAAGGTGCCGTTGCCGCGCTGGGCGTCGGTGTTGCGCATCCTGTAGTGGGGGAGGGAACAAAGGATTTCCACCCCCCGAGCGGCCAGCCACTCGGGCAGGTGGGTGTATCCGGGAGCCAGCAGGATGGTCAGGTTGCAACGATCCAGAACATGTTTACCCCGGGCCACCAGCTCATCCACCAGGTAGGTGAAGTGGGGATTCATCTCTGGTGCGCCGCCGGTCAGGTCGACGGTGTGGGCCCGCGTCCGGTCCAGAGCGGCCAGGCAGGCATCGACGGTCAGGCGGTCCATCACCTCACCTCGCCGGTCGGGGCCGGCATCCACGTGGCAGTGGCGGCAGGACATGTTGCACAGCTTGCCCAGGTTCATCTGGAATACTTCCAAGGTGTCCGGTCGCAGCTCGGGACAATGGTGGGCGGCCAGCGTGGAGTCGAATTCCGCAGGACTGCCGTCAGGTTCGGTCAGGGGCAAATCCCGCAAGATTTGCAGCTGGTTGACGGGACTCGCCAGGGACGATCGGCGCCGCACCAGACTGAGGACCTTGCGGGGGCCCGGTACTTCAGCGAAGCTTTCGCCAAGGGGTGAATTTTCCGCGCGCAAAATGGGCACCGGCCTTTCGGGGTAACGGCGAATTCCGGTGTTACATCCCGGATTTCTGGACGTGCTCCAACATCTGCAAACCATGCACCAGGGACGCTCCACCCCGAATGGCGCAGGCCACGTGCACGGCTTCGGTCATCTGGTCAAGGTCGGCGCCGTGCTGTTGCGCACCGGAGGTGTACGCATCGATACAGTAGGGGCACTGAACCGTGTGTGCCACCGCCAGGGCTATCAGGGCCTTTTCCCTTTTGGAAAGGGCCCCCTCCTGGAACACGGAATCGTAATAGTCAAAAAACTTGTCGGCCATGGGCTGGTTGCCCTCGGCTATCTCGGCAAATTTCTTGAGGTGCTGGGAATCGTAATATGTCGACATGCTGACCCCGCTTTTTGAGAGCCTAAAGTATTCATTGCAGTAAAGGAACGATACAATAGGGAGTCAATGGGTTAAAGGTCCGCGCCCGCCGGGTTCGGCGCGCGGCGGTCCGCCTTCCGCTGGACAAAATCGTCCTGGAAACCGATGCTCCGTCGATCGGGCTGGACGGCGTCCTGCCCGCGGACACCGAACCGGGCCACGTGTGCGACATCGCCGAAACCGTGGCCGCCCTGCGGGGCGAAACCCTGGATACCATCGCCGAGGTCACTACCGCCAATGCCTGCCGACTCTTCAACCTCCCCGCCTGACCCGTCGGCCTTCCCGCCGAGGCACTACCGGACCGTTCTGTTTTACGGGGAAGAGCGGTTCCGATGCATTCGCGAAGCCACCGTAACGATCATCGGCCTGGGGGGCGTCGGCGCGCACGCGGCGGTCAACCTGGCGCGCAGCGGCATCGGCGCCCTGCACCT
>CBDTUS010000115.1:0-11548 GCA_965363725.1 uncultured bacterium | reverse complement strand
ACGACATGGCGGTGCGCAGACGAGGCAGCATGCTCGAAGGCCAGAACGAGGCCAACATCACGCCCCTGGCGGATGTGACGACAACCCTGATCGTGGTCTTCTTGATCACCATGCCGGCCCTGCTTTGGAACGGCATCCAGGTGAACTCGGCCGAGGCCGGAAGCGAGCAGGCGGTGGTCACCCCCACCGAGTCGACGGAAGACGGGCTGCTGACCGTGGTCGTCGCCCCCGAAGGGATTTCCCTCAACGGGACGACCATGAAACCGGATGAGCTGGAGACGGAACTGACAAGCCGTCTCGCCGAACGCAGTGACAAGACGGTCGTCATCGTGCCCCATGACGATGTCATCCTCGGCACGGTTGTCGAGGTGTTGGATATCGCCAAAGCCAGCGGCGCGGAGAACCTGGCCATGCTGAACCAGATCGGGAGCTGATGGTGAAGAAGCAAGCATTCAAGACCGAATCCAGGACGACGGTGGTGCCGATCATCAACGTCTCCCTGGTCGTCGTGCTGACTCTCATGATGATCTCGCCATTCTTGGCCAACGAAGAGGTGGAGGTCCAGCTGCCCCAGGCCCGTGCCGCGGAAGTGGACGACACCGACAACGTCGAGATCACTTTTACCCTGGAACGGGAAATCTTCGTGGGTGAGGACCAGCTGGCCCTGACCGACGTGTCCCACTACCTGGGTTCGATATTCGACGGCACCACCCACGCGGTGGCCGTCATCAAGGCCGACCGCAACCTACCCTACGGCGAGGTCGAGAAACTCATCGCCGCGGTCGAAGCCTCCAACGCCCCCCGGGTGGCCCTGGCCACCAAGGAGCGGGACGAGGAGGACCAGCCATGATGCAGCAGCACATCGATCGGTCCCGCCAGACGACCGGCGGCATGACCGCCAGTTTCGTCCTGCACGCCGGTCTGCTGCTCCTGCTGACGTTGGCCGTGGGCGTGCGGGTGGCGAGTCAGACCATCGAGGACGAATTGATGGAAATCGCCTACATCGAAGCCCGTTACGGCGAGGATGTAGCGGCCAAGGTCAAGCTCAAGGAATCGCAGTGGCGGCCGTCGCCGGCCGGACGTGGTGTCAACACCGACAGCGCGATGAAGCCGGATGAATCATCCCTGCCGCCGCGTCCGGATTCGAAGCCCCTGACGCGCCCCGAACTTCCGGCCACCAGGCCGGAGGCGAAGCAGCAGGTGGCGGAGATCGCGACGCCGACCATCCAGCCGGTGGTCTCCGAACCGCAGACCCTGGCCCAGGCGCCGGCCCTCGAAACTAAGGCGCCCCGACCCCAATCCCGCCAGGTCATCGACGCCAGCAAACTGCGCGGCAACGTCAACGTCGAGATCACCGACGCCGTGGCCACTCCCGCCCGGGCGACCGCGCGTCCCCAGGGGCAGTTCAAGCCCCAGGAGGGAGCGCTCAAGAGCAAGGCCGGCGGCATCGTGACCGGCGGCGAAGTGGTGGCCTCCTCAGGCACCAGTCGATCGTCCGGTGTGGCCGAAGCACCCGCTTCGGTGGCGTCCGGTGGGTCGCTGGAAAGCAGCAGTCGCGGCACCTACGCCGCGCCCGGCTCCGCACTGGCCCCCAAGGGCAAGGGCGGCGGCAAGGCGGGCGGCAAGGGCGTCCTGGACGTGACGGGCCCCAGCGGTTCCGGCGGAACGGGCAGCGGCCGCAAGACCATCCTCAACTACGGATCCGGCAGCGGCGGCCGGGGCGGTGGCCTCTCTGGTCGCCGTCGATTGGCCGAACCCGAGCCGTCGTCGTCCATCGTCAAGAAGGCCGAACCCGCGGCGGAACCCAAGCAGCCGGCGGGGGATGTCGACCTCAATGCCAAGGGTGTGGGCATGACCATCAGCGGCCAGATTTCGGGCCGCAAGATTCTAGAGAGGGTGGCGCCGGAGTATACCGCCAAAGCCCGGCAGAAGGGCTGGGAAGGTGTCGTGGCCGTCCACTTCACCGTGCTGGCCGACGGCCGGGTGAAGGACAACGCCTACTTCGATCAGTCGTCCGTGCATCGCGATCTGAACCAGATGGCGCTCAAGGCGATCAAGAAATTCCGTTTCGCGCCCCTGCCCGCCGGCCAGGCCGCGGTCGAGCAGTGGGGCGTCATTACCATCGTATTCCGATTGAACTAGGAGACCCGGATCATGAAGACCACGTTCACCCTCCTGATGTTGCTCCTGCTCTCGGCCGGCATTGCGTCGGCCCAGGAAGAATCCGGTGACGAGTTTACCGCCGACGGCGAAAGCGGCGCCGCCCTGCCCGAGATGGTGGTCGAGGCGGAGAACGAAGTCCGCCAGGAGATCGACAAGGGCACCTACGAGATCGAACTGGACGCGGCCGCGGTGGACTCGTTCTTCACTGCCATGGACGAAGAGGTCCTGGGAGTCAGCCCGGTCAGTGGTCTGCAGCCGCACCTGAACAACCTGGAGATGCTGGCGAGCGATCAGCCGCCCCACTACTGGATTCCCAACATGGCGACCACGCCGGTGGCCACGTTCTATCCCACGGATCCGGAGGGTCACAAGGTCAAGTCGTGGCAGCTTTCGGTGACCGATTTCCGGGGCAGCCCCTTCCGCACCTACGAAGGCGGGGGCGGGGCGCCCGAGCGCCTGGACTGGGATGGCCTGGGCGACAACAACGAAATGCTACAGGTGGGTTACCCCTACAGCTACGTCTTCACGGTCGTGGACAAGGGGACCAACACCTACAACCATGCTGGCGTGAGTTTCCGCATCCCGGCCCTGGATTATCGCGAGGACGGCGACCGGGTGCTGGAGATCGCCGGAGGCCAGCTCTTCGTGCGGAACGAGACCGCGCTGACGGACAGCGGGGAAAAATGGTTGGTGCGTGCGAGCGACGAGATTCGCAACCACCCCTATTCTCCGGTGCGGGTGATCGTGACGGCCGAGACCATGGACCTGGCCGCCGAACGCGCCGACCACGTGGCAACCTTCCTGGCTTCGACGCTCATCCTGCCGCGCGAGCAGGTGGAGACGGACACGGTCCAGAAGGCCGACCTGAAGGCGGAGATGGATGGATCGGTGGCCGTGGTCATTGAACACGTGAACGACTGACCCCGATTTTTTTCAGGACCCCACCCATAAAAGACCCGGGCCTGTCATAGGTCCGGGTCATCTTTTTCCAACCGAAGACAGCGAAAACTAGTAGGTCAGCACCGGCTTCGTCTTCTTGGCCGTGGCGATCCACTTGGTGATGGTTTTTTCGCTGGGCACGGCCTTGGTGAGGTTCTTCTTGTCGTTGACTTGCTTCATCTTGGCGGCCAGGTTGACGGCGTTGCGCGTGCGCAGCTCCTTGATGGTGTCCACGCCAGCGCCGTTGAGCAGCTCGGAGAACTGGGAGCCGATGCCGTTAACCCGCATCAGGTCGGCCATGTTGCTCCACTTCAGGACCACGGCTTCGCTCATACCGGAAGCTTGCGCAACCTTCTTGCGGCCACCGGGGGTCTTGCATTGCTCCAACAGGCCGCCGGTGGTCTTGATGCCGGCCGCGGCGAGCTTCTTGGCGTAGGCGGGGCCGACACCCTCGATATCCGAGATTTTGTAAGACATGGTTCTCCCTTTGCATTGTGGTTGTTGCCGGATGTACCCGTACGAATCTCCAGACACGGAAAAATACAGGAAGTCACATCGATAAGTCACATGTTTTTTACCGCCAGGCCTCCAGCTGGGCATCCGGGCGGTCGGCGTCCCCGATTTCCCAGAAGGGGGCCCAGGCCAGGGCCACCACGTCGGTGCGGACATCGGTGCGGCGGGGCTTGACCGCGAAGGTCGTCAGTTCGCCCAGCTGGTCCTCCCAGCGGGCGGAAAGGTCTTCGATGTCCTCGGCCAGCTTGGCCCGGAGATCCTCGATTTCCTCCTGGAGGGAAGCGATTTCCGCCAGCGATTCCTGGATGTTCTCCTTGGCCTTGCTGGTCATGCGCCGCTTGCGGGCGGCGGCGGAAAGCCCGGTTCGCTTGCGTTTGCCGAAGATCCCCAGCATTCCGACGAGGGTTTCTCCCGCCGACAGCAGCTCCTCGCGCTTGCGCGAGTCGTAGTCGGCCTTGTCCTCGTCGAGCTCCCGGTGTTCGCGGACCAGCTTCTTGTCCAGGCGGTCCAAAACGCGCTGGACCTTGCCGGTCATCTTGTCGACCTCGGCGTCCCGCTTTTCTCGAATCACCAGGCGGGCCCGGCCCAGGAACTCGGCCTCGGGCTCGTCCACCTCCCCGAACAGTTTCAGGGGTGGCAGATGGAATAGCTCGACTTCCTGTTCCTGGTACAGGTAATCGCGGAAATCCTTGGCCGCGGCGGTCAGACTTTTCGGTTTGCCCAGGGCCCCGGGTACCGGGGCGAAGATGGCGCTGTCGACGGGACTCGGGTCCAGACGGTTGGCCTCCAGGTCCGTCGGTTCGCCATCGTCCCAGCGGACGACCGCGCCCAGGCTTTCGGGGTCCAGCATGAGCCCGATCTGCCGTTCCGTGTCCACCGCGCGCTTGCGGTCGACGAAGCCCACCCGGCCCATGGCCAGCAGCCGGGGGCGATAGACCAGCTTCAAGGCGCCTTCATCCACACTCCGGCCGGAGCTTTCCTCGATGGCGTCCAGGGCGTTGGCGGCCGAGCGACGCACCGGCAGAAAGACCTGTTCCAGCTTGGGCGGCAAGGACGGGCGCACCGCCAGGTAGCCCTCGGGCAGGGCGGAGGGTTCGGGCGCGGCGACCGGGGCGGGACCGGCGGCCTGGGCCGAGGCCCCGAACGGCAGGTCCGCTGCCGGGGCAGTTATTCCAGCCGGGACGACGGCAGTTCCCTCCGCCGGTTTGAGCAGCCGGATCTGATCCCGGGTCAGGGGTCCCCGCAGATAGCTCATCACCCAGCGGGTTTGGAACATCAGCGGCTTGGGTTCATGCACGTTGTGCAGGATGAAGACCCGCTTGCCCAGGCCCCCGATCATCTTGTCCAGGGTCTTCCGGTCTGTGTCGCCGGCGACCGACTCGAGTCCGTCGAGGATGCGCGCCTTGTCCCGCTCGGTCTGCAGCTTGCCTATGAACCACGTTCCGGCGTTGGACATGGCCTTGTAGTCCAGGTCCACCGGGTTCTGGGTGGCTAGCACCACGCCCAGGCCGAAGGCCCGGGCCTGCTTCAGCAGCGTCAGCATGGGTTGCTTGGAGGGCGGGTTGGCCGAGGGGGGCAGGAAGCCGAAGATCTCGTCCATGTAGAGCAGCGCCCGCAGGCTGGTGGTGCCGCCCTGCCGCCGCACCCAGCTGAGGACCTCTTCCAGCAGGAGCGTGACGAAGAACATCCGCTGGGCGTCGTCCAGGTGGGCGATCGAAAAAATGGCGTGCCGAGGTTTGCCGCCCTCGGCCCCCAGCAGGGTTCCCACATCCAGGGGTTCGCCCGTGAGCCAGTCGGCAAATCCGGGCGCGGCCATGATGTTGTTCAAGGCCATGGCCAGGGAGAAACGATCCTTGGGCGGGAAAAAAGTGTCGACGTCGAACACGCCGATCTTGCGGACCGGGGGATTCTGGATGGAGGTGATGAGCGTGGCCAGATCCAGGTCACGGCCCTGCTTCCAGGCGTGCTCGAAGATCGTCGAAAGCAGGATGTGCTCCGGGCTGCGCATTGGATCGGCATCGGTGCCGGCCAGTCCCAGCAGGGCGCTCACGGTGCCCCGGATCTGGTCGCGCAGCACTTCTTCGTTTCCCTCCCAGCCCTGGCGGGGCGCCCGCAGCGAAGCCAGGATGGAGACCGGGGTGCCCGAGGTGGAGCCCGGGGTGTAGATGCGGAAATCGGCGCTTTCCTTGAGCCGGGCGATGCGCTCGGGCTCCTGGTCCCAGCTGGCCAGGCCGTCGCGCCAGGTCTTGGCGGTCTTGGCGGCGAATTCTTCGGGAGTGAGGTTCTTGCGCCGGGCGTCGTCGGGGTTGACCCAGGGGGCGAAGTCCGAGGCCCTCAGCTCGGGAAAGGTCAGCAGCAGGTTGGTGATGTCCCCTTTGGGATCAATGATGATGGCCGGCACACCGTCCAGGGCCGCTTCTTCCAGCAGGCCGATGCACAGACCTGTTTTTCCCGACCCGGTCATGCCGACGCACACGGCGTGGGTGGTCAGGTCGCGGGCGTCGTACATCAACGGATCGGCTGCCAGGTTCCCGGTGGCCGGGTCGAATTCCTTGCCCAGGTAAAATCCGCCCAAGCGTTCGATGGGTTTCATGGGGAGCCTCCGTCTGCGGAAAAAATCTGGGGATCGGGATGAAATTCTTTCCCGAACCCTAGCATATAAAGCGGCTTATCTCTAACGGGAATTACCTTGGCGCTCCCCAGTTGCCAACACATCTCACCACAGCGGGTCATGGGGAAGGCTTCGGCTCAAAATAATCTCAGACCCTGTCCGGAATTCGCTCCCAGTCCTCAATTCCCCCTGGAACAATCCTGAATAACGGGTGGGGTCGTGGGCGCGCAACGGATTCCAGTTGGACGGCCCACTCTTCGTCCCGGCCTTTTACTTTGGCAACGAGATGATCCCACTCGTATTCAATCTGCCCACGCGCGACCGTCGCTGTTTCCAGGTCTCGCCGGCGACCGATCTTGTTCGAATCAAACTTGAATCCCCGAGCCTGCGCCTCCGCCAAAACTCCGCGAAGATACTCACCTATGAAACCAACAGGTGAGGGCCGGTTGCGAAACCTGAGAAGCTGAGAATGATGGCGGTAGCCTCTGGTCTGCCCCCTCAGGACAGCCTGGGCGAGAAGTCCTTCTCGCCACAGCGCCACCAACCCGCGTGAATCCAGGTATTTTGGATGTAGTGACCAGATTCGCATGGTTATCCTTAGGCCTCCATTCGCCTAGGGCGGGCTTCAGCTGCAAGCGATTGCCAAGGGGAGTCCTCATAAGGGTAATGTAGCCACAAACAGACTCTTGGCCCTGCCTCGGCAATACTAATTCAAAATCGATTCAGCGTCCTGTGCCGCTCCAAGGACCCGGACACCATCAAGAGACCATATCCCGCCTGGCAACATTCTTGCTCCCCAAGGTATTAGCGTCCTGGAGCTTCATGCCGGACGCAGGGACCGGCCAGCTCCAATCGAGGCGCCACACTCCAAGAAAGGCACTCGTTGTGGGCCTCCGGGCAGCAAAGAACATACACCAGGACCTGGCCCCAACAGCCAGGGGTTTGGCCGCGGTGCTGGTTTTGTTCAGTGCAATTTGCCTGTTCCGGAGTGCCGGCGAAGCAGAAGCTGCAATTTTCACTCAGGAGGCCGTGGGCCACAGCCCCGGCGGGGTCCCTATCCCCGTGACGGTCATCGACCCAGAATCCATGTCGGAATTGACCAGCCGGGTTTACGATCTGGGCTCGGGGCGCCGGTTGGAAATCCGGACCAACCGGGCTCCCATGCGGGGGGGGGAAATCGACTCTCTGGCCGCGGTCGTCCAACGCTGTTACGGCTACCTGGAGACTGCTTCGGACCGTGCCGTGCCCGGCGGCGTGCTGCTCTACCTGCTCGAATTTCCCCAACGCCCACGCTACTACCGTTTCCAGGCCGAGGTGGATGACAACTCCGAATGGAATGAAGTCAGGGTAGCTCTGTTGAATGCCGGGCAACCCCTGCTGGGCCGGGGTGCCTCAACCCACGTCACGGAATTTATCTACGATACTCTGCCTCACGAGCTGACCCATAGCCTGCTGACGGTCGTTCCAACAGTACGGCACGACCTGGACGGCCAAAGGACTCAAGGCACCCGGTGGTTTATCGAGGGTGTTTGTGAAAATCTGGCCAAGGGTTTCGCGTTATCCGAATCACCAATTTTTTGGAAATCGGCCCTGGCCGCCCGCCACATTGACAGAATCCATCAGCGTCAGGAGTTCGGGTCCCTGGTCATGAACTGGGGCCAGTCCAGCGATTATTCCTGGTCGGACGAGTCCGATCTTTACGGACTGTCCATGCTTCTGGTCAATGCCTGGCTGGAATACATTGAGCTGGATGAGCTATTGGCCCTGATGACCCTGCGTGGAGGCGATCATGACGGCCCTGCCCTGATGGAGCTTTTGGCGGAAACCGCCCAGGTTGATGACACCTATCTGCTGGCGAGGGCTCGGGTTTTGGGACTTGCCATGTCCTTGCCAAAGGACCTCTCTCTCCTGCAGCCCCAAGGTGGGGATTGAAGCAGCTGTCACTAAGCCTTCTTCCGGCGAGCGATCTTCGTTGCTCCCGCGTACGATTCCTTGAGCCACCTGCTCCAGATCTTCTTCGGGAGGGGATCTTCAGCGGTGAACCGCGTCGTGGCCCAGTTGCCGACACCACGTCCGGTAGGATCGCCGCTGCCTTTCTCAGGGCCTTGGTTGGGTCCTTCGCTCCCGGAATTTCTACGTCCCTCGTTCAAGCTGTGCATCGATTGCGCCCGACCACCTTGTCGGTCTGCTATCGCTCTTCGTATTCAAGGAACTCTACCGGAGCCCCATCCACCAGAACGAAGGCCACCCGAACCCCTGTTGAGGGGCTGTTCGGCTCTATAAGTATTTCGTGTCCTACCAGGGCCTGCTCCAGGTTTTCTACGGCAAAGGCTACATGTGGAACTGTCCGAACAATCAAAGGCAACGGACAATCTTTCTCGAAACGCATCCACTGAATTCCATATGGATTACTCTCATGATCCGTACAAAAAAACTTGTACTTTTCCAAGTACGTTTCCCCAGGCTTCACTTCGGTTGTGGGAATTCCCAGGTGGTGATACTTCAACGGAATTTCCCTTATCTGGCTAGCGTGGGCTAAGCTGCGGGGCGATCTGGAGCGGACCGTGCGAAATCACGGACCGTGACAGATCGGACCGGCAGCTCCAGGGGGTGGTTAGTCGGAATTTTCGGCTTCAATCTGTGATTCACGAATGATGGTTCCGTTCCTGCTCACGACGAGCATGTGTGACTCGAGGGCGTTCACGATGATACTTGCTACGTACAGTCGTTCTTCGCGGGGCTCTTGGTACGCCGCCCAGACAACAGCCATTCCAGCGGGCCGACTACGACGCCACTCAAAGAATGCCTGGAGCGCCGTTTTTGGTACTCTGTCCTCAGGAATGGAGTGCTGCTCCTCGCTTATCACATCCCCAGTCCCCGAAACGACGATCCTGTATGTCACCCGCGTGTACAACATTGAGCCATCCACCAACCGACCGTGCAGGCCCGTCGAGTGTGCATCGAAGACGGTAACCTCATGCACGTTCTTGTCCTCGGCACCAGTCGTCTTGATCGCCCATATGAGAAACCCTGGAAATCGCTCCATGACGGAGTCCCGGACGGCCTGGGGCGCTGCAGTCGCGAAGGAATCATCGGGCCCAGCTTGTCCCAAACCGGTTACCGGGATTGCGCTTATCGGCAACAGAATTAGCCCGCTCACTAGAAGCAGAAGTGGATTGAATCCGTGGCGAAGGACCATATTCAAATGTCTACCTCATGTCCGGTGGAAGCTCTTGTTTGGTGAAGCACCCGAGCCATTAAAAACCAAGCCCATTACTCGTTGTGTCGATTCCGCTTCATTTCGCTTATGGCAAAACGTGAGATACCGACAATCACGTTCCGTAGATCCCTAAACTCATTTTTCCACCCTGTCCACCGAATTGAGATCTTGGGATTATCCAAGATTTCAATCAATGCCGATGCGACAAAGACTTCCGCAATAATGTCCTTCAAATCCGCCGCGAAGTGACCTGGGATATACAAATAGTCGACCACTCCACCTCGTACTCCAAAATCAATCGCCGAACTCAAGGAACTTGCCAGGAGGCAGATGAAGGCGGCTTCACACCAAAAACTCTGGCGGTACGTCACCGAATAGTACCTAAAAAGTAACGGCGCGCTTAACAATAAAATTACGGACAGAATAAATGCAGGCAAGACCACCGGAGCAGATCCAAACGTGGCAAAAACCCAGGGCCCCGTCACATTGGTCACCTGAACCAGGTGCAACCGATTCAAGACAATTGGAATCGACTCGCCAACTGGTATCAGTGAAAGTGACGCGATTTTGGCAGCATGATCCACGGCAGCCAAGGCCATTGCTACGGCAATCAACTGCGCCACCCGATGACTGCGCGTCATGAACCTGCTCATGAGGACCATGAAACAACCAACGATATAGAAGAATACTGCCGGCCAAAGGAGATTGATGCCGATTGGCGCCACATTAAAATTCGCACGCAAAACCGCGCTAAGCGAATACAGGAGCCACCCGAGAAGGAACATTAGTTTATAGATAGTCGGTCTCAGAAAACGCCAAATTGTCGACATAGCCAACTCACGTTCATTGGACCCCAAGTAGGATTTTGGTCACCTAAGGTTGGCTTCACTTGCAAACGTGTTTGTCTGGTGGAAGCTCCTGTTGGGTGGTCCCCAGACGACCCCGCTTTTTCTCCTAGCACCAGATTTCTCTCCACACTCCCAGCGAATCACTGCAAGTTGCTTACAGGAAACGGATGCTCACCGATTCTCTGTTCACCGACCTGAAAGGCTTGGACTGGCTCATACTCAGACCTCGCCACTGCAACCCCAGTAGGCATGTCTGGATACAACCTGATCTTGGTGTACCAATAGAAGAAGTGATAGTTGTCATCGGAGCCCACATACGCCAATTCTTCGCACCGGTACAAACGACTAATCTGCTCAACCGTTGCCACACTGAAACGAGATCCGTCGGCGCCCGCTCTAACTTGTTCACAATCAGCAGAGCGAAGCATTTGCTCCGGCAGCAAGTCATCCGGAAATGTGGCACAGCCGACAAACTGCACGAGTAATAGACACCAGAAAAACGCCGCCGCATGAATCTTCACCACTGCCTCCACCTATTTCCCAATCCACCTAGACATTATGACTTCCCCAAATAGCGGCTGACCCCCGGCTTTATCGCGGGTTAGCCTGTGAAGGCCAGTGCCACATGTGTGGAGCTCTTAACCATCACACACACCGGGAGGTCAGCCATGTCACAGTCTACCACAAAACTTTTTGTCGGTCTCGATGTCCACAAGGATTCCATCGCCGTCGCCTACGCTCCTGAGCAGCGTGGCACCGAGGTTGTTTCCGTTGGAACCGTCGGCACCCGGCAGTGCGATATCGACAAGCTTCTGAGGAAACTCGTTTCTCGTTGCAGCAATCTCGTGTTCGTCTATGAGGCCGGGCCGTGTGGTTACTGGCTCTATCGGTATCTCACCCAAAAAGGGCACGCCTGCTGGGTTGTTGCGCCATCGCTCATACCCAGAAAATCTGGAGACCACGTAAAAACCGACCGACGTGATGCCGTCAAGCTGGCTCGTACCATGCGTGCTGGCGATCTGACGGCAGTTTATGTCCCAAAGGTTGAGGATGAAGCCATCCGTGACCTCTCTCGTGCACGCGAGGACGCCAAGAAGGATCTCAAGTCCGCCAAGCTCCGCCTCAAATCGTTCCTGCTCAGGCAGGACATTCGCTACGAAGGTCGAGCCAACTGGGGACCCGCACACCTACGCTGGCTGGGTGAGGTTGCCTGCCAAACACCGGCCCAGCAGATCGTCTTTCAGGAATATGTTC
>CBDTUS010000114.1:0-11771 GCA_965363725.1 uncultured bacterium | reverse complement strand
GGCACCGGCGCCATCATGGCCGTGCCCGGCCAGGACGAGCGCGACTGGGAATTCGCCGAAACCTTCGACTTGCCGATCATCCGCACCGTCCAGGTCCCGGAAAACTGGGAGGGCAAGGCCTTCACGGGCGAGGGGGTGGCTATCAACAGCGAATTTCTGGATGGCCTGGGTGTGGCCGAGGCCAAACGCAAGATGACCGACTGGCTGGTGGCCGAAGGCCTGGGCGAGGCCAAGATCAACTTCAAGCTGCGAGACTGGCTCTTCAGCCGCCAGCGCTACTGGGGCGAACCCTTCCCGCTGCTGAAGCTGGCCGACGGCACCGTCCGTGTCCTGGAATCCGACGAACTGCCCCTGACCCTGCCCGTGTTGGACAAGTACGAACCTGCCGGGACTGGCGAAGGGCCGCTGGCGACCATCGACGAGTGGATGAAAGTCGACGATCCCGTCAGCGGACAGAAGGCCGTCCGCGAAAGCAACACCATGCCCCAGTGGGCCGGCAGCTGCTGGTACTACCTGCGGTTCATGGACCCCCACAACGCCGAAGCGGCCTGGGCTCCGGAACTGGAAAAATACTGGGGACCCGTGGACCTGTATCTCGGCGGCACCGAACACGCGGTGCTCCACCTTCTGTATGCCCGGTTCTGGCACAAGGTCCTGTTCGATCTGGGTCTGGTCTCGACGGCTGAACCGTTCCAGAAGCTGCGCAATCAGGGCATGATCCTGGGTGAAAACGGCGAGAAGATGAGCAAGAGCCGGGGCAACGTGGTCAATCCCGACGACGTGATCGCCGCCCAGGGCGCGGACAGCCTGCGCCTGTACCTGATGTTCCTCGGGCCGCTGGAACGCGACAAGCCCTGGAACACCCACGGCATCGAAGGGGTGCGCCGGTTCCTGGACCGGGCCTGGCGCCTGCTGGTGGACGAGGAGGGGAACCTGGATCCGAAGGTCCAGGAGATCACCCCCGGCGAGGATGCCCTGCGCGTCCTGCACAAGACGATCGACGCGGTCACCACCATGACCGGGGACCTGCGTTTCAACACCGCCATCAGCCAGATGATGGTGTTCGTCAACGAAATGATGCAGATGGACGTCCGGCCTCGCGCGGTGCTCGAGCCGTTCGTTTTGCTGCTCAGCCCCTACGCTCCCCACCTGGCTGAAGAGCTCTGGTCCCGGCTGGGCCATGACGAAACCCTGGTCTACGAAACCTGGCCCGCCGCCGACCCAGCCTATCTGGTCCAGGACACCATCACCGTGGTGGTCCAGGTCATGGGCAAGCTGCGCGACCAGCTGGAAGTGCCCGCCGACGCGGACAAGGAAACCATCCTCGACCTGGCCACATCGAGCGCCAAGATACAGCCCTGGCTCGAGGGCAAAAAGGTGGTCAAACGGATCTATGTACCGGGCAAACTGGTCAACCTGGTGGTGAAGTAGGGGAGACGATGAACGGTCCGGCGCACCACAGCCCCCGCAGCCTGTCGGCGCGTCTCGCGGATCTGGCGGCGGATCACCCGACGGGCACCCTGCGTTGCGACGACTTCATGGCCGCCGCTCTCTATGATCCCGACGACGGCTATTACACCAGGGCCGAGGCCATCGGCGGTCCGCGCCGAGATTTTTCCACCATCCCTTCGCTGTCTGCATTGCTTGGACGGGCCGTCGCGCGGTGGGTCCTCTCCCTGCCGGGCGCTGGCCGGGGCCCGGTGGACATCATCGAAGTCGGGGCCGGCGGCGGGCATCTGGCCGCGGCCGTGTTAGAGAGCGCCGGCTGGTGGGCGAGGCGGCGCGTCCGATATCACATCGTCGAGATTTCACCTCGGCTACGGCGTGCCCAAGAGGAAATGCTGGCGGGTCGGAAGATCACCTGGCACGCGACGGTGGCCGAGGCGACCGCTTCCAGCAACCGTCCCATCGTCATCTCCAACGAGCTTGTCGACGCCTTTCCCTGCCGGCTCCTTCGCTTTGAAAACGGGTCCTGGCGCGAACTCCGCCTGGCCTGGCCGCCGGCTGCCGACGAGCCGTTGCGGTCAAGTTCACTGGAAGATCTCCACCTGGACGATTTCAGCGCCACCGGGCCGGACCACTGGCCCGACCGGAAAATCCCGGAAGGGCAGATCATCGAGGTCCAGCCTTTGTATCTGACCTGGCTCAAGGAATGGGCTCCCTCGGCTCAGGGACTGGATCATCTGACCATCGACTATGGCGACGTCATGCCGGGTTTGTACTGGGGCCGGCTGAAAGGAACCCTGCGGGGCTATTTTTCCCACCAGCGGTTGACCGGCGGCGCGGTTTTCCGGGCCCCCGGAAAAGTCGATCTGACCTGCGACGTGAATTTCACCGACCTGGAAAATTGGGGGAAACGGTGCGGCTTGCGCACGGTGGAGCTGACCGACCAGGCAGGGTTTCTGGAGAATCGTCTGCCGGCTCGGATGAAGGCGGAATGCGGGCCGGAACTGGCGGCGATCACCAATCCAGAGGGAGCCGGCGGCGCGTTCCGGGTTCTCTGGCAGACCGCGAGGTAGGGCGTGCCTCAGCCCAAGCGCAGGACGCGGCGTGCTACCATCTTCAGGCGGTAGGGCAGACTCCGGCGCCAGCGCAGCTGGCGGGTCAGTTCTGGGACGGCCGCCCTCCCGGCCTCCAGACCCCGCTGCCGGCATTCATCACCCGAGCTGAAATCCGCCCAGTGGAATTCGGTCACCTCGGGCCGGATCACGAAATCGGCCTGAGCGCAGACGAACCGGTTGAGCCGCTGGCGGGCGATGGTGTTGCTGCGCAGGATCATGTCCAGCCCGGTGGAAAAACTGGTTTCTTCGAAGGCGGGAATGTCCACGGCGATCACGAAGTCGGCGCCCAGGTCCCGGCAGGTGTCCACGGGAACCCGGAAGGGTCCGCCGCCGTCGCAGATCATGCGCCCGTCCGTGGCGACCGGAGGAAAGACCGAAGGGATGGCGCTGCTGGCATAGATACCCTCGGCCACGGGCCCCGAGGTGTAGACCACCTTGTCGCCGGAGATCAGGTCCAGGGCTACCGCCGCCAGGGGGATCTGCAGTTCCTCGAAACCCACCGGTCCGAACAACTCGGCCAGCGGATCCATCAGCCTGTCCCTGTCCTGCATGTAGGCCTGGGTGACGGTCTTGACGGCGATCAGCTTGCGCTGCATGAAATCGTAGACGCCCGTCAAGCGGCTCTGGGGGTCGCGGGCTTCGGCATCGTCCCTGGGTACAAACGGCGCCCAGTAGGAGGCGAATTCCTCATTTCCCACGTAGGCCTTCAGGCGCCTCCAGACCTTGACCGGGTCGGGGTCCTGCGCGTAGAGCCCCCCCACGATGGAACCCATGCTCGTGCCGGCCACCAGGTGGGGCCGGATGCCGGCTTCCTCGAGGGCTTCGAGGACCCCGGCATGGGCCAGGCCGCGTGCGCCTCCGCTGCCGAGGGCCAGGCCGATGACTGGTGATCCGGACATGATCGCCATCCTTCAGGTAAGCGGGAATCTTCCATCGCGGGAACCATAGCATCCTACCGGCCATCTACCCACGGAAAATCAGGCAAGGTGCACGGAAATTTCGCCCCTGCCCCCCGACCAATGAGAGCTGGCATTTTCCGTTCCCGGACCCGAAATTTTGGGAGTATTCCCGGGCCGTGTTTATCGTGAACCCTGCAGGAGAAACACCGATGTCGGACCTGAACGAAAATCCCGCTTCGCCGCCCTCGCCGTTTCTCATCGAACGCCTGATGCGCGAAGCCAGGCACGGCCGGGATGACCTCGCGTTTTCCAGCGAAGAGGAGTTTCGCGACAGCCTGGCCGGTTTCATCGACGAGGGGTTGCCCGCCCGCAGGCTCGAATCGCTGCGGGACGACCCGGTGGAACTGGCCCAGGAATTCGCCTTCGAAGCCTACGAGGCCGAGGACGAGGAAACGGCCCTCGACCTGGTGGACAAGGCGCTCCTTTTGGACCCCGACTGCGTGGACGCCCTGGCCATCCGGGCCTTCCTGGCCAGCGAAGACGCGGGGGAACTGGTGGCCGAGCTCGAACGGGCCGCCACCAGGGGGGAAAGGCGTCTGGGAGAGGAGTTTTTCGCGGAATTCATGGGAGACTTCTGGCCCATGGTCGAGGCCCGACCCTACCTGCGGACCATCAAACACCTGGCGGAAGTGTTGTGGACCATCGGCCGCCGGCTTGATGCAGTGGCGCACTATGAAAACCTGCTCGACCTCGATCCCGCCGACCACATGGGCAACAGCACCCTGCTGCTGGGCTACTACCTGAGCCTGGGCGAAATCCAGCGCGCCTGGGACCTGATCGAGGAATACGACGACCAGAAAACAGCGGTCTTCAACTGGGGCTGGGTCCTGCTCCTGCTGTTGACCGGCGACGAAGAAGCTGCTCGTGACGCCCTGGACCACGCCCTGGAGGGAAACGCTCAGGTGGCTCCCCTGCTGCTGGACGCAGAATCCGCGGCGGGGGCCGGCGATGTGCCCGCTTTTGTCGTTCCGGGTAGCGAGCAAGAGGCCCTGGTTTGCGCCGACATCCTGGGCGAGGGCTGGGACCGGTCCGGCCCGGCCCGGTACTGGCTCGAGAGGGAATTGACCGCCAGAGGGTTGATCGCCGAGGCGGACGGGTAGGTCCGGAGCATTTCGCTTCTCCGGTTTTTTTGATATAATCAAGTGTTACCGTCGAATGCTCAGGATCCCTGCCACGGAAAGACGCCCCATGTTCCGGCATAGCTCAGTATTGGTCCTGTTTGGAATCGCCCTGCTGGGGACGCTGGCCTGGACGTCCGGTCCCGGCCCGGCGCCCGCATCGGTCATGTCACCCCGGCTGACCACTGCCCTGGAAGGCGAAGGGCCCTGGGCGGTGTGGGTGTTTTTCCGGGACAAGGGATTGGAGGGCCGGGAACTGGCCCTGGCGCTGGAGGCAGCCGAGGCGGACCTGACGCCGCGGGCCGCCCGCCGCAGGGCGAAGGTCATTCCAGTGGGCGAACCCTTGGTCGATGAGGCCGATCTGGCCGTCCATCCCGATTACCTGAAGCGGACCGCGGCCACGGGCGCCCAACGGCGTCAGACCAGCCGCTGGCTGAACGCCGCCAGCTTCTGGGTCACCCGGGCCCAGGCCGACCGGCTGTCACGTCTGGACTGCGTCGCCCGGATGGACTTGGTGGCCCCCTCTCGCCGCGCGGCGATCCCCGATCCGGTAGGTGTCCTCGTTCCGGTGGACCCGCGTGTCCCGGGGAACAAAAGCCCCGCCGCGGTCGGCGCCCTCGATTACGGTGGCAACCTGGGAGCCATGGACCAGGCCAACGTCCCTCCCCTGCACGAGGCCGGTCTTTCGGGCCGGGGCGTGCTGGTGGGCATGCTCGACACAGGTTTTCGCACCGCCCACGAAGCCCTCGCCAACATTCCGGTCCTGGCCACCTGGGATTTCGTCAACAACGACCCCGACGTCGGCCAGGAACCCAGCGACACGCCGGGGTCGCGCAACCACGGCACCATGACCCTGTCCACCCTGGCCGCTCACATGCCGGGAGCCCTGGTGGCGCCGGCCTTCGGCGTGTCGGTCCTTCTCGGCAAGACCGAAGACATCTCCCAGGAAGTCCCTCTGGAAGAGGATCATTGGGTAGCGGGGCTGGAGTGGATGGAGGCCTTCGGAGCCGACCTCGTGTCGTCTTCCCTGAGCTACTACGAATGGTACGAATTTCCCGACATGGACGGGAACACCGCGGTGACCTCGATCGCCGCCGGCCTGGCCGTCGAGCGCGGCCTGGTGGTGGTCAATTCGGCCGGGAATTCGCGCTCGATCAACGGCATGGTCGGCGCGCCCGCGGACGGGTTCGGCGTCCTGACGGTCGGAGCGGTGGACAGCGACGGCCTGGTGACCTATTTCTCCTCGCCGGGACCCACCTTCGACGGCAGGACCAAGCCGGATGTGGCCGCCCTGGGGATAGCCAACACCGTGGCCGATCCCAACGACGACGCCAACTACCTCTCGGCCTCGGGGACGTCGTTCAGCTGTCCGCTGACCGCCGGGGTTGTCGCCCTGATGCTGGAGCGTGTCCCGCAGCTGACGCCCGGTCAGGTCGCCGAGGCCCTCCAACAGACCGCGAGCCAGTCGTCCGCGCCGGACAACGACATGGGTTGGGGCATCATCGACGCCCGGGCCGCCGCCACCTGGTTCGGTCCGGTCATCGACCACGACCCCTTGCCCGACACCGAAGATACGATCGGTCCCTACACAGCGACCGCCGTCATCACCGACCGGGTGGGGGTGGATCCCGCCAGTGTGGTGTTGCACTACCGGGTCAACGGCGGCGACTGGATCGTGGTGTCCATGGTGTCGGTGGGCATTGCCAGATATGCCGCCGACATTCCGGGCCAACCGGATTTTTCCAATGTGGAGTACTACCTGTCAGCGACGGGGACCAACGGCTTTTCCACAGCCATGCCCTATCAGGGAGCCGAGGGTGCCCACATCTTCACCACGGGCCCCTGGCGGCGGACCACCTACACGGAGGAGCCCGCTGCGCCCATTCCCGACGGTGTCGAGTGGGGCACGACCCGGCTGATCAACGTGCCGATCGAGGACTCGGGATTTGTCCTGGAGATTTCCGTGGACATCGACGTCACCCATCCCGATCGGGGTGAACTGCAGGTCCTGCTGACGAGCCCCGGCGGTCAGGTGGTCACCCTTCATGACCGGTCGGGCGCCGGCGTGCCGGACCTGACGGGAAACTGGATCGTGAACCTGGTCGTGGACGGCCCGGGATCGCTCGACGACTATCTTGATCTGCCCAACCAGGGGGACTGGACCCTGCAGGTCATCGATCCGATCCCGGGCAATGCCGGGACGCTCAATTCCTGGGGATTGAATTTCACGCTGGTGCGGTATGTGACCCCCGTGGAGGACGGCGCCCTGCCCAGGGTCATGACGCTGGGCCCCAACGTGCCCAATCCCTTCAACCCCCGCACGAAAATCTCCTTCGATCTGGCCCGGCCGGGGCAGACCCGTCTTTCCATTTTCGATGTGCGTGGTATGCTGGTCCGGCAGTTGCTTGACGCCGACCTGCCTGCCGGTCCGCACACCGCCGTGTGGGACGGTCTGGATCAAAGAGGCCTGGCCGTCGGCAGCGGCGCCTATTTCTATCGACTGGAAAGCGGTCCGGAAGTCCAGGCCCGCAAGATGCTTCTGATCCGCTGATCCCGGCGGACCGAAAAGGAATCATGGCTAAAAACAATACGCGATTCTATTGCACCGGCTGCGGTCACGAGGAACTGCGCTGGCTGGGGAAATGCCCGGGCTGCGGCGAGTGGAACACGTTCGCCGAGGCCAAGGTGGCCGCGAAGACGACCCACAAGGGTGCGCGCGGTTTCAGCACCGCGGGCCGCGGGAAACCGGTGGCCGGATCCGTCGGCAAGGCGCGTCCGGTGCCCCTGTCGAAGGTGTCGTCGGCGGAAACCAGCCGCCTGCCGGTGGAGCCGACCGAAGTGGCGCGGGTCCTGGGGGGCGGCCTCGTCGAGGGTTCGGTGGTGCTTCTGGGCGGCGAACCGGGTGTGGGCAAGTCGACCCTGCTGACCGGGCTGGCCCTGTGGTGGGTCCGGCGGGGGATCAAGGTCATCTACGTGGCCGGCGAGGAGTCGCCCGCCCAGATCCGGATGCGGGCTGAGCGCCTCGGGTTCGACCCCGACAAGGAGGAGGGTTTCCACATCCTCCAGGAAGTGCAGCTGGAACGCCTGGTCGAGGCCCTCGCAGAGGATGCCCCCGCCGGACCCGAAGACCCTCCCACGGTGATCATTGCCGATTCGGTGCAGACCCTGCACAGCGAGCACATCGATTCCTTTCCCGGCAGCCCCACCCAGATTCGCTACTGCGGCGGGGTGCTGGCCGATTTCGCCCGGCATTCGGGACATCCGGTCTTCCTGGTGGGCCACGTGACCAAGAGCGGCGACCTGGCCGGTCCCAAGCTTCTCGAGCACATGGTGGACACGGTCCTGTACTTCGAGGGCAGCGGGGGCGGGGCCATCCGCATGGTGCGCGCGGTGAAGAACCGATTCGGCACCACCGGTGAACTGGCCGTCATGGAGATGCGGGCCGAGGGTCTGGTGCCCGTAGACCAGGCGGGGGTTCTCTTTCTCAGCGGTCGCCGCGGCGTCGAACCCGGATCGGCGGTGTGCGCGGTCAAGAACGGGTCGCGCAATTTCCTGGTCGAGGTCCAGGCTCTGGTTTCGACCTCACGCTACGGCACACCCCAGCGGGTGGTGCAGGGAGTCGACAACAAGCGGGTGGCCCTGCTGGCGGCGATCCTGGAAAAGCGGGCGGGCATGGACCTGGCCGGCTGTGACATCTTCGTCAAGGTGGCCGGCGGCGGCCGGATCGATGATCCCGGGGCCGACCTGGCCATCATGACGGCTCTGGCCTCCTCGTTGAGGGAGCGTCCCATTCCCCTGGACACCCTGGTTCTGGGTGAGGTCGGCCTGACCGGGGAAATTCGCCAGGTCGCGGATCTGGAAAGTCGCCTGCGGGAGGCGGCCCGCCACGGGTTCGTCCGGGCGGTGCTGCCTCGGACCGAGGGCGCCCGGCCGCGCAAGGTCCAGGGCATGGAACTGATGGTGGCCGCCAGTGTGGAGGAAGCGGTCGCTGTGGCGCTGCAGCCGACCGGGCGCCGGGCAGAAGGAGCCTGACATGGCCGTTCGCCCCTTGCACCTGATCCTGCTGGCCGGGGGCCAAGGCCTGCGGGCCGCCGGCGATGATCCCAAACAGTTTCGCTCCACGGGTCGGGGCCTTTTGTTTTCCGTCAGTCTGAGGGAATTCCTGACCCTGGACGCAGAGTCCGGTTTTCGTCCGGTCGACCTGGTCCTCGCCGTGGCGGACTCCTGGCGGGATATCGCATCGGCTGAGCTTGAAGGTCTTGGTGTTCCCTGGACCTTGGCACCCGCAGGTGAGTCACGGACCGCTTCGACCTGGAACAGCGCCCGCGAATGTGCGGCCCAATTTGATCCCGGGCCCGACGATCTGGTGGCGGTGCATGACGCCGCCCGGCCTTTTGCGACCGCGGACCTGCTGGCCCGACTAGCGGTCGCCGCCCTCCGGGCAGGCGGGGCGGTTCCTGGCGTGCCGGTTCCCGACACCATCGTTCAGGAGGCGGGGGACAGCGCCCGGTACCTGGACCGGTCCTCCCTGCTGGCGGTCCAGACGCCCCAGGTTTTCCGCTGGAAGCCGTTCCAAGCGGCTCATGCCTGGGCGGCCGAAAAGGGGGTCGAATTCACCGATGACGGAGGTTTGCTGGCTGAAAAGGGTCTCCATCCGGAAGTCGTGGCCGGGGAATCGGGCAACTGGAAAGTAACGACGGACGCGGATTGGCGCCGCGCGGCCGCCATCCTGGAATCCTCCTGACATCCTCTTTAAATTCGGCAGCCTCTTGCGGCGGGCCCCTTGGCGGTCATATACTCTAGTAAAGCACTCCAGTTTTGCCCGGAGGGGAAATCCCTCCCGGAAGGTATCTCTCGCCCAGAGGATGACCGCATGAAGCCCAGAATTCGCGCCCAGGCCAGGCCACGCTCCGATTCCCGCCCCCACGGCTTTTTGATGTTCAGCCTGATCCTGGCTGCCGTTTTGGTGATATGGGCCGGGGTGGCCCGGTCCCAGATCCCCGCGTATCCCCGCGTCGGGGTCAGTGCCTCGCCAACGGAACACGTGGATACGCTGGATGTCGTTGCGGGCGATGAATTCACCCTTTATGTCTGCGTGTTCGGTCCGGGTCCCGGTGAACCCGTCGGGCAGCCTTTCACCTCGCTGTCCTGGGTGATCCACCAGGTCTGCTGCGGGGCCGAGATCGATATCAACCACATGGAATACAATCCCGACCTGAACCACGAAGGCCACCCCTTGCTGGGCGTCAGGACCACCACGGAAGACTGCTTCGACCAGGACAGCGTTCTCCTGGCGACCCTGACCTGCCGGATGACCAACCCCACGCCGGGAGGCGTGCTGTGGGCGGCCGGCCCCCTCGAGGCGTCCTATGACTGCTCCGGCGGCAACGCCCTGTTCATGGGGATGGCCGTGACCCTCAACGCCGAACCCGATCCCACCCCTGTCGAAGACAGCCGCTGGGGATCGCTCAAGGCGCTCTACCGCTGATTTTCCCTACCGGAAGAGGGACTTGATCCCACCCCAGCTGCGATCGGCGGTGTCCACCGGACCCCGCGGCGCGTACCGCTCGATGGGATATGAGGGCATCCCCTCCTCGTCGGAGCCCCAGTACATATTCAACTGGCCGTTGCCGCCGATCTCGTAGGCGCAGTATTCGGGTGATATTCCCCCGAAATCCATGGACAACACCGTGATGGTCTGCCCGTGGAATACCACCTCATCGACCCAGTAGGTACCTTCCTGAAAAACGGTCTGATTGCGGTATTCGGTGAAGGTCATATCGATCCGGAAATCGTACTGGACGGTGTATCCGACGTCGGCGGGCCGGGTGAAGACGCCGTAGGATTCTACGGTCTCGAACCATTCCCAGGTCCCGTAGGGTGGGACGGCTGCGACGGCCAGGGTGGCGGCAAGGACCAGGGTCAGGATCAGGATGATTTTCATGGATTTCCCCCTTGGTTCGGGGCAGGTCTTAAGCCCCTGAAATTGCCTGATCAACATACCAGATTTTTCGTCCTCGTGGGATTCGTTCAGTATTCATGTCTCCATTGACCCCCAAATTGTGTATCATGTAAGAGAGTTCCCGACCTTCAGTTGAAGGAGGCCGACATGTCCCGGCACCTTTTCGGAACAACGTCGTTTGCCGTTCCACCTTGCCTATTATTCCTGTTCTGTCTTCTGGTTGTACCCCTATCCGCCCGGGCGGGCGATGTCCACTTGGTGACCTACGACGGCGCCATCACGCCGGTGGCGGCGGAGTTCCTGGTCCAGGCCATCGAGGAGGCCGAAACCGCGGGCGCGGTGGCCCTGGTGATCCGGCTGGACACGCCCGGCGGCCTGGACACCTCCATGCGCGACATCGTCAAGGCCCAGTTGGCGGCCGCGGTGCCGGTGATCGTGTTTGTGGCTCCGAGCGGCAGCCGGGCGGCCAGTGCCGGCGCCTTCATCACGCTGGCGGCCCACGTGGCGGCGATGGCGCCGGGGACGAATATCGGGTCGGCCAGCCCCGTGCAGATGGGCGGCGCCGAGATGGACAGCACGATGGCCCACAAGGTGACCAATGACGCGGCGGCCTACATCGCGTCGATTGCCGCGGACAAGAATCACAACGAAGAGGTCTGCCGGTCTTTCGTGACCGAGGCGGTGAACCTGACGGCCGCCGAAGCCCTGGAGCAGGGAGTGATCGATATCATGGCGGCCGATCTGCCGACCCTGCTGGAAAACCTCGACGGAATTGAAGTCGTGATCGGCGGCCAAACCACTGCACTGGCTACCGCGGGGGCCACCGTCATCGAATATGAAATGAGCTGGCGCCAGAAGTTCCTCAAGACCCTGGCCAACCCCAATCTGGCCTACATCCTGATGATGCTGGGCATCTACGGCCTGTTCTTCGAACTGAGCAACCCGGGGGCGCTGCTGCCCGGCATTCTCGGCGGGATCTGTCTGCTGCTGGCCCTGTTCGCCTTCCAGACCCTGCCGGTGGACTACACCGGCGTCGCGTTGATCCTGCTGGGAGTGATCATGCTGGTGCTGGAGATCAAGGTGCCGAGCTTCGGGGCGCTCAGCATCGGCGGGGTCACCGCCCTGGTCTTCGGTTCCCTGATGATCTTCGATTCCCCCGACGGCTGGGCGC
>CBDTUS010000113.1:0-11941 GCA_965363725.1 uncultured bacterium | reverse complement strand
TCAACAAGTCCGCCATCAACGGGGCCGTGGGTGAACTGATTCCCGAGGTGGAAACGCTGCGCGGCATTTTCGCCTTGACTCCCCTGTGGATCAGCCCCTTCGACGAGGATGATTTCGCCGCCCGCCGCGCCGGTATCCAGAGCGCCCTACTGTCCCGCGCTCAGAACACGGTCGTCCAGGATTGGTATACCGCCAAACTGGAAATTGCGGACATCGTCGACCTCCGGTACGTGCAGCCGTAGCGGCAGGCCTTTCAACAGAGGAGCCCGGAACAGTCAAGGTTCCGGGCTCTTTTTTTAGTTCAGGAACGGGGGCAGAAATCAGTCGTCGCCGAAGGGGTTGGCCGGTTTCTTCTTCCGGAAATCCTTCAGTTCCTCCCCCATACGCTCCAGTTTGTCTTTGTGCTGCTGATCGTGCTCCCCCGAATCAAAAAGCTTCGACATCTTTTCCGCCTCGGCTTCCTTGCGCCGGTCAAATTCCTTCAGGTCTTCGGAGATCTCGGGACCAGCCTCTTCCGGGAGTTCCTCGACGGCCAGGTGATCGCGGATCTCGGCGTGGGTCTCGAAAGCGCTCTTGACCAGGGCCGCCGCACCCCGGTCCTCAAGAAAAGCCAGTTGGAGCCGGACGCTACTGGCGGGAATCTCCAGCAGATCCGCCAGTTCCTCAGGCGTGGGCGACCGCCCGTTCAGGTGGTTCAGGACCCGGATCCCCGCCAGGAGAAGTTGGGCTTCGTTGCGGGTCATGGTGATCATGATTCTTCTCCCTTCTGTGGAGCATCCGGGCTAAGGCGAAAGATGGCCGAGGCGGCTCTTGATCCGGTGCACCCGACGATCCTCTCCTGATTGCTCGGCGTGGTCAAGGGCCCGCATCAGCTTCACCAGACGATGTTCGTAGAGTATGGCCGCTTCCCGGTGGAGCCACGGGTCCGTGATCCCGGCGTTCAACCCCTCATTGATCACATCTTCGATCAGCGGCCAGTCGCCGCCCCGTTTGAGGATCCGCAGGGCGTCGGCCACAAACCGGGGATCTCCCATCCCGGACCCGGGTCGCCGGGGGGCCCGCGTCACCGAGGCCTCCAGGCAAACCAGTGCGGCCGCAGTATCCCGCCTTCTTTCACAGATCCGGCCCAGGGCCCAGCCGTCCCTCCAGGCAAGGTCGGCGGTGACCTCCGCGCCTTGGTCGATGATCCTCGCAGCATCGACCACCCGATTGAAAATGCAGGCCATGCCGACCATGTCGCGCCGGTTGTGGGTCATCACGCGGGGCAGAAGTCCCGCCTGACCTGAGGCCAGGAAATCGAACCAGACCTGTGGGATCCGGGACCCTTCGATGTCCCCGCCGCCGCGACTCAGGCCGCAGACTTCGCTTTCCAGGGTTTGTTGTCGGCAATCGGGCAACCGGTTGCCCCACAGGCGGCGTGAAGGCACCAGCAGATCCCAGACCACCAGGTTTGCCAAGGGGTCATCCATCCGGTTCAGCCGGGCGCGGGTCCGCAACAGAGGCAGGTCGAAGGAGGCGCCGTTGAAAGTCACCAGCACCTCGAAACGACCGGCCAATTGGGCCAGGTCGGCCAGCATCGCGGTTTCGTGACCGGGCTCTGGCAGGAAGTACTGGCGCGTGATCAGCTCGTCATCTTCCCACCAGGAAACGCCGACCAGAAAGGGAATGGTGCCCGTGCCCCCGGCCAGGCCCGTGGTCTCGGTATCCAGAAACAGGATTTTCCCTGTGCCGATGCCGGGATCAGCGGCCCGGGAAAATACCTCGCGCAGGTCCGGCAACGGGGTATCCGGGCGCAGCGCCCCGTCCCGGTATTCCCGGCACCACAGGGTCCCTGCGGGAGTTGGTCGCAAAGTCAGTCCGAGTTCGGCCAGGGTTAACTCGCGGTCGGCAGCCGCCACCGGATCGTGCGCACCAGCGGGACCCGGATCAGCGGCAGGGCGCCGCGACAGTCGGTCCAGTTGGGCCAATCTTTTCTTGAGGTCCACCTCTAGGCCTCGCCGGCGGCCAGTCCGGTCCGGGCCAGTAGCCAACCGGCACCCGAACGAGCCGTCGTTCCAGATTCGACCGCCGGTCCCACGCAGGACGGACAGCCCTTTTCACAGGGGCACCTGGACAGATGGCGGCGAGCCGCCAGGCAGATCTCCTCGAACTGTTCGAAGATGCGCCGGGCGTACCCGACCCCACCGGGGAAGGCATCGTACATGTAGAGGGTGGGCCTGTCGGTGAAGGGGGACCGGATCATGGCCGTGGTGTGAAGGTCTGCGGGATCGGCCATGATGAAGACCGGCGCCACCCGGCCCAGCAGGTGGGCCAGGCCCTTGAGCGCATCGCCCAGGTCGAAGCCGGCGTCGGACATGGCGCCGGCCAGGTCGGCGGGCAGTTCCCACCAGAAACTGGTGGTGTGCATTTCCATCTCGGGCAGGTGAACCCGTCCGGCCCCCACGTTTTCGTGGGTGCCGAGTTTGATCTTCTTGAAGACGGTCACCTTCGACACGAGCCCCACGTCCCCCAGGGCCAGGCCCCCGTACGAAAAGGGACGATCCTCTTCGGCCGTCAGGGTCTTCAACTCGCTTTTGCGCTGGGCGTCGGTGTAGTAGTCGACGGTGACCGGCTGGACATGGGCTTCCCGCCGGTCCCAGTCCAACCTGTCCACGTGGTACTGCTGGGCGCCGTGGATGTAGACGGCATCGTCGTGCAGCATCTCCTGGGCGCTGAACAGGTCCATTTCCCCGATCACACAGCCCGAGGGAGTCGATCGGTCTATGATCACCACGTTGTCGGAGGCGGCGCTCCGCAGGCTCACGTCTTCGGCGGGATAGGTGTCGCTCATCCAGTGGTAGCGGTCGCCGCTGTGGTGCAGCACCTTCATGTCGGCCAGGTAGTCGAGGATCTGCGTCACTTCGCGGTCCCCGAACTTTTCCTCGGCAAGGAAAGGGAGCTCGAAGGCGGCGCACTTCAGGTGACTCATCAGGATCACCAGGTTGTCCGGGTCCAGGGAGGCGTGTTCGGGGCTGCGGCCGAAGAAGTAGTCGGGATTGTTGATGATGTACTGGTCCGCAGGGCTGCTAGAGGCCACCAGCACCACCGCGCTCAGGTTCTGCCGCCGGCCCGCCCGGCCCGCCTGCTGCCAGGTGCTGGCGATGGTTCCGGCATACCCGGCCATGATGCACACGTCCAGCCGCCCGATGTCGATCCCCAGCTCAAGGGCGTTGGTCGACACCACGGTGGTGACCGATCCGTCCCGCAGACCGCTTTCGATGGCCCGCCTTTCGGCGGGCAGGTAACCGCCGCGGTAGCCGCGCACCTCACCGCTCTTGATCCCCACCTGGCGGCCGGCCTTCTCCAGGTAGGTCAGCAGGAGTTCGACCCGCATCCGGCTGCGGGCGAAGACGATCAACTGGGCGCCCGAAGACATGAACCTTTCGGCGATGGCCCGGGTGGTCTTGATCACCGAACGGCGGATCCCGAGTTCCTGGTTGACCACCGGCGGGTTGTAAAAGATGAAGTGTTTCTCCCCGCGCGGAGCTCCGTTGCGGTCCACTTCCCTGACATCCAGGCCGGTCAGCCTGGTCGCCAACTCCCGCGGATTGGCGATGGTGGCCGAACAGCAGATGAACTGCGGGTCGCTGCCGTAGAAATGAGCCACCCGGCGCAGGCGGCGCAGCACGTTGCCCACATGGCTGCCGAAGACGCCCCGGTAATTGTGAACCTCGTCCACGACCACGTATTTCAGGTTCTCGAAAAGCTTCACCCACAGGGTGTGGTGCGGCAGGATCCCCTGGTGCAGCATGTCCGGGTTGGTCACCACGATGTGGCCGCTGCTGCGGATCGCGCGGCGCGCAGTCTCCGGCGTGTCCCCGTCGAAGGTAAAGGTTTTGATGTCCGCACCGAGGTCCGTGACAATGCCGTGGACCTCGTGCATCTGGTCCTGGCTGAGAGCCTTGGTCGGGAACAGGTACAGGGCGCGGGCGCTGCTGTCGCGCAGAATGGTGTCGAGCACCGGCAGGTTGTAGCAGAGGGTCTTGCCGCTGGCCGTTGGCGTGGGCACCACGAAGGATTCGCCTTCGAGCGCCAGTTCCACCGCCTCGGCCTGATGGCTGTAAAGGCGATCGACGCCGCGGCTTTTCATGACTTCGACGAGACGGGGATCGAGGCAGGAGGGAAATCCGGCGTAGCGGCCGTCTTCCGGTGGGATCACTTCCCAGCGGCTGACGTTGCGCAGGAAACGGTCATCCACCTTGAGCTGATCCAGGAGTTGGGCAAGATTCACGGGCGCCTCCCTGCGTGCCGATCTGCCGCTGTTCCGACGGTCAAATCGGTCTCTCTAGTTGTCCTTCGGCTTGTCGGAATCGTTCGGCGGATCGTCCTTCAGGCTTTTGCCCACGTCGTCGATCTCGCGCTTGACCTCGTCCGTCGCGTCCCTGGTAGCGGATTTGAACTTGTTGATGGACTTGCCCATGGCTTCGGCGATTTCCGGCAGGCGCTTCGGGCCGAACAGGATCAGGACCAGCGCCAGGATCAGCAGCAGTTCCGACCACCCGGCCATGCCGGGAATGATGGCGACAAATGAATTCATCAGGAACATCCTCCCTGAGGGGTTCTAGCGATACCACCGGAGCATCTGCGAGGCGACAAAAACCCCAATGACGCTCATGAGGTTGAAATGGATCTCGAAACCGAACGTCAAATCGATGATGACGAGATTCCAGTGAGTCACTTCGGGCCCAAAGGAAATGTACCGGACGAACAGCTGTTCGGCCACACTCCCCTCGCTCAGGAAAAGCCCGATCACCTCACTGAAGATGGCTCCTATCAGGACGCCCAAGGTCAGGGTGAGGGCGACGGTGCCAAGGGATTTTCGCATCTGCCTCGATCTTTCCCATATGGTCTGCAGGACAGGTCATCACTATGCGTGCCACCACAATAATAGGAAGGCGGGCCCCCTGGAAACAGATCTTTTCCCGACGGGGTCCCGGCCGGCGCCCATTCAGCCATTAGTCGGCTTCGCCTTGGCCAGGGCCGAGGTCAGGTCCGCCCAGTCCTTCCCCAGCACCAGCACCGCGTCCTCTCCGCCTCGCCCGTCCCATTCCTTGAGAACAGGGATTCCGCCCAGGCGGCGGGCCAGGTCGCTGGCATCGGTATCTGACAGCCGGCGATTGACCAGGTACGAGACCGAGACATCGAGCCCCGGAGCGTTGCCCACCCGTTCGGTGACGCAACCGGCGCGCCCCAGCATCAGGCTGGCTTCCCGCGCCAGACCCGTTTCGGAGGTCCCGTTCAGGACCACAAGATGGATCGACACCTGACGGGGCTCCAGCGAATAGTCCGCGACGGCCGCAATTTTTTTCGGTTCTCCAGTCGGGTCCGGTGTCCGGTTGCGGACAAGGTCCCGGCCGAACCAGAGAGACAATCCGCAGACCGTCACCAACAGCAGCAGCCAGATGTTCAACCGGCCCTTCAATCGGCCTCCTCGACCCGTCTTCTGACCACCGGCAGCAGCATGTCGTAGCTCTGGTCCAGCGTCAGGGGCATCACCCTGGTTTCGCCGACCGTGCTCATGAAGTTCGTGTCGCCTGACCAGCGGGGCAGCATGTGGAGGTGGAGATGATCGGGAATGCCCGCGCCCGCACTGGCACCACCGTTGTAGCCGCAGTTGATCCCGTCCGGACTGAACGCCTCCATCAGGGACGATTCCATGATCCCCAACAGGACTCCCATCTCCGCGAGTTCATCGGCGATGCAATCGGTGAGCATGGGCTGGTGTCGGTTCAAGACACACAGCATGTGTCCGCCGTTGTAGGGATAGAGATTCAGGATGAGGTACCAGTGCTTGCCACGATGCAGGATGAAATTCTCCCGATCGTCGCACTGGAGGCGGTTGCAGAAGACACACCCCTCTTCTTTTTCCTTACCGGTCACGTAGGCAAACCTCCAGGGTGTGCAGAGACGATCCATATCAGGTCCCGCGGCGGGCCAGCAGACGTTCCGCCTCGGCAAGTTCGGTGACGGTGTTGATACCCACCACTTCATCCGGATCCAGGGTGACGACCGCCTCCACGGGAAGGCCGGCGCTCACCAGGAAGGCCACCGTGTCGGTCAGGTAGTATTCGCCCTGCTTGTTGTCCGTGGTCAGGCTGCCCAAGGCTTCGATCATCCGATCGGTCTGATAACAGAAAACACCGGTGTTGTACTCCCCGATGGCCCGTTCTTCCTCGCTGGCGTCCTTGGCCTCGACGATTTTCAGCACCCGTCCGTCGGTGTCCTTCACGATCCGTCCATAGGCGCCTGCGTCGTCCACCTGGCAGGTCAGGACCGCGGCGGCGGCTCCCCCGGACACCGTCCCGGCGATGAGCCGCTCCAGCGTTTCGGCCCGCAGCAGGGGTACGTCCCCGGCCAGAACCACGCAATAGCCTCCCGGCCTCAGCTTGTCGACGGCCACCTGGACGGCGTGGCCCGTACCCAGCTGCGGTTCCTGCAGAACAAAATCCAGACCCGGCCGACGGCAGGTGTTTTCCACCAGAAGCGCCTCATGGCCCACGACCACCACCGTGTGGTCTATACCCACGGCCGCCACCGTATCGAGCACGTGGTCCAGCAGGGGGCGACCGTCGATTTCATGCAGGACCTTGGGCAGATCCGATTTCATGCGGGTGCCTTTGCCGGCGGCCAGCACCACCGCGTCGATTGTCTCATTTGTCGATGCGCTCATCGCGCCCTCCGTAGGCTGATGTATTGCTCGGCCTGGCCCAGCAGAAACCCGTCGGTGATCCCGGATTCGGTGACATCGACAACAAAATTATCGATGAGTCGCGCCGGCCCGACACGCGCCGCCACCGCCAGCAAGGTGCGGCCGCTGACCAGTGTCCCTGACGCCAGGTCGGGGACCGACCTCACTTCCGCATATTCGATGGTGTCGGCGGCCTCCAGTTCCCTGGTCATGGCGGCCACCACCTCGTCCCGGTGGTTTTGTCCCGAAGCCAACTGGTCCCGGCCCGCGCTGAGAGCCCGATAAAGACAGACCGCACGGTTCCTTTGTTCGGGATCCAGGTACCTGTTGCGGGAAGACATGGCCAACCCGTCCGGTTCCCGCACCGTGGCAGCGTCGATCAGGTGGATGGGCATCTTCAGGTTTTCCACCATCTGCCCGATGACCAGGCACTGCTGGGCATCCTTGCGGCCGAAAACCGCGATGTCGGGCCTGACCGCCCCGAACAGCTTCGCCACAACCGTCAGGACCCCTGTGAAGTGGCCCGGCCGGTCCCCGCCGCACAGGCCGCGGGCCCGGCTCCCCGGCTGGACGGTCACTTCGCCACCGGAGCCGTACATAGCCTCGACCGAAGGGGTAAAGACCGCGGCCGCCCCCAGAGGCGCCAGCAGGTCCAGATCCTTGGCCAGATCCCTGGGGTAGGACTCGAAATCCTCTCCCTGGCCGAACTGGGTGGGGTTGACAAAAATCGACACAACCACCGGTCCCAGATCCCGGCCCAATTTCACCAGGGAAAGATGACCCTCGTGGAGGGCGCCCATGGTGGGCACCAGCACCAGGGGCCGATCGCCAGCCAGGGAATCGAGCGCCGCCAGTTCTTCAGGGGTGCGGCAGATTTCCAGGCGGGATTCCATACGGTTCAGTCCTTGTCCTGGTCCAGGGAACCCAGGTAACCCGACTGACCGGATACGTTTTTCGGCGAACCGTCGCGCCGCGGCGAGGGCTCCTCGCCGTACTCATGTTCGGCGGCGGGGAAAACGCCATCCCTGACATCCTGGACAAAATTTCCCACGGCCTGGACCGCGACTTCGCCCAGTTCAGCATAGCGTTTCACGAAGCGGGGTTTGAGGCCGTCGAACAGCCCCAGCAGGTCATGGAAGACCAGAACCTGCCCGTCGCACCCGGCGCCGGCCCCGATGCCGATGGTCGGGACGGTCAACCGGGACGAGATGCGTTCCGCCAACGCCGAGGGCACACATTCCAGCACGATAGCGAAACATCCCGCCTCCTGCAGGAAGAGCGCTTCGGCCTCGAGAGCAGCGGCTGCCTCCTTGCCCCTTCCCTGCACCTTGTAGCCGCCGAAACGGTTCACCGACTGGGGCGTCAAACCCAGGTGGCCCATCACCGGGATCTCGGCGTCAAGTAGTGCCTTGATGTGATCAGCCCGGTTACGGCCCCCCTCGACCTTGACCGCATGGACGCCGGCTTCCTTCACCAGGCGCAGGCCGCCGCGAACAGTGTCGGTGCAGTCGGTATGGAAACTGCCGTAGGGCATGTCCGCAATCACCGGCACCCCAGGCCGTGCCCGGCTGACCGCCCGGCAGTGGTGGACCATGTCGTCCAGGGTCACCGGCAGGGTGTTGTCGTAGCCCAACACGACCATGCCCAGGGAATCCCCGACCAGGATGGCGTCCACCCCGCCGACCGAGGCGATCAGGGCGCTGGTCAGATCGTAGGCCGTCAGCACCACGATTTTCTGCCCCTCCTTCTTCCGGCGGGGAAAAACACTCAGGGTCAGGGTCTTGCCCTTCCGTTCCATGGTCCTGCCTTTCTGGGACAGCCCCGATCCGCCGGGTTATTCGGGTCCCGAATCGGGGGCGAAATAGCGGGTGCCGTTGAATTTTTCCGTAATCTGTTCGAACAGCAGATCGAAGTCGCCCGGCACGTTGACGAAATCCAGGTTGTCCGTATTGACCACCAGCAGGGGCGCATCCTTGTAGTGATGGAAAAAATAACTATAGGCGTCGTTGAGCGCTTGGAGATATCCCTCGTCCATGTCCTGTTCGAAGGCCCGGCCCCGCCAGCGGATCCGACGCAGCAGGACGGAAGTCCGGGCCTGAAGATAGATGACCAGGTCCGGTTTGAGCACCCGCTGTTCCAGGATGGTGGCGAGCTGGTTGTAGAGGGCCAGTTCGTCGTCGCTCAGGTTCAGATTGGCGAATATCCGGTCCTTGGCGAACAGGTAGTCGGAAATCAGCGTATTGCTGAACATGTCGTGCTGGAATAGATTCTGCTGCTGCCGATATCGGCTGAGCAGAAAAAAAATCTGGGTCTGGAAGGCGTAGGCGGATCGGTCCTGATAGAACTGGGACAGAAAGGGGTTTTCCTCCACCACTTCCAGGTTGAGCCGGCCGCTGGTCCTGGTGGCAAGCAGCTTGGTCAGACTCGTTTTGCCGACGCCGATGACTCCTTCAACGACAATGTACCGCCAAGGCAGCACGCCAACCCTCCTTGTTGTCCGGCAATAGGTTACCAAGCGAAAGGTCCGGTCGGATCTTCACCCAGGGCCCGGATTTACGCCTTATTTTCGCACAAGCCGAAGCAATTGTCTCCCCCGAATCCGGGAATTTTGCCTGGGGGGCCAAATCGGCCAGGGGTTCCAGCACAAAGGCCCGGTTTCGGATTTCCGGATGGGGCAAAGTCAGCCGGGGACCCGCAGCCACCTTCTGACCGTACATCAGGATGTCCAGATCAATGGGACGGGGCTCCAGGTGGCTGTCCGGCCTCCGGCCCTGTCGTTCTTCGGTCCCCTTGAGAACGGCCAGCAGGACGGAGGGGGTCAGCGCCGTCCGCAAGGCGACGCAGGCGTTCAGGTAGGGTTCCTGGGTTCCCGGACCCACATATTCCGTCTCGAAGATACGGCTGACATCCGAGACCTCGATCTCCGGATGGGTGGCCAGGGCTTCCAGCGCTTTTTGCAGATGGCCCAGCCGGTCCCCCACGTTGGACCCCAGTCCCAGGAAGACCGTTTCCCTGACCGGACCCGGGGCAGCCGTGCGCGGCGGGATCACGAATCTTCCTTCTGCTTGGCGGACAGCCAGGCCCGGTCCCGGACCAGGGTCACGGAGGCGCGGCCAAGAAAATTGGCGATGGGCGGGTTGGGTTTCTGGACGGTGACCTGAACCTTGTCCACGGAAAAACTGTCCAGCAGCACCAGGCACAGGTGCCCGGCGAGAGCCTCGATCAGATGGTAGGACGTTCCCGCCGTGGATTCATTGATGCACCGGTGCACCGCTGTGTAGTCGAGGGCCTGGTCCAAAGAATCGGAGGCCGCGGCGGCCGAACAATCGGTCCATAGATCCACGTCGATGACGAATCGTTGGCCCAGTTCCCTCTCGGCGGGATGAACACCGTGGTGGGCGTAGACATCGATGCCCTGCAGACTGACCTTGTCCATCATCGCCATTCTCCAATTCGGCGGGCCCCTTCGGCCACGTCTTCATCGCTGGCCGTCAGACTGATGCGGAACCAGCCTTCCCCGCCGGATCCGAAACCGGGTCCCGGCGTGACCACCACGCCGATCTCCTCCAGGGCGCGGCCACAGAAATCCACCGACGATTCCCCGTTCGGCACCCGGCACCAAACGTAGAACGTCGCGTGGGAGTTGAACACCTCGAAGCCCGCCTTCTCCAGCGCCGCCACCATCACCCCGTGGCGGCCCGGATAGGCCGCCATGACCGAAGCCAGCAGATCGTCGAATGACTCTCCCAGGGCGTGGGCCGCTGTGGTTTGCACGGCTGTGAAAACTCCGCTGTCGATGCTTTCCTTGACGCGGCCCAGATCGCCGACCACGTCGCGATGCCCGGCCGCGAACGCGATGCGCCAGCCCGTCATGTTGAACATCTTCGACAGGCTGTGCAGTTCGATCACCCGGTCCAGGCCGGGATCACAGGCCCCCAGGAGACTGGCCGGACGGCTCCCGTCCAGGGTGACTTCCAGGTAGGCGGCGTCGTTGACCAGGACCACCTTCTTTTCCCGGCACAGGTCCACCAGGTCCTTCCACAGCGAAGGGCCCGCCACGGCCCCGGTGGGATTGTTGGGGTAGTTCAGGAACAGGAGCTGTGTGCGGCCGTCCATGAGGCGGGCCAGTTCATCCAGATCGGGAAGGAAACCGTTCTCCGCTTTCAAACCGAAGGGACGTGGTTCGCCACCGGCCAGGATGGTCGCCTGACCGTATACGGGATAGCCCAGGTCGGGCACCAGGACGTTGTCCCCTTCCTCGACACAGGTCAGAGGCAGGTGGCCGAGCCCTTCCTTGCTGCCGACCAGGACCAGGATCTGTTTCTGCGGATCGACACTCACTCCGTGCCGATTCTTCAGCCAGAGTGCGATGGCCTGTTTCAAGCGGGCGTCCCCACGTTGGGCGGGGTAGCAGTGATTGGTCGGGTCGGCCACGGCCCTGGCCATGACCTCCACCAGGGCCTCGGGCGTGGGCAGGTCGGGATCCCCCACCCCCAGATCGACCACCGCGACGCCGGCCTGCCGGGCTTTCTCTTTGGCGGCGTCGATGGCGGAGAACAGATAGGGCGGCAACTTGTCCAGACGGGCCACGGAACGAAACTCCCGGTCAGAGATTCAGGGTAAAAAAATCCCGCGGATCGTCTCGGCAATCCGCGGGACCAATATCGCACAAGGGTGGGCGTTCATCCACCCCCGTCATCCCCCCTGGGCCGCTTTTTTCTTTTCGGCCGCTTCGCGGGCCTTCAGACCCTCCATGCGCTCCACCTGGCGGGCGCCGTAGGCCTCATAGCGGGCATTCCCACTGCTGGCGCACTGCTGGAATCTTTCCTTGGCCAGGTCGAACTCGCCCGTGCACTCAAGGGCCAGGCCCCAGGAGTACCAGATCGGAGCGAGGGATTCGCGGCCCTTGGATTCGAACTGACCCGCGGCGGCGGCGGCTTCGGATTTGGCCTGCGAACACTGGTTGTTCTCGACCATGACCTGCAGCATCGCCCCCATGGCCTTTTCATCATTGGGCTTCAAGGCCAGGTACTTGTGATAGGCATCAATGCTGGCAGATCGATTCTTCAGCTGATCCTGGGCTCGGGCCAGGGTCAGCAGGCCACCAGTGTGCGCGGGGTCCTTCTCCAGCAGCTGGTTCAGCAGATTCACGGCGCCCTGGTAGTCCTTGGCCTTCATTTTCACCTTGACCATGTCGTAGGTCGTGGACCCGCC
>CBDTUS010000112.1:0-11992 GCA_965363725.1 uncultured bacterium | reverse complement strand
CGGGAGCCATTTCCGCTTCCGACGTCCTGTTCCGGAACAACAACTACGGGATCAACGGAGTCGCGACCAACGCCCTCTCGGTGAGCGGCTGCCAGTTCGAGGACAACTCTTACGGCATCAAGATCACCGGCGGGTCCATCGATCTGGCTTCCACGTCATTTACCGGCAACACCACCTACGGCTTCTACAGCACAAGTGTGGATCCCGGGCTGCTGGACGCCAACATGGTCTTCACCGACAACGCCACAGCCTTCCGCGTGGACGGCGTTGCTGGCCTGAACCTGACGGCGGGCATGACCGTGACGGGCAGCACCACCACCGGCGTCCATCTGGACGACTGTGACGGGGCGACCGTGGACAACCAGGTCCTGACGGGCAACACCGGTGTCAACGGCGCCTTCTACGTGGATGACTGCGGGGACTTCACTCTGGGTGCGAACAACACCATCGGCGGGCCGGGCCTGGAGAACAGCTGGCCGTTGACGATCGGTGCCGGCACCTATCCGAGTGCCAGTGGAGTGATCCCGACCACGGGCAACACGAACAACGATATCCAGGTCAACGGAGGCTCGAGCACAAAGACGGGGACCTGGCGGAAGTTCACGGATCTGGATTTCATCGTCACGACGAACCCGACCGTCGAGGCCGGCGGGGAGTTGATCATTGAGCCTGCGGTCACCGTCAAGTTTGATGGTTCCCGGCGCCTGGCCATTCAGGGTACTTTGACCGCGGTCGGAGCGCCGGGCCAGGAGATCCTGTTCACCCGCAACGGGGCCAGCGACTGGAGCTACCTCTACTTCCAGTTAGGTGGGGGCGGCAGCCTGGAACACTGTGTCATCGAATATGCCACCTACGGGGTCTATGGCAACTCCACGGGAGCCATTTCCGCTTCCGACGTCCTGTTCCGGAACAACAACTACGGGATCAATTCTACCAGCGCCAACAACATCTTCCTGACAGACTGTCTCATCCAGAACAACACCTCGGGCATCCGCGCCGGTGGCGGCACGTTGACCCTCCTGCGCAGCCGCATCGTCAACAACACCGGCTACGGCATCTACCTGAGCGGGGCGACGCCGACCTTCGGGAATTCCCTGAGCGAGTGGAACGACATCTACGGCAACGGGTCGGGTGACCCGGGGCGGGATCTGCGCAATGGTGAATTCGACATCACAGCGCGCTACGTCTACTGGGGAACGTTGACCCAGGCCATCATCGAGGACCGGATCCATCACCTGCCGGACGATGAAGCCCTGGGCCAGGTTTACTTCAGCCCCTGGACCAACGCAGCGCACGACACGGAGTACACCGGCGGGCCCTCTGGGGTGGATGACCTAGCCGAGGCGCAGTTGCCGTCGGTTTTCCGGCTGGGTCAGAACGCGCCCAACCCCTTCAACCCGAGCACGGTCATCCGCTTCGATCTGACGGGGATTTCACCGGTAAAACTGAAGATTTTCGATGTCTCCGGCGCGCTGGTCACCACGCTGGTGGACGAGTATCTCCCGGCGGGTTATCACGAGGTCGCCTGGCGCGGCAGCGACGACCAGGGACGGACGGTGCCTTCGGGAGTGTATTTCTACCGGATCGCCGCTGGTGACAAAATCGAAACGAAACGGATGATGCTGGTCAAATAATTGGTCTGATAAAAAAGCCGGCCGCTCCCACCAAGGGGGCGGCCGGTCTATTGTTGAGGTCTGCTTGCAACGGTGTCCTAGAATGAACCCGCCCCGAACTCGATGGCATACCCCAGCCGGTTCCAGTCGAAGAAACCCTTGTTCTTGACGCCGAAGCGAACACCCCAGAAGTCGGTGCCCAGGGACTTCAGGAATTTCAGCGGGGTGGTACTCAGGTTAAACCGCAACTTGATGCCGGCTTCGGTCATTACGTCGGTGTGAAGGACCCGGTCGTCGTCCCGATCCCATTCCCAGCCGAAGGCGAAATAGGTGTCGACCCAGCGGGAGGCGCTGGGGGTGTACAGGATGTTCCAGGCGAAATCCCGCAGATGGTAGTCCGTAAAGTAGATCCGGTTCATGAACCAGCCGCCGGCCACGGGATCGGACACGTTCTTGACGATCAGCAGGGGCAGGACGATCGACAGCCCGACGGTCCTTTTCCGGCTGCCGTAGTTCAAGCCATCGAGCCGAACGGCGAAGGTGACTGATTTGATGAACTTGTCCTCGTCCAGCCACCGGCCGAAATTGTTGAGGTCGGTATCTTCCACGATCTCGGGCCAGTCCTCGTTCCCCTTGTCGGCGATGAAGTGGGTCAGGTGCGGATCGTAGGCCTCGGCGGGCGCGGACCTGGGGAAGGGACGCAGTTCGTAGATGGCGTTTTCGGGGGCGTAGACCCCGTCCACGGTATACTTTTCCCGCAGGGGATGTCCTTCCTGAAGAGGGGGAAAAACCCGGTATTCAGGGGGGCGATTCTTGGCCATCCAGGCCTGCCATCCCCCTGCGTAGAGACCGCCCGAGCGCATGACGTCCCGAATGCCCCAGGCATCGTTCACGCGCCGGTTCACGTCGTAGGTCGGTGTGTAGATGCCGTCCTGGTTCTTGTCGGGGCAACTGGCGTGCTTGCCCTCTTCGACCAAAATGGTCATCGGGAACTGGGTGTATTCGTCGGTGACCAGGGTGTTGTCATACCACAGGACGCCGTGGGCCTTGGCGATGGTGCGGTCGACGCGCAGGGCGTAGTGGGTGACCTCGCAGTTTTCGCAGCGCTGGATGAAGGTCTTCATGTAGACCGCTTCGACATCGTGGGTGTGGGCGCCGAAGCCTTCTTCGCGGGGGTAGTAGAAGAAGAAGTCGAGGTCCACCCCGGCGATCTGGCGGAAGTCGACCAGGGTGTCGATGCGCTCGGGGTCCACACGGATGATGGCCTCGCCATCGATGTCGGCGCGCACGAGCAGGGTCCGGATCCGGTAGTAGGCCACGGGAGACTCCGCCTCGCCCTGGAAGGGGAAGGGCATGGGGACCATGATGTCCAGGCCGCTGGCGTCCTCAAGAACGGGTTCGTCCGGTGAGAACCACAAAATGGGCGCGCACAGGGTGGCGTAGTCCTTGAAGGAAACTATGGAGTTTTCTCCCGCCGCGATGATTCCATGGGCGCCGGCAATCAGGCAGGCGCCGCCCTCATCGGGATTTTCCGTGGGCTCGGCCGCCCCGGCAGCTCCGGCCAGGAAAAACAGGGTCACGGAAAAAACGCCAAACTTGATCAAGAAACGCCGCATGGCCAGTCTCCCTATGGGTTGAAGAAGGTTAGGCGCATCATGCCAAATAGAATACACCGGGTCAACATCGGTGGTTGTCCGCCGCAGTGGCGCGCCCTTTGAGGTTGCCTGAAGTCAGGCCCGGCGTTAAGTATGGATAGCTCGACAAACAGTTCAAACGGCCTTTCCGGCCTTCATCGCAGGGGTTTCCCATGTTGCGACCTCCCGTCCGCCAGACAGCGCTCGTGTGCCTGTTCGTCCTGGCGGCCCTCGTGTCCGTCCCGTCCCTGGCTTCGGATAACCCGGTGTCCGGTGCCGGCCCCTGGAACCTGACGCTGTTCCACACCAACGACACCCACAGTTACTTTCTGCCCAGGCCCGCGGTCTGGAGGGACGACGGCCGCCTGGTCGGCGGGGTCATTCCCCTGGCCTGGCACCTTGAAGATCAGCGGAAAACCGTCACGGCCGATCTCTTCGTGGACGCCGGCGATTTCATGACCGGCAATCCCGTGTGCAACCTGGTGGAGGACGGCGTGCAGGGCATGGCCGTTGCCCGGATGATGACCCTGCTGGGTTACGATGTCGGGGTGGTCGGCAACCACGAGTTCGACATCGGCAGCGAGAACACCGCCCGGCTGGTCCGGCAGTTCGGCTTTCCCCTGCTGGCGGCGGACATCGTCGATGCCGAGGGGCATCCGGTTTTCCGGCGCGAACCGGTGATCCTGGAAAAGGGCGATCTGAAGATCGGCGTGATCGGTATTTCCTGCAACGGGATGGAAGAGGTGGTCATGCCCAGCCGGCTCGGCGGACTGTCCATGACCGACCAGGTGGAACTGGTCCATGAACTGGTCGCCGGGATCGACCACAAGACAGATCTCATCGTCCTGATCACGCACAACGGGGTGGATGGCGACAGGGAATTGGCGCGGCAGCTGGAAGGGTCGGGCGTCGACGTCATCGTGGGTGGCCACAGCCACACGCGGCTGAAGGCGCCGGAGCTCGAGGGCGGCATCCTCATCGTGCAGGCCGGTTCGAAGATGACCAACCTGGGCCGGCTGGATCTCAAGGTGGAAGACGACCGCGTGGTGGAATACAGCGGCCGCCTGGTCGACCTGTGGTCCGATGGCACCTACGCCGACCCCGAACTGACGAAAGTGGTGCAGGGCTACGAACTCCAGGTGATGGATGAATTCGGCCTGCAGATCGGCACTGCGGCCCAGGATCTGCGCAAGGGCCGGGGCGAGAGCAACCTGGGCAACTGGCTGGCCGATGTCATGCGCGAACGCGCCGGCGCCGAGGTGGCCTTCGTCAATTCGGGCGGGATCCGCAAGGCGATCAACGCCGGGCCGGTCACGGCCCTGGACATCCACGAAGTGCTGCCCTTCGCCAACGCCCTGGTCACCGTCGAATTAACTGACCGTCAATTGGCGACCGTCATCCAGCAGAACGCTGACGCATCGGTGGGCCGCAAACACGGCATATTGCAGGTGTCGGGAATCAGCTATACTTACCGGGCCGCGCCGGACGGGGAAACGGCCGAGGTCGAGGAGATCCTGGTCGGCGGGGAGCCCTTGAAGGCGGGCGGGGTCTACACCGTGGCCATGCCCGATTTCGTGGCCATGATGGCCGACGTCTATCTGAACATCGAGATGCCGGCCACCGAAGACGTCGGCGTCACCATGGCGGCCGCGGTCGTCGAAGCGGTGGAAAAAACCGGGACGATCACGGCCGAAACCGAAGGCCGGATCCGGAAAGTGAAATAGGGCAAGAGTTGGCAGAAAACTACGATAACGCCTATGAAAACGATGCTGCCCTGTTCGGGGAAAAGGAGTCCCCTCTACTGGAAAAGTGCGCCGGTCTGATCCCCGACGGCGCCCGCGTGCTGGACCTCGGCATCGGCCAGGGCCGCAACGCGCTGACCCTGGCCCGCCGGGGCTGCCAGGTGACGGGCATCGACACCTCGCAGGTTGCCGTCGATACGGTCAACCGCCTGGCCGCCGCCGAAAAACTGCCGGTGGAAGCCATCCTTGAAGATTTCCAGACCTACGAACCCCCGCGCAACTTCGACGTGGTGCTCTGCTTCGGGCTGATGCAGACCCTGGACCTGCAGGGCAGCGCTTCGCTGGTCGAGCGCCTGCACCACTGGGCCCGGCCCGGCGGCACCCTGTTCCTGACGGCCTGGAGCCTGGAGGACCCCTCGTTCAACACCTGTGTCGCGGATTGGGAACGGCGCAGTGGCCGCACCTTCCGTTCGCCCGACGGTGACTCGCACCGCCTCTTCCTGGAAGAGGGGGAAATCCTCCAGCTTTTCTTCCGCTGGGAAGTCGCCCATCACTGGGAAGGGCTGGGCCCGCCGCACCAACACGGTTCGGGCCCCCAGGAGCGGCACGGGGACGTCGAAGTTGTGCTCATTCGGCCGAAAAAGTGATCCCTTCGGGCCGCCTGATAACAATCACCAATATTTGATAATATTTTAACGTAGTTATGGTGCCCCCCCCAGGGGTGTGGTATAATGGGGTTGCCAGTACATTGGGTACGTAGGCGAGAACTTTTTTCCGGTGGTCCCGTAGTCTGAAGCACCCCGGCTTGTTCTCTGCGGCCGAAATGTGCAATCAGCCAGATGGGACCCCATCACCGGAACCGTGCCCCACGCGGATCCGGACGGCAGGTTGTATGCCGCAAACAAGAAAGGTGCCGCCATGACGGCCAATATCTACTCCGTGGACTACTACTACACCACGGTCGAGGATTCCCCGGGCCAGGGCTGCCGCTTTCTCGAAACCCTGGCCACCGAAGATGTCAATCTGATCGCGTTCAACGCGTTTCCCGTCGGTCGGGACCGCACCCAGCTGGTCATCTATCCCTTGAACTCCACCTGGCTCGGCGACCTGGCCCGACACGAGGGTCTGCGTCTGGTTGGTCCGCATCACGCCTTCATCGTCCACGGCGACGACGAACTGGGCGCCCTGGTCACCATCCACCAGCAGCTCTGTGATTCGAAGATCAATGTGTCCAGCGCCAACGGGATGACCGATGGCCGCGGGGGCTATCGATATATCATGCACGTCCATCCGGACGATTACGAACGCGCCCTGGCGATCCTGGACGTGGACCAGAACATGAAGTCGTTGGCGGATTTCCACCTGGATCTTCACCGCAGGTTTGAATCGAAGGGTTGAGCAAGGCAGTCCGGTTCCCCTTTCCCCGCGTTTGGTCGGGTTTTGACGTGATGCCTGGCGGTTGAATCCAGAAAACCAGATCGCAAATCCCCTTGAATTTTCCCGGCCCCTGGAGGTCAATCACCCGAGCGTCACGGCTCGGGTTTTTCAGGGCTTCACCACGGGTAGGGGAATGAATCCACGACGACATCGCCTGGCGATCCTCCTGGTCCTGTTGGCTTTCGCCGCGGGCACCCTGGCCCTCAGCCGGGTACGGACCATCGACGGTGACGAAGGCTACTACGCGACCGCGGCCCGACTGGTCAGCGAGGGATTGACGCCCTACCAGGATTTCTTCTATCCCCAGATGCCGCTGTTGCCCTACATCTACGTTCCCGCCTATCAGGTCGGCGGATCGTCCCTGGCCAACCTGCGTTTGATGTCGGTGGTAGCGGGAATCCTGTCCCTGATCATTTGGTGGCGGATTCTCAGGCGCCGCTGGCCGGAACGCCCGGGCCTCATCCTGGCCGGCCTGGCCCTGGTGGCGATGAACCCCTACTTCCTGTCCTGGAACGTGACGGTCAAGACCTACGCACTGGTCAACCTGGGGGTGTTCGCCGTCCTGGGGGCGCTGGATCGCGGGATGGAATCCCGTCACGGGCGATGGTTCCTGCTCGGCGGCCTGGCCGCCGGCCTTTGCGTGGGGGTGCGCCTGCTCTATCTGCCCTGGGCGGTTGCGTCGGCCCTGGTGGTGGGCTGGCTCGGTTGGCGCGCCGGGATGTTTGCCGCCCTCGGCGGGCTGGCGCTGGGGCTGACGCCTTCGGCCCTTTTCCTGGTGAGGGATCCGGATCGTTTCCTCTTCAACAACTATGGCTATCACCAGATCAGATTCAGTGCCGTGGGCGGATCGGGTGAGGGGGTGGGCATCCGGATACAACTGGCGCTGGATACTCTGGGCGACGCCCTGTTCTCGAACCCCTTCATGTTATTTCAACTGGTGCTGGTGGGGTTTGGCGTGGATTGGGCGCGGCGGCATTCCGGCCATCCGGGAAGACCGCTCCTGATCCTGTCGGGCGCCGGCGCGGTCGCGCTTTCGGCGGCCAGCCTCCTTCCCGATCCGGTTTACGAACAGTACTTCACCGGTCCCTTGACTCCCTTGCTGGCACCTTTGGTCGTGGCTGGACTGGCGCACCTTGCCGAACTCCTGAAAAAGTCGGGGCCGGTCCTGGCAGGGGCGATGGGGCTGGCGGCGTTTCTTTCGGTGGTCGATCTGCAGGTGCGCAAAACGGGGATGGACTGGCAAGAGGTCTGGTCCTTCGAACACCTGGCAAGGGTGAGCGAAGCCATCGAAAGCCACTCCGGCGAGGGTGACATGGTGCTCGCTTTCTGGCCGGGCTATGTATTCGAATCAGGCCGGGTGTACCTCCCTGGCCTGGAAAACCACTTTGCGCTGGGGGTGTCCGAAAAACTGACCCTGGAGCAGAAGATCCACTATCATCTGGCCGGCCGGGAACTGATTCTGACCGCGCTTGAGGAACAGTACCCCCGGGTGGTCGTCCACGGCGCCTGGATGCACCCGGCGAGAAAGATCCTTGGCCGGGAACACCTGCCGGTGTTGTTCGGGGGGCCGGACCAGAAGTACGAGCTGGAAACGGCGATCGGGGGGACCAGGATCCTGACCCGCCAGGCCACTCCGGGGACGAAGCATCCCGTGGAATGAGCACAGGCCCCTTCTTGCCGCGATTGGCGCCCCCTGCTAAGTTTTAGCGAACGATTTCCCCCTCGGCGCGATCCATTCCACCAAGGAAACCACATGTCTTCGAACATCCCGACCAGCAATCTCGAATCGTTCGTCCGTTTTCTCGAGACCAAGGGAGAACTGATCCGGATCAGCGAACCGGTGGACCCTCACCTGGAGGTCACCGAGATCGCGGATAGGTTCGTCAAGGCCGGGGAAAATCCCGCGCTGCTGTTCGAGAATCCGGTGCCGGGCAAGTTGAGCGCTGCAGCCGGCCGCACGGAAACCGCCCAGACCGCCGACGGCAAACCGGTGCCCTTGCTGATCAATCTTTTTGCGAGCCGGCAACGCATGGCCTGGGCGCTGGGCTGTGAAAGCATTGAAGAGGCGGTGGCCAAAATCGAAGAGCCCCTGAATATGGGGCCTCCGACCGGCCTGTGGGACAAGGTGCGCCTGCTGGGCAAGCTCAAAGGCTGGGGCGAGTCGATGCCCACCAACGTGGGCCGGGGTCCCTGTCAGGAAATCGTGATCCAGGGCGATGATCTGGAAAAGCGCGGCTTGTTGGATGTGATGCCGGTCTTGACCACCTGGCCCGGCGACGGTGGTCCCTACATCACCTTGCCGCTGGTGATAACGCGCAATCCGGCGAACGATCGGCGCAACATCGGCATGTACCGCATGCAGGTTTTCGACGGACGCACCACCGGGATGCACTGGCAGATCCACAAGACCGGTGCGGCTCACCACACCGAGTATGAAAAGCGCGGCGAGCGGATGCCCGTCTGCGTGGCGGTCGGCGGTCCGCCGGCCCTGACCTATGCGGCCACAGCGCCTTTACCCCCGGACATCGACGAAGCCGTATTCGCGGGCTTTTTGACCGGCGAACCGGTGGCGATGACCAAGGCGGTGACCTGCGATCTCGAGGTGCCGGCGGAGGCGGATTTCGTGATCGAGGGTTTCGTCGAACCAGGCGAGCGCCGTATGGAGGGTGACTTCGGGGACCACACCGGCTTCTACAGTCTGGCCGAAGAGTTTCCGGTCTTCCACGTGACGGCCATCACCAGCCGCCGCAACCCGATCTACCTGACGACCATCGTGGGCGTGCCGCCCATGGAAGACGGTTGGCTGGGCATGGCGACCGAAAGATTATTCCTGCCGCTTCTGAAAATTCCCCTGCCCGAAGTTGTGGACTACCACCTGCCGGTGGCGGCGTGTTTCCACAACCTGGTCATCATCAGCATCGACAAGAAGTATCCCGGGCACGCGCGGAAGGTTTGCCAGGGCCTGTGGGGCACCGGGCAGATCATGTTCACCAAGGTGGTGATCGTCGTGGACGAAGATGTCGACGTGCACGACATGAACGAGGTCCTGTGGCGGGTCAGCAACGCCGTGGATCCGGCGCGCGACACGTTTTTCTCCGAGGGTCCGGTGGACCAGCTCGACCACACCACCAACCAGGCCTGCTACGGCGGCAAGATGGGCATCGACGCCACCCGCAAGATGCAGGGTGAAGCGGGTTACGAACGGGTTTGGCCACCCATCGTGGGCATGGATCCCGCGGTGAAGGAAGATGTCGGCCGCAAGTGGGCGGATCTTTTGAAGAACCTGGGTGCTCAATGACCGACTTCCAGGACATCCACGGCCGCAAGGCCGGTTCCTGGACGGTGCGCGACGAGCAAGCCCACGGGCGCGAGGTGCGCTCGATGTTCGCGCGCATCAGCGGCGTCTACGATCGCATGAACCACCTGCTGAGCTTCAACCGCGACAAGGCCTGGCGCAAGCATGTGGCCGCGCGCCTGGATGCCGATGTCTGGGAAATCCTGGATCTCTGCGCGGGCACGGGCGATCTGGCCCTGACCTGCCGCCGCGAGGGCAAGGGACGCGTCTGGGTCGCCGCGGATTTCTGTCCCGAGATGCTGGAGGGTTCGCGGGGGAAAGAGGGAGCCGAGGCGCTGATGCTGTCGGCGGCCGACGCCCTGCAGCTGCCCTTCCGCGATCGCAGCGTCGATGCGATCACCGTCGGGTTCGGGGTGCGCAACTTCGCCGACGTTCGGCGTGGTCTGGAAGAAATGGCCCGGGTCCTACGTCCCGGCGGCCAGCTAATGGTTCTGGAGTTCTACCGCGACGACCGCGCCGCGGCCGGCGAAGCGCGGGGAGTGCCGGGTTTGATCCGGTTCGGGCTCAACACGGTCATCCCGTTGATGGGAAAGATCGTCGGCCGTGACAGCGCCGCCTACAACTATCTGCCCAGCAGCATGGGCGAATTCCTGACACCTACGGAGTTCGCCGCACTTCTGGGGGAATACCGGTTCACCGAGGTTTTCATCGAACGGCAGACGTTCGGCATCGCGCACATCGTCGGCGGAAGGATCCAGGAATGAGCGACCCCAAGAAAAAACCCGCCATCGGCGTGGGCTGGACCGGCGCCAGCGGCCTGGCCTACGGCGTACGCCTGGTTGATGTTCTTTTGCAGGCCGGCCGCGACGTGAACCTGGTCGTCAGTTCGGCTGTGGCCCAGACCGCCCCGGTGGAGCTGGACCTGACGGTCGAAGGGATCATTGAGCGCCTGGCCACCATGGGGCCGGGCCGGCTGCGGGTTTTCGGCAAGACGGAATTCACCTCGCCCATGGCCAGCGGGTCGGCTCAGGGCGGGCCTCTGGTGATCATTCCCTGTTCGATGGGCACCGTGGGCCGCATCGTGGCCGGCACCAGCGAAACACTGTTGCTGCGCGCCGCCGATGTGTGCCTGAAGGAACGCCGCCAATTGATCGTGGTGCCACGGGAGACACCACTGGCCACCCATCATCTCGAAAACCTGGCCAAGCTCAGCGGCTGGGGCGTGCTGGTCATGCCCGCGGCGCCGGGATTCTATCACCGGCCGCAATCCCCCGGCGACCTGATCGATTTCATGGTGCAGCGGGTGTGCGATCACCTGGGCGTGGAAGTCGATCTGGCGCCTCGATGGGGCGAAGAATGACCCTGATTTCCCGCTACCTTTCACTGATCAAATTCGAGCACACGATCTTCGCGCTGCCGTTCGCGCTGATCTCCCTACTGGTGGCATCGGGCGGCCGTCCTGGTTGGTCCGTGCTTCTTTGGGTCCTGGTGGCGATGGTCGGTGCCCGCAGCGCCGCGATGGCCTTCAACCGTCTGGCTGACGCCAAGATCGATGCGGCCAATCCCCGCACGGTCGACCGCCACATCCCGGCCGGATCAGTTTCCGTCTTCGGGGCCGGTTTGTTTGTGGTGTTGTCCGCGGCCTTGCTGGTTCTGGCGGCCTGGATGCTGAATCCGTTGTGCTTCCGCCTGAGCCCATTCGCTTTGCTGGTCGTGCTGGGCTACTCCTACATGAAGCGGGTGTCGCCCTTGGCCCACCTGGTCCTCGGGCTCGGTCTGGGCATCGCTCCGATCGGCGCCTGGCTGGCTGTCACCGGCGAGTTCGCGGCCTTCCCCCTGTGGCTGGCCGCGGCGGTCATGTTCTGGGTCGCCGGCTTCGACACGATCTACGGCTGCCAGGATGTGGACTTCGACCGGCAGGTCGGATTGCATTCCATGGCCTCGCGGCTGGGGGTAAACAGGGCCTTGATATTGTCGCGCGTGTTCCATCTCCTGGCGGTGGTTTTAATGGCGGTGGCGATGCGCCATGGGCCGGGGTTGGGCTGGGTGTCCCAGGTCGGCGTGGTGATCATGGCCGGGCTGCTGGTCTGGGAGCAGATCATCGTGCGCGGTGGTGACATGGGGCACATCGACAAGGCGTTCTTCGAGATCAATTCGTGGATCGGGATGGTGCTGCTGGGCGTCGTGCTGGTGGATATCTATCTTATCTAGAAGTGCCCCCGGGGGCACTTTTTCGCCGGGATATCGGTTATCCATGCAGGTCAGATGAAA
>CBDTUS010000111.1:0-12152 GCA_965363725.1 uncultured bacterium | reverse complement strand
CGGTGACGCCCAGCACGTGCCGAAGTACGGCAGCGATTCGGATCCGGTCTACTCTCTGCTTGCCGGCAACGACAATTACCCCGAAATCTTCGTGGGCCGTTTTTCGGCCGAGTCGCCCGAACATGTCATGACCCAGGTGGCGCGCACAATCGCCTACGAACGGGACACGCCCGCAGGCAGCGGTTCGGACTGGCTGCAGAGTGGCATTGGCATGGCTTCGGATGAGGGCCCCGGCCACTTCGGCGAGTACGATATCGAGCACCAGAATTACATCCGTGATGATCTGCTGGGTTACGGTTACGACCAGGTGGATCAGATCTACGATCCGGGCGCCTCGTCCTCGATGGTCGCCAATGCCGTCAACGAGGGCCGCGGAATCATCAATTACGTGGGCCACGGCAGCACGACCTCCTGGGGGACGACGGGCTTCAGCAACGGCAATGTTAACGCCTTGACCAACGAGGGCCAGCTGCCTTTCATCCTCAGTGTGGCCTGCAACAACGGGACCTTCACCAGTGGCACCTGTTTCGGCGAAGCCTGGTTGCGGGCAACCAACGGGGGCAATCCCACCGGCGCCATCGCCACCTACATGTCCTACATCAGCCAGTCCTGGAGCCCCCCGATGTACGCCCAGGACGAGGCGGTGGACCTGTTGATCGTCGACGAGAAGCGCACCATCGGCGGCCTCTGGTACAGCGGTTCCTGCTACATGATGGATGCCACCGGTTCGGCCGGCGCGGAAGAGTTCCGTAACTGGATGATCTTCGGGGACCCCTCGGTTTCCGTGCGCACGAGGACGGCCCAGGAGATGGTCGTCAGCCACTCCGGTGTCGTGTTCATCGGCATGGAAGAATATGAGGTGGAAGTCGCCGGCGTCGAAGGCGCTCTTTGTGCGTTGTACGCCGATGGTGTGCTATACGGAACGGGCCGGACGGACGCCGGGGGACTGGCCACCATCACCATGGCCAACCCACCCGCCCAGAACATGGAAATGACCTTGACCGTGACCGCCTTCAACAAGGTCACGAGCGTGGACACCCTGCCCGTCGTGTCTCCTTCGGTCGTGACCATCGAGCCGGCCATCATAATTTCGGGCATATCCACGAGGGTGATGGTCACCGTTCTGGAGAACGACGGTGTGACACCGATCAAGGACGTTGACCTCCAGCTCACCGATTCGATGACCTTCGGCATGACCGCCACCACCGACGAGAACGGGATGGCCGTGCTGAGTGTGAATTATCCCTACGGCACGGAATTGAAAATGGTCGGCTCACACTTTTCCACCGGGTTCCTGTTCAACAATACCGTGATGGTGACGGCGACTCCGCTGGTGGATCCCGACCTGAGCGTTCTGACCGAGCCTGGAATCGCCGGCATTTTCATCCTGAATCTGCCGGGCACCCTCCAAGCGCTGGGGGAAACCCCCGAGATTGAGATCCGTGCGCAGGTGCCGGGAGTCGGGTTTGTCGAATCGGCCGACGGCGTTCTGGAGATCACACCGACCGAGCCGGGTGTGATCACGGCCTGGATCCTCAAGGAGGGCTTTGATATCTACAGTGAGGCCTTCCCCGTCGTCACCCAGACCAGCGCCCACGGCGTGGTCACGCTAGGTGGGCAGGCCGATCATTCGGGCATCGTGGTGACCGCGGAACCGGGTGGCCACCAGACCGTCACCGCCGCCAACGGTTCCTGGCACCTGATGGATCTGGAAGCGGGGACCTTCCAGATCACGGCTGCCAAGGAGGGTTGGTCCACCGGCTACGAAGAGATCACCGTGGCCGAAGGGGAGCACATCACCGGCCTGGACCTCGAACTGTGGCAGGTATATTCCGCTGAAATGTGCGCCCAACCGGCCCTGGAGATCCCCGATCCGCCCGACCTCGGGGTTTCCACCTCTCAGACCTTCGTGGAATCCGGAGCCGTCGACTGGGTCCGGGTCTATACGGATGTCTCCCACAACTGGGTCGGCAACCTGGAAATCACCCTGACCTCGCCGGAAGGCACCTCGGTCCTGCTGCATGACCAGAGCGGTGGGTACGCGGACAATATCGTCGGTTGGTATCCCGACACGTTGACGCCCGCGGCAGGCCTCGGGGCTTTCATCGGTGAAGAGATCAACGGTGACTGGACCCTGACCCTGCGGGATCACGCCTACGGTTTCATCGGCGTCCTGAACGAGTGGTGCCTGGAGATAGGCTATGCCCCCCGGACACCCAGTGCGGCCAATGACCGGGAAATCCCGGCAAAACTGGCCCTGGGCGCCAACTATCCCAATCCGTTCAACCCCATGACCACGATCAGTTTCGACTTGCCGAAGGCGACCCACGCCCAACTGCGGGTCTATGACCTCAGGGGCAAGCTGATCGCCATCCTGGCGGACGAATCACTGCCCGCCGGCAGGCACCAGGCGGTATGGACGGGCCGTGACAACACCGGGCGGCAAGCCGCCAGCGGTATGTATTTTTACCGCCTGATCGCGAATGGACAGACCCTGAATGGAAAAATGCTGTTGCTGAAATAACCATGGGATTTACTCCACCCTTACCTTAGGGTTCGGGTGGAGGATTAATCCTTGGTCACGGCATGGTTCTGGGGAGGGGAAGTTGCTCGCGCGCATTCTTGTCTTGTGTTCCCTGTTAATGGCGTTTGGCGTGTCCCAGGGATACGCCGACGGTGCCGTGGGTTTTTACGGCGGCATCAACTCCGGCAAACTTTCGGGCGACACTCCTCCCGGCACCTCCTACCAAACCAGGAAAGGTCTGGTGGCCGGCCTCTTCGGTGAGATCCGGATCGCCAAGGACGTGTTCCTCGGCCTTCATCCCGCCTACCTTCAAAAGGGAAGCAATATCACCCTCAAGCCCATCACCGAGGGCCAAGATCCCATACAGAATGAACTGAGTCTGGACTATTTCTCGGTGCCGGTCCTGTTCAAGATCGAGACGGGCAGCGGATCGACCTATTTTTCCGGGGGATTGGACTTCGCCTTCCTGATGAGCGCCAACCTGGATTTGCTGGGAGAGGAAATCGACGTCCAGGAGATCATGCGTAAATTCGACCTCTCCATGGATTTCGCCTTCGGTGGTAAAATTCCCCTGGGATCCCCTTTTCTGACCCTCGAGCTGCGGTATTCCCAGAGTTTGTTGAACGTGGCCGACACGGAGATCGGGGACGAGAACTATTCCGTGCCCGCCCGTTTCCGGTCCAGCGGTTTCCAGCTTCTGGCCGGGCTACTCTTTCCCCTGGGAACGAGGTGATCTCCATGCGGGCTATGAAAATTTTCAGTGTTCTTCTGGCTGCCTGGGGACTCATGGTCCTGTTGCCATGGGCAAGCCTGGCAGAAGAGGCTCCTGATTATCCACTGCCTGAAGACAAGATTCCCCGGCTTGGTGATCACCGCTTCACGCCCAACAACCTGACCAGCGATCCTTTCATCCGGACCTATGTCCGCAATTCCCTGGGCATGGGCAAGGCCGTGGACCTCTTCATTCCGGTTCTGGAGATCGACGGCAGTCAGGTGGTGGGGCTCAAAGGCGACCTGCTCAACGCCATTCTCGAATTCGAATACCAGCAGGCCGTGAAGGACTGGGTGGCGTTCCTGGCCCACATTCGTATTCTCGGTCGGCTGGGTACCGGCACCGAAGCCTTGTTGGCCCAGGGTGTGACGGCCAACATGGGGTTCGAATTCGGGTGGATGTTCCGGCTTTCGGAAGGTGAGAAAACAGCGCTTTCCGGAACTCTCAATGTCTGGAACACCAACACCACGGCGGTGGACCTGCTGGGATTCGTGAATGGAGCCATCGACGGGACCAACGTACCCCTGGTGCGCAAGGTTCCACTAACCCGTGGCGGTGCCGGCCTACGCTACGCCTGGGCGGCCAGCGAACTGGTGGGGTTCAATTTTTCCGGGCAGGCGGGGCTGGGCGAGTCCATCGATAGAAGCGAATCGGAAAAGATATTCGTTCAGCTGGGCGCCGCCGCGGATTTCGATCTCAAATCCAAGACGTCCGTTCCCTTGGGCATCGTATTGGCGTTCCAGGCGGACTCCTTTCCTGAAGGTGGGGAGGAACTGGCCGACTCCCTGTATGAACTCCTGGTGCGGGTGGCCTTTACCGGCACCACCGATTTCCTGATCAGCCTCGACTTCGCCTACAGCTGGTACAAACCGATTAACGCCGATAAGACCGCCAAGCTGGCCTCGACCCTCATCAATCTGAGGTACTATTTCTGACCGGGTCTCCTAGCCCAGACTTTCCACCAGCTTCTTGAAGCGGGGCTCCTCGCGCAGCGGGTCCAGGTCCGTGTCGTTCATCATCCAATCCTTGTAGGCCGCACCCACCTTCACCGTCCGCTCCAGGCAGTCGATGGCTTCTTTGATCTGCCCCAGGCCCGACAGGTTGCAGGCCACGTTGTACAGGATGGCCGGATCGTCGGGATCCAGCGCCAGCGCCCGGTTGGCCCACTGGAGGCCCCGTTTTTCCTGCCCCAGACGGATCATCGCCCCGGCGCCCATGTAGCAGGCGCGGGCGTCCTCGGGATTCAGGAGAATGGCTTTTTCGGCCAGCTCCATGCCCAGGCGGTTGGCCTTTTCCTCGGCCTCGGTTTGGCCCAGGGAGTGATGGATCTGGGCCTGCAGGATGGGGATCTGGTAATCGTCAGGGCTCACCGCGTGAGCCTGATCGTAGTAGACGACGGCGTCTTCGTACCGACCCTGCACCACCAGGTCGCGGGCAAAGAAGTAGAAGGCCTCGAACAGGTTGGGGTCCAGGTCGATCGCCGTGTGGAATGATCGCGCAGCCGCTTCGTGGCTCTTGCTCAAGGACAGGGCCAGCCCGCGCGAGGCGTGGGCTTCGGCCAAGGCGGGATCCAGCTCCAGGGCCCGCGCACTGTTCTGATCCGCCTGTTCCAGGTTCTCGGGGCTGCTGTTGATATACATGAAGAGGTACGAATAGGTGTCGGCCAGACCGGCGTGAGCCGAGGCGAAGGCCGGGTCGATGGCGCTGGCCTGGTTGAACATGCGCTGGGCGATCTGGATGTTGCGTTTGCCCCAGCGCCGGAAAAACTCCCGGCCCCGCAGGTAAAAGTCGTAGGCCGCCGGGTCATGGGTGCGGACTTCCACGAGGTGGGGCTCGCGGTCCGGGTCGATGCTCAGCCTCAGGGCCTTGACGACACTCTGCGCAATTTCGTCCTGCACCTCGAAAATGTCGCTCAGATCCCGGTCGAAACGCTGGGACCAGATGTGGCAGCCGTCGCTGACATCGATCAGCTGGGCAATGATCCTCAACTTTTCGCCGGCCTTGCGCACACTGCCTTCCAGCAGGGTCTGAACACCGAGCTTGGTGCCGATCTCCCGGGTGTCCCCGCCCATGTCGCGGTACTGGAAGGACGACATGCGTGACACCACCTTGAGGGTGTCCACACCGGCCAGGGCATTGATGATTTCCTCGGCGATCCCCGTGCAGAAATGATCCTGGTCCTTCTGGGGGCTCATGTCGACAAAGGGCAGCACGGCGATGGAATGGATGATCCCCTGGTTTTCCTGGGCCACCAGGTCGCGGATCAGTTCGAGCTGGACGCGCAGTTCGGTCACGCTGGAGAACCGCTTGTCGGGGTCCTTGGCCAGGCACCGATCGATCAGGCGACTGAGCTGGGACGGGCATTCGGGAATGACCATGATCGGAGGCGTGGGAGTGTCCCGGATGACGGACGCCAGGATTTCGGTGGCCGTGCGCCCGGAGAAGGGGCGGTGCCCGGTGATCAGGTGGTACATGACCGCGCCCACGGAAAAAATGTCCGAACGATGGTCGGCCGGTCGGCTACGCGCCTGTTCGGGAGACATGTAGTTGGGGGTGCCGAGGATCAGGTCATCGGCGATCATGGTTTCGGTCCGGGAATCGGGGTCAACCGGTGGGGCGTCCGGGCGCACCATCTTGGCCAGCCCGAAATCGAGCACCTTCACCTGGCCCGCGTGGGTGACCATGATGTTGGCGGGCTTCAGGTCGCGGTGGGTCACGCCCTGGGCGTGGGCGGCCTCCAGGGCGCTGGCCAGCGGGATGGCCACGTCGAAAAAGAATTCCAGCCCGATTTCGTCCTCGGCCATGATTTCGGCCAGGGTCCGACCCTCGATCAATTCCATGGTGATGAAGTGGGTGTCACCGACTTCCTCCACCGAATGGATGACCACGATGTTGGGGTGATTTACGGCCGCGATGGCCCTCGCCTCCTGCCGGAACCGCGCCAGGACGCTGGGGTCGGCGGCCACGTCCGGAGGCAGAACCTTCAGGGCAATGGAACGTTCCAGTTTGGTGTCGCGGGCCACATAAACCGATCCCATGCCTCCGGAGGCGATCTGGGAAACGATTCGATAACGGGAAAGACTTTGGCTGATCATACTGCTCTCCAACGGCTGGTGGGGTTGGCGAGTCAGAATTCGAAATACATTGCGGGGTACAATATAAATATACCGATTCAAGCGGTGAAATGTTGCGCCGGCAGTTGAAATTTCCTGCCGAAGCAGGGTGTCCGACCAACCGGCACTATCGGGCCCTGTCCATCCTGGCCGGCGGAAAAAACACCGTCAGTTACCAGAACATGGTAGTGAATGTGGGAGTTGAGATAACTGCCGAAGCGATGGACAAAAGCGACCGCCCCAAATCTGGAACCAGCAAGGGCGCCCGGGCTGCGTTGCCGCACTGTAGTTTCCACTGCCCGCAGGAAAACCCCAAGCAGGCCACTGACAACTTCCGGTTTGTGGTTCATATGCCATCTGACCCGCTTGGGCACCGATAAAACCCATTGGCGGAACTGAACACGGGGCAAAACATCATCGACCATGTGGGCTGCCGTCTCAACCATGCGGCGGGTTGAGCAGGACGGATATATATCCCGGCCCTTACATGAAAATCCCACCAGAAAATCATGCCCACAGGCGGCACAATAAGCCCGGGCAAAGCCATGGCAGAGGAGGCCGCATTTGAGATAACCACGAAAGGCTACCTCCACGTGGAGTGGGACACTGCAGGAAAAGTTTTCCCCTTGTTCAAGGTCGGCTAGATAAGTTTCCAGATTCTCTCGCGTGATTTGAGAATTCGGACCAAGGCTCATCCCAACACCTCCTGGCTACACAGTTGTAGCACATTCGAGATGTCGGAAAACGGCAGGCAAGTACAGAACCGGCGACGAATACGGCACCGACATTCGGAGAGGCGGCATAAGCAGGAACAATTCGCGAGCGGGCAAACTCGATGCGCCAGGCGCTGGCGTAACTCATGGGGTCCTCTTCAATGGAGGTCGGCAAGTGAGACTTCGTAGACCATCTTGCGGGCTAGACAAACGCCGTTGCTAGAGGAAATCTTGTTTACGAACCTGCAGAGCGAAGGTCGCGACAAGCAAGAGAGCAACCACCAAGGCTTCCGCGCCCAGAGTCCAGTAGAGAGCGGGCCCCCGAAGCGCAACCTCGCTCAGATAGGCGTTCGCGCCGGGAATATGGGGAAAGATCTGGGTCACGACATTTCCGAACAAGAACATGGACCCAACGATCAGCCCAATTGTCCATCCCATCGATTCCGTCATGATCGCGAATGAAAGAATGAATGCAAAGAGGACCACGATGCCCCCCATGACGGCGGGAAGGAATCCGGTCGAGAGAAAACTGCTGATTGACTCCCCACCGCCATCGGTGAGTCTGGACGCGAGGAGGACGGCACCGAGCCCCCCCGCTGACCACGGGACGAGAAAGAGGAGAAGATTGGCTGAGAGTTTGGCGGCGGCATACTCCGCGGGAGAAACAGGAAGGCTCATGATGAATGGAAGAGTCTTTTTCGTTCGCTCCTCCAGAACCGTGGTCAGCGGCAGATAAAAGATCAGCGCAATAAACATGGCGAGGACTAAACTCACCCCGATGCTCGCTGTCGCTTTCCCCGGCACCGCGAGCAAGATCGCCCCGAGGATCGTGCCACCCAGCATCAAGCCTATGGCGAGGCGATTGAGGTACCAGTCTTTCCAAACGAGTTTTCCGATCGCTTCCCCGTTCATGCGGCTCTCCCCCGTCTCGTCATCGTCACTCTGGCCAGGAAGATTTCTTCCAACGTCATCCGCTCGACCTCGAAGCCGGAAGCGCCGGCTGACTCCAGCCGGCCGAGGTACTCATCGGAGAAATCTCCGGTCGTTAAAGTGCTGAGCCGACCCTGTCGGTCGAGATCGTGACGTTCTCCAATGACCGGAACCGATGCCGCCGGATCCATCTCGAATCGGACCCGACGCCAACTGTCGAGAAAGTCTTCTTTGTTCCCCGACTCGAGAATGACGCCATCGTTGAGAAAGACAATTTGATCCGAGATCTGCTCCAAATCGAGCGTGTTGTGGGAAGAGAAGAAGACGGAGCGTTCTTCGTCTCGCAAGACTTCCATCAATTCCTGGAGGAGTTCGCTCCTCACGACCGGGTCGAGCCCCGTCGTCGGCTCATCGAGAACGAGGAGGCGGGGCTGACGAGCCAGAGCCAGAAGCAGCGCCGCCTTGACCCGTTGTCCGTGCGAGAGTTCTTTGACCTTCTGTTTCTCAATGAGGCGAAAGCGGTCGAGCAAACGACGAGCCGCCGCAGAGTCCCAAGAGGGACAGAACGACTGGACAAACCCCATGTGCCAACCAATTGTCGCATTCGGATAGAGCCGCATATCTTCGGAAACGAAGCCCACCTCTTTCTTGATCGCACATTGCTCGGCCGGCATGGGACGACCGAGCAACCGAACGGATCCAGCCTCGCTCCGAACGAGACCGAGCAGAATCCGTATCGTCGTGGACTTCCCGGCACCATTGGGCCCGATGAACCCAGTGATCGTCCCGGTCGGTAAGACCAGGTCAATGTTCTGGAGCCGAAAGTGCGGGTAGGTCTTGCAGACCCCGTGGAGTTCGATCGCTGCGGTCATAGGTCCTCGATTCCCTCATCCTCTTCGTTCTCTACTCGTTGTAACTCAGCAGTGAGTTCGCGTTTGGTCAAACCAAGGGTTCGGGCTAGCTCGACCGCTTGACGGAGGCGGGTCGTCAGCTCTTCTTGCTTCAGTCGTGTATCGAGTTTTGCCTCGCCCTCAGCAACGTAGGACTTCCTCCCCTGGCTCGTAACGATGACCCCATCGTTCTCCAGTTCGAGATAGGCGCGACGAACCGTGACGACACTTACGCCGATATCGACAGCCAGCTCCCGGATCGAAGGAATGGCCATTCCCGGAGCCCAAATCCCCATGGCCACGCGTTGCTTCACCTGATCGACGATTTGCTGGTACATCGGGCGGTCACTGGCTTGCGAAAGGCGAAACAAACTGTTCATATTGATAGTAACAGTAGCGAAACAGTTCGGAGAAGGCAAGCCTCCGAAGATCTTTCGGGTTCTGGTACATTTTAGATCCCTCGTATCACTTTGGACCCGTAGAGGAAAAGCATTCGGTCAACGCGGTCAAGAAGACCAGCGCCGAAGTGGACAAGAACAAGTAGTCTGAATCGTTAGCATGCCTTGTTGACAGCCGCAGGTTGAACCCGGCGGCTGTTCTTTTTTTCATTTATCACATTTAGTTGATTTCTATTCATTTGAGGCGGCGGCCAAAATCTGTTAAACTGATTGTTGAAATTGAATTTGGGAGCTCGCACTTCCGCTACCCCGATTTCTGGAGATACCCATGAATTGAGAATAGTAATTTCAAAAGCATAGTTCCCCCCTTTTGACCCGATGTTGGGACCATTCTACTCCATTTTTGGCACGGTTTTTAACGGCAAGCATTCATAAATCCTCGCCAACAGCATGGCCCAACACCGGGCTGCTGCCTGGCGAACTCTCCCCTGCGGTTTGTCCTCCAAGGGTTCCTGATGTCCTATGTCCATCTTTTCTCGTGCCTCTACCAACAGTTGCAGGGCAGCCCCCGAAGGACCGGCTGTTTCAATGACCGCCCTTCGCAAGTGTTCGCCAGCAGAGCTGACGACCGTCGCAAAGCCGACGAGGCGGCATTCGGAGCCAACACCCCACAATACCGATGCTTATGAACCCGAGGCGGAGTAATCAGATTCGATAATCGATCAAGCAGCTCCAGAGGTGTGAGTCATCGCCGAAGGCGGGATTGCGGAGCAATTCCATCAATTCTGTCCGCCCATCAATCGTTGGCTTGCGCAGCGGATACACCAAAGTCTCATCATTCAACCTGCCAAGCCGCTCCCTTAGCGCACAACCACCACCCTCTGTACACGACTGGCCTGAGTCGTTTGCAGCTGGATGAAGTACATCCCAGCGGGAGCGCGTAAGCCGTCATCACCGCGGCCATCCCACTGCATGACGTGGTCGCCAAGGTCCATGACCCCATCCACAACCGTCCGGACCAGCCGACCTCGAACGTCATGGACGGAAATCCGGACGGCCTGCTGCACCGGCAGGCGGTAAGCCACCGAGGTGCCCGCCCGGGTAGGGTTCGGCGCCGGAGCACCGAGCGCCACGCCCAGGGCGCCTATGGCCGTCCGTTCCGCGGAAACCAGGCCCAGCACGTTGGTACCGCCATCGGTGCCGGCGATCCGCAAACGATAGTAATAGGTCTGGCCGGGTTCGGCGGTGCTGTCCAACAGGGTTCCCTGACCGCCTGAAGAAAATTCAACTGTCTGCCAGGGGCCGAATTCTGAGGTCGCCCGCTCCAAGGTTACCCTGAGGTCGTCGCTATCCAGAGAAAGCCCCCACTGAAGTTCAATACCATCGGCCCGTCCCTGCGCCGAAAAGTTTTGCAGTAGCGCGGCCACCACGTCGTCCGGTATCAAGGCATAGGCCCGTCTATTTCCCTCGTGGGCGCCGGTGCCGACGATGATCCCGCAATCACTGATGCCATAGGCCGACGAGTAGGTGTTGGTTTCCATGTTCCAGCCCGAATCGGCGGGCAGCAGGTCGGCGATCCGATAGGTCTGTTCGCCATCGTACAGGAAGGGAATGCCATCGTACAGGAAGGGAAGATCGTAATCGATGTAGGCCGTACCCACGACCCAGCCGTCGGAATTGACCCCAAGGGCCCAGCCTCGCGAGGTGTCCGACGGCAAGGGAACCTGCTGGGTGCCGCCGGCCTCGGTCCAGATGAAAGGCACCCTGGAGGGCCAGGAAAGCATGGAGTAACCGACCACGTGGCCGGCGTTGCTGACCGCAAAGTTAAAGGTGCGGTTAAAGCCGGGCAGGGTTTCCACTTCAAAGGCCGTATCGGTGCTGGTATCGTAGACGAAGCCGACGCGGCGATCCGCATCGTTGGGATCCAGGCCGGTTCCCACGGCCAGCCCCGCATCGTTGATGGCGGAAAAGCTTATGGCATAACATCCGGTATCCGTGGTAGTGGTGACGACCGTGGCCGTTCCCTCGGCAAAAATCACCCCACGTCCCAGGGTTTCCCCCCAGACCGAACCGACTGCCACCCCCAGGTTGTTCACGTCATTGGCCTGGCCGGTGACTTCACCAGCTGGCAAGGGCAACTGAGCCACCGCCCCGTTTTCCCAGATCAGCGGTAGGGGAAAGCGGCCGAAGACAGCGACCCCGACCCCGACGGCCAGTCCCAGGTCGTTGACCCCGTAACCAACGCAGTAGGTTCGCGTCGGAATGTTGGGCAAAAGCACCAATCCGGCGTTCTGGTCCCAGGTGAAAGCCTGTTCACCCCACCCCCCCCCGCTGTGCCCGGTGGCTATCCCCAGAATGGGCGAAGTGTCCCAGCCTTCGGAGTAATAATTATCGGAACCGGTGGTGCCGATCTCGAAGATCAGGTAATCCGGGGGATCGGCCATGACCAGGCCGGCGGCCGCCAGATGGACCGCGACGGTTACCGTGACGATGCGCATCATTCTCATGGTTTTCATGGTGTTCTCCCATCGCAGCAGCGGTGAAGGCAAGGCCGGCTGAAAACCGGCTATCGATCTTATCACACTGGGCAAGGGGGCGCAATCCGGTGGACCCAACCATGGGCGGATTTTGGGATTCCACCACATTTTCGGCCTTCACCAGGAATAAAAAATCGGGTGATTTTATTGCCGCATTTATTGAATCAGTGCCAGGTCCGCCAGGACCAGCGCCGCCATGGCTTCGACAATGGGCACGGCACGAGGCACCACGCAGGGATCATGCCGCCCCCTAGCCTCCAGAGTGGTTTCCCCGC
>CBDTUS010000110.1:0-12229 GCA_965363725.1 uncultured bacterium | reverse complement strand
ATCTTTCCGTCCACCGGTTTTCCTCGTCCATCAAGGCCCAGGAAATGAAGGCGCTCTTTCGGAACGACGAGGCGTTCTCCCGCGAGAGGCTGCGCGACCGGCCGGTCGCCACCGTGGCGACCTATGAAACCTCGCCCCTGGTGCGCAACGAGGGTTTCGCCAGCGACGACGAAGCCCGGGACAACCTGGAACAGATGCTCAAGTCCCTGGGATACATATCGGGCACCTCGGATGAAAACAGTGGGGAAAGCCGGTCGGCAGAGCAGGTGGTCAATCTGGCCACGGTCCTGATGAGACAGGGACGCGCTGATGAAGCCGTATCCAGGCTGAGGGATGCCCTGGACGAAAACCCCGGTCACCAGGAGATCCGTCTCAACCTGGCCCAGGCGCTGGCCCGCTCGGGCGATATGGAGGGCAGCGAAAAGATCTACCGCGAGCTCGTGGCCGAAGCGCCCGACCGCCTGGAATTCCATCAGGACCTGGCCATCTGTCTGAGCCAGTCCGGCCATTACGAGGGGGCTCTGGAGGCCATCGACGCCGGGATCGCCCTCGATCCCGATTGGACCGACGGCTTGACCGCCCGGGGGCTGTACCTGTTCCATTTGCAGCGGACGAACGAAGCCGAGCAGGTCCTGGAAAAATCATTGAGCCTGGACCCCCGCCAGAGTGACGCCCATTTCAACCTCGGGCTGGTCCAATCTGCGGCAGGAGACGTTACGGGGGCGACATCGTCCATGGAAAGGGCTCACGAACTGGATCCCGGCGGTCGGAAAGCGGCCATTGGTCTGGCCGGAGTCCTGGAAAAGCAGGGCGACTTCACTCGGGCCCTGGAAATCCTGAACCGCACCCTGGAACTGGGGGGCGAAGACCCGGTCATCCTGGGCGAGATAGGTGCGGTGCTGATCCGTAGCGGTCGGGCCGCCGAAGCGGTGGTCCTCTTGGAGCAGTCCCAAAAGCTGGATTCGGACAACGCGGACGTGGCGGGCAATCTGGGGATGGCCTACGCCATGACGGGCAAACTGCCGGCGGCCATCAAGGCTTTCGAAAAAGTGGTCCACTTGAAGCCCGACCTGGCGGACGGCCACGCCCAGCTTGGCGGCCTGTATTCGGAGAACAACCAGCCCGACCTGGCTGTCCGGGAGCTGGAAACGGCTGCCGGCCTGGATCCCGGCAACCCGGTTGTCCAGCTCACTCTCGGATCGGTCTACCACCGATCCGGGCGAACGGAGGAAGCGAGAAAGGCCTATCGGGAAGCCATCCGCTTGGACCCGCGGCTGGCGCCGGCCTATTATAACTTGGGTCTGTTGGAACGGAGCCAGGGGAACGCGGCCGAAGGAGAGGAGCTCATGGCCAGGGCGCGCCAGTTGGATCCTTCGCTGCCCCAGAGGTAAGGAAGGAAATTTCCGGGAGGTTTTCCCATGAAGCCGGTCCTGATCACCCTGTTGATGATTCTCAGCTGTGCCGCTGGGGCCGAAACGGTCACGATCGACCTGGACAACCTGGTGGGGGACTATGACTCTGGTTTTATCGACCCGAATGATGCACCCCGGATCCGTTTACAATCCTTCACCATTCCGCCTGAAGTCAATTCCCTCGAGAGCCTGCAGGTGGTGATGTCCGGCACGAACATCGATGGCTGGAGGATCTGTGAAATCGACGTCGGAGGCGGCGTGGTCGTCCAGGACACGACCTCCATCGTCACCCAGATGCGACTGGTCCTGACGGCGCCCACTCTGGGCGGAGATTGCTTTTTCGGCATCGTCAACCTCCTGTCTTCATCCTTCACCGATGCTTCCGGCCCCGTGACCAGCTGCAACCCTGCCGAGCCGCTCGATCCAGACCTGTTGCTGGACACCACCGTGCAGGCCGAACTCGAAGTCAATTTCTCGCCGGGATGCGAAGTTTGGCTCGACGCCCTGGTGGTCCTGTCGGATGTGCGGCTGCTCCTGCAGGTGGAGACCGTCTCTACCGAAAGCAGGTCGTGGGGAGAGATCAAGGCTCTCTACAGATAATCCCGGAAAAAAGGCCCCCGCAGGATGATCCTCCGGGGGCCTTTTTCATGGATTGCGGTCGCTTCAGTCGGCGGTTTTCCAAACCGGAATCCGACCCGGGGTGTAGGGTGCACCCGCAGCTTCCAGCCGGTCTTCCAGATCCTTGATATCCACCGTCACCAGCGCCGTCAATTCCGCCAGAACGGGTGCGAACATACGGCCGGTCAGGGCCAAGTTGTCGCGCATGGTCTGGGTCGGTCCCGAGGTGTTGTTCTGCACCCCGTAGAAGATCCAGCTGGCCCGTCTGCTGATGGACGGGGTGGTGGGTTCACTCCGGCTGCTGACGGTGCGATCACCATTCAGCTTGAGGCCCAGATCAGCCAGCTTTCGGGTCAGGTCATCGACCTCGTCGAGCAGGGCGGTGTCGATCGCCGGGGTTTCCTTGATGGCCTTGCGGATGTGCTTGAGCCGATCATTGGCGTCCCGGTAGGTTCGGGTGGCGCCCTGGACCGCCCGGAACAGGTCACCGGATTCCTGGTGGAAGGCCAGAACCTGGTCGTAGTCTGTGTTGGCCATGGTGTTCAGGCCCAGAGGTTTGGCGTTGAAGGCCACGGGGCCCGCCAGGACCGTCTCTTCGCCGCGGACACGCTTGGAAATGGTCACGTTGTACTGGCCGGGCACCACCAGGGCCCCGGTGCGATCGTCGTCCCAGGGAGAGCTCTTGCCGCCCTCGTTGAGTTTGATCGGTCCGCTGTAGGGGTACCTCAGATCCCAGGCCACGCGGTGCAGGCCGGCCGCGCCCGGACCCGTGAACCTCTTGATCACGGCGCCGCCGGCGTCCTTGATCGTCAGGATCAGCAGGGGATCCAATTCGCGGTCCTCGGCCCGCAATTCCTCCCAGCTGGGATAATAGACCGGCTCCTCGGCCTCGATCAGTTCCTTCTCCTTCTTCTGCCGCATGTCCTTCAGGCTTTCGAGCCCGTCCTTCAGGTGATAGGTGATCACCGCGCCGAGGGGGGGGTTCTTGGCCGAATAGAAGGAGGCGCCCTGGGAGCCCTGGGCCCCGTAGCCGATCTGGGTGGCGGGGTTGTAGATCAGGGCGTCCTTGACCGCAAAGATGGTCGCGTCCTGTTCCAGGGTGGCCGGCTCGAGGTTCCGCAGGGGCGAGTAGTCGTCCAGGATGTAGAAGCCGCGGCCGAAGGTGGCCACGACCAGATCGTTCTCTCGCCGTTGGATCTCGAGGTCGCGGCAGGCGATGGTCGGAATGCCGGCCTTCAGCTGGGTCCAGTTCTTTCCGGAGTCCCGGGTGAAGAAAACGCCGAACTCGGTGCCGACGAAAACCAGCTCCGGATCCACATGGTCCAGGGCGATGGAATGGACGGTCCCGTTTTCGGGCAGGTTGCCGGCGATCGATTTCCAGGACTTTCCGTAGTTGTCGCTGCGCAGGATGTAGGGTTTGAAGTCGTCCCGCTTGTGGTTGTCGAAGCTGGCGTAGATGACCTTCTCGTCGAAACGGGAAGGCTCGACGTCGCTGACGTAGCACCCGTCGGGCACGCCCTTGAAACTGCTGTGCTCGGTCCAGGTGGCTCCGCCGTCCTGGGTGACCTGGATCAGACCGTCGTCGGTGCCGGCCATCAGCAGGCCTTCGCGCAGGGGCGATTCGTTCAGGGAGATGATGCTGCCGTAGAACGAGGTCGAGTTGTTCTTGGCCACCGCGTCCACGCCCCAGACCTGGCCCATCACCGGCAGCTTGTTGCGATCCACGCCGGTGGTCAGGTCTTCACTGATCCTCGTCCAGCTGTTGCCCATGTCGTCGCTGCGGAAGATCTTCTGGCAGGCGTAGTACAGCCGCTGGTGGTCGTGCGGGCTGATGATCAGCGCCGAGTTCCAGTTCCACTTGAGGACTTCGCCCTCTTCGGGCTGGGGCTGGATGTCGATCTTCTCGCCGCTGTTGCGCTCGTAGCGGTGCAGATATCCATACTGCCACTGGCAGTAGATGATGTCGGGATTGGTCGGATCGGCGGCGGGTTCGAAACCGTCGCCGCCCAGCAGCATGTACCAGTCACGGTTGGCGATCCCGTGGGCATAGTGCGTCCGCGAGGGCCCGCCCTGGGTGTTGTTGTCCTGGGTGCCGCCGTACACGTTGTAGAAGGGCTCGTCGTTGTCGATGGCAACACGGTAGAACTGCGTCACCGGGATATGCGCCATGTAGCGCCAGTTGGCGCCCCGGTCATAGGATTCGTAGACGCCGCCGTCGTTGCCGGTCAGCAGGTGGTCGGTGTTGCCGGGATCGATCCACAAGGCGTGTTCGTCCACGTGCTTGGCCTTGCCGCCCATGCGGTTGAAGGTCTTGCCGCCGTCTTCGGTCACCTGCATGAAGGTGTCCATGCTGTAGACGCGGTCGGGGTTCACCGGGTCGGCGATGATCTCGTTGTAGTACTGGGGGCTGCCGGCCACGTAATCGCTCATCTTGTCCCAGTTCTGGCCGGCGTCGAGGGAGCGGAAGAACCCGCCCTTGCCGTCGGCGGCTTCCACGATGGCGTAGATGGTGTCGGGGTTCGGAGCAGAGATGGCCAGTCCGATCCGGCCCTTGTCCACCTCGGGCAGGCCCTTGGTCAGCTCGGTCCAGGTGGCGCCTCCGTCGGTCGTCTTGTGGATTCCCGACCCGGGTCCGCCGTTGATCAGGGTCCAGACGTGGCGCCGTCGCTGGTAGCTGGAGGCGTAGAGGACGTCGGGGTCGCGGGGGTCCATCTGCAGATCGACCACGCCGGTGTTCTCGTCGATCTCCAGGACCAGTTGCCAGTTCGCGCCGCCGTCGGTCGTCTTGAAGACACCGCGGTCGCCGCCAGGTCCCCACAACGGTCCCATGGCCGCCACGTACACGATGTCGGGGTTGGTGGGATGCACGATGATCTTGCCGATGTGCAGGGATCGCTCCAGGCCCATGTTCTCCCAGGAGCGGCCACCGTCCAGCGACTTGTAGATGCCGTCCCCGTAGGGCACGCTGCGTTGGCTGTTGTTCTCACCCGAGCCCACCCACACGATGTCGGGCCGAGACGGAGCCATGGTCACGCACCCGATGGAAAAACTGCCCTGATCATCGAAGATGGGCGTGAAGGTGACGCCCGCATTCTTGGTTTCCCAGACGCCGCCCGAGCAGACCCCCACGTAGTAGTGGGAGGGGTCCCGGGGATCGATGGCGAAATCGGCGATCCGGCCCGAAGCCAGGGCGGGACCGATGCCGCGGAAAGCCAGCGAGCCGAAATCGCCGCTGGTCCAGGGGGCGTCATCGTCGGCCGCCGCAGCGGCGGTGGCGGTCATCATGATCAACATCAGAAGCAAGGGGAGGCGGCGCATGGTCATCCTTCTTTCGGGGGCGATGAGAGGGGTCCGTGCCCAGGGGCAAGTCGAAAGAATATCGGTTTCCATTAATAACAGGTCAAAGGTTACCAGCCAAGAAGCTCATGGCACTTTCAGGGAAATGCCGGTGCCGAGATCCGCACCGGGATCCTAACTACCAGCGGCCTGTCGACAGATAAATGTCCGAAAAAGAGGACATTTTCTCGAATCCAACCCAATTTCATGAGGACAAAATCCCTGAAATGTACCTTCAGGTACATGTTTGGAGCCCAAATAAGCCCTTCATTAGAGTCGGGATTGTATTGTAACTATCTGTAACTAAGGGATATATAAATTTATTAACCCCCGCGGCACCTGTCCCCGGCACCTTCCCTGCAAATGGTGGGGCGTACGATGCTCCAATTGAAAGGAAGACGCCATGAATACCGAACTGAATACAATGGACCGCCTCATGATCATCAGCGCGGTGGCTGGACTGTTCCTGGCGGCTCTCGCCTTTCTGATGCCGGTGGCCGCTGAGGCCGGGGTCACGGTCACAGCGCGCTCCGCCGTGGCGGTCGCGCCGGACAGCCCCCGGGGAGTGATCGTCCAGACAGGGCCCCGAATTTTCCGATACGAGGCCCGGACCCGCCCGGTCCGTCCGATTAGCGGCCGGTTCTTCTGGGTGGCCGGGCACTACGAGAAGGTCCTGGAGGTGCGGAACTGCCGTCAAAATCACCATTTGGGCCAGGGCAAGTTCAAGCGAACCAAGACGGATCTTCTCAAAAAGGGCCGCCGCCGACCCAAGGGCATGCGGCACAACCACTATCGTGAGATCTGGGTGCCGGGCCACTGGGAACGGGCCTGATGGATCCCAGACTCACGCCGATGCCACCCCCGCCCGCCGGCGGGGGTGGTTTTCCCTCTGGATAAATCGACGACTATTTCTCGCCATTTGCCCTACTTGGAGTTATTCTCTGCCGATGATTTCAACCCGGTAAGCGATCCACCCAGGAGGTCGCCATGCGGATATCCCCATGGATTTCCATCCTGATCACGATGGTGATGATCGCTCGGGCAGCGGCCGCAGCCGATGTTCCCAACCATGCGGTGGTTCTTTTATACCACCATGTGGATACGGAAACCCCGGCTTCGACCAGCGTGTCGCCGGCCCTGTTCGCAGAGCATCTCGATTACCTGGATCGCCATGGCTTTCGGGTCGAGCCCCTCGGTGCTCTGGTGGACAGCCTGCGGAACGGTCGTGCGATTCCGGATCGGTCCGTGGCCCTGACCTTCGACGACGGCTATCGGTCGGTCTATACCGAGGCCTTTCCCAGGCTCAAGGAATTGGGCTGGCCTTTCACGGTTTTCGTTTGTCCTGCGGACATCGACGCACACCGGGGGCCGGTCCTGACCTGGGACCAGTTGCGGGAGATGGCATCGGCCGGGGCGACGGTGGCGAATCACGGTCAGTTTCATCGCCACCTTCAGCGCCGCGGCGAAGCGGAAACGGATCCAGCCTGGAGGGCCAGGACACGCCACGAGTTGCAGGAGGCCCAGGACAGGATCACCGAGGAAATCGGTCAGGCCCCGGCCCTGTTCGCCTATCCCTACGGCGAATTCGGCCCGGACCTGCAAGGCTTGATCAGGGAACTGGGCTGGACGGCCTTCGGGCAACAGTCGGGCCCCCTGGGGGAAGCGGGCGATTGGACCTTGATGCCCCGCTTCCCGATGGCGGGCCCTTACGCGGCCCTGGAAACGTTCGGGGAAAAGGTGGCCAGCCTGCCGTTTCCGGTGGTTTCGGTCCAACCGGTCGATCCCGCGATGTCCGAGGGGGCCGGGCCGGAAGAGCGAAGACCGGTCCTGAACCTGGTCCTCGGACCGGGGGACTTCCGGAGGGACCAGGCGGCGGCCTTCGCCAGCGGTCAGGGTGCCGCCGACCTGGAATGGGTCGATAGGGAAGCCGGGATTCTCCAAGTGCGTGCTCGCCGGCCGCTGCCGGCCGGTCGCAGTCGCTACAATTTCACGGCGCCGGCCACGGATGGCCGCCGCTATTACTGGTACAGCCACACATGGATTGTAGGGCAATCGCACAAGGATTGATCGATGAGAGGAAAATTCCTCTGCCTTTTGGCCATTGTTTTCGTGGCTGGCCTGGTGCCGGATTCCATCCATGCGGACCAGGGTTCCCTGGGAGCCGTCGGTGAGCCGGGCCAGGGATTGCGTTGGGCGCGGTCGGCGGTGACCCCCTTCAAAACGGTGGCCCTCGACTGGGGGCCGGTCACCGGCATGGGTGGGTATCAGCACGTGGGCTACCGCCGGGGACAAGTATCCCTGCCCGATTTTTCGAACGACCAGGACGTGCCAACCAAGAAACTCAGGTTTTTCCGTTTTCTGCTGCCCCTGGTGGACGAGGAAAACGAACGGCTGCTTGATCTGCGGATGCGCCTGAGCTACATCCACGACCACGTGCGCTGGAACCGCGACGTCGACCATGAGGATCGGGCCTGGCTGATGGACGTCATCGAGGAATTCAGGATTCCCGAGACGGACATCCACTCGGACACCTTCTGGGAAATCGCCCTGCTGCGGGTGGACGCTCTGCCCGACCACCTGGTGCTGGCCCAGGCGGCCAACGAATCGGCCTGGGGGACCTCGCGGTTTGCCCGCGAAGGGAATAACCTGTTCGGGCAGTGGTGCTTCAGGGAGGGTTGCGGCCTGATCCCGAACGACCGCCCCGCAGGAGCCACCTACGAGGTGGCCCGCTTCGATTCCGTGGGCCAGTCGATCGGCAGCTACATGCACAATCTCAACACCGGCCGGACCTACCGCCACCTGCGGGAAATAAGGGCTTCGGCCCGCAGTGAAGGGCTCCAACCCGATGCCAGCGCCATGGCGGCGGGATTGATGAGCTACTCGGAACGGGGTGAGGATTACATCCAGGAATTGCGGTCCATGATCCGGTACAACGCCGACGTGATCGAAGAGGCCCGCGCCAACCTCTTGAACGGCGCCAGTTCCTGACCTTCAGGCCATCTGGGCGTTCCGATTCCAGCGAAAAGTGGAGGACCATGAAACTGACCCGGGAAATCCTCACCCGAATGGCCGCCGACAGGATCCTCGTCCTGGATGGCGCCATGGGCACCATGATCCAGACCTACGGTCTGGACGAGGCAGATTTCCGCGGGGAATTGCTGGCCGACCACCCGGTCGACCTCCAGGGCAACAACGACATTCTGTCCCTTACCCGACCGGACGTGATCAGCGGCATCTACCGCGGCTACCTGGAGGCCGGGGCCGACATCATTACCACCAATACCTTCAACGGGACCTCGGTGGCCCAGTCCGATTACCGGACCGACCACCTGGTGCGGGATATCAACGTCGCGGCGGCCCGGTTGGCCCGCGAGGCCGCCGACGACTACACCGCCGCCAATCCCGACCGTCCCCGCTTCGTGGCCGGTTCCCTGGCCCCGACCAACCGGACTTGCTCGATCAGCCCGGACGTGAACAATCCGGGGCACCGGAACATCACCTTCGAGGAGCTGGTGGTCGCCTACGGTGAAGAGGCCGAGGCGTTGCTCGACGGTGGTGCCGACATCCTCATGGTCGAGACGATCTTCGATCCCCTGAACGCCAAGGCCGCCGTGTTCGCCGTGGGTGACCTGCTGCGCCGGCGCGGTTTGCGCGATTTTCCCGTCTGGGTTTCCGGGACCATCACCGACGCCAGCGGGCGCACCCTGACGGGGCAAACGCCGGAGGCCTTCTGGATTTCCCTGCAGCACAGCGACCCGGCCGTTTTCGGTTTGAACTGCGCCCTGGGCGCCTCTGCCCTGCGGCCCTTCGTGGAGGAGATCTCCGGGGTCGCCGACACGCTGGTTTCGGCCCATCCCAATGCCGGTCTGCCCAACGAACTGGGCGGCTACGACGAGACCCCCGCAGAGATGGCCGCCATCCTGGCTGAGTTTGCCGAAGCGGGGCTGGTGAACATCGTGGGCGGTTGCTGCGGCACGACGCCCGAGTTCATCAAGGCCATCGACGAGGCGGTCAAGGGGATCCCACCTCGCCAGGTTCCTGTCAGGAAATCGGGGACCTTCCTGGCCGGCCTGGAACCCCTGCGCATCGATGAGGATTCCCTGTTCGTCAACGTGGGAGAACGGACCAACGTGGCCGGCAGCCGGCGGTTTGCCCGCCTGATCCGCGAAGACAAGATGGAAGAGGCCCTGGAAGTGGGGCGCCAGCAGGTGCGCGGGGGCGCCCAGATCGTCGACGTGAACATGGACGACGCCATGCTCGAATCCGTCGAGGCGATGGGCACCTTCCTGAACGTGCTGGCTTCGGATCCCGAGGTTTCGCGGGTGCCGGTGATGATCGATTCCAGCCGCTGGGAGGTCCTCGAAGCGGGCTTGCAGCGCATCCAGGGCAAGGGCGTGGTCAACTCGATAAGCCTCAAGGACGGCGAGGAAGAATTCCGCCGCCGGGCCCGCCTGGTCATGCGCTACGGTGCGGCGGCCATCGTCATGGCCTTCGATGAGAAGGGCCAGGCGGACAGCCTCGAGCGCAGGAACGCCATCTGTGATCGCGCCTGGCGGATCCTGGTCGAAGAAGAGGGTTTCCCGCCCGAGGACGTGGTCTTCGACCCCAACGTTTTCGCCGTGGCCACGGGCCTTTCCGACCACGAAAACTATGGGCTGGATTTCATCGCCTGCTGCCGGCACATCAAGGAAAACATGCCGGGGGCCAAAGTGTCCGGCGGCATCAGCAACCTCAGCTTCAGTTTCCGCGGCAACGACACCGTGCGGGAGGCGATGCATTCGGCTTTCCTGTACTACGCCATCGCCGCGGGGCTGGACATGGGCATCGTCAACGCCGGCCAGCTGGCGGTCTACGAGGAGATCAATCCGGAGTTGCTGGAGGCGGTCGAGGACGTGATCCTGAACCGGCGTCCGGACGCCACGGAACGCCTGACCGAAATTGCAACTTCGACCACCGGCAGCCGGAGCGAGCGCAAGGAAGACCTCAGCTGGCGGGAAAAATCCGTCGGTGAACGCCTGAGCCACGCATTGCTCACCGGTGAGGCCGACTATATCGAAGAAGACACCCTCGCCTCGCTCGAGGAACTGGGCGAGCCCCTGCTGGTCATCGAAGGGCCCCTGATGACGGGGATGAACAAGGTCGGCGACCTGTTCGGTGCGGGAAAGATGTTCCTGCCCCAGGTGATTCGCTCGGCGCGGGTCATGAAAAAAGCGGTCGCTGTGCTCGATCCCTATCTGATGGCCCTCAAGAGCGGCGGCGTCAAAACGGCGGGCAAGATCCTGATGGCCACGGTCAAGGGTGACGTGCACGACATCGGCAAGAACATCGTCGGCGTGGTGCTGGGCTGCAACAACTACGAGATCATCGACCTGGGCGTGATGGTGCCGGTGAACAAGATCATTGAGACTGCCCAGCAGGAAAACGTGGACATGGTGGGGCTGAGCGGTTTGATCACGCCGTCCCTCGCCGAGATGACCCACGTGGCCAAGGAGATGGACCGGGCGGGAATGAAGGTGCCCCTGCTGATTGGCGGGGCGACCACCAGCCGCGTGCACACCGCGGTGAAGATCGCCCCTTTCTACGAGCCGGGGGTTTTCTACGTCCCCGATGCCTCCAAGGCCGTGGGTGTGATCGGCTCGCTGATAAATCCGGAGACCCGGGACGAAGTGGTTCTCAGGTACCGCGATGACTACGAAAAAGTCCGGCTCCAGAGGGATGCCACCGGCCGGAAGAAAAAGCTGTTGCCGCTGGCCGAGGCCCGCGCCAATGCTCCGCAGATCGACTGGTCCGGATATGAACCGCCTCAGCCGGTCCGACCCGGGGTGCACGTCCTGAAGGGTTTCGACCTACAGAAGTTGCGGCCCTACATCGACTGGACCCCGTTTTTCCACACCTGGCGCCTGCCGGGTCGTTATCCGCAGATCCTGGAGGACGGCAAAGCAGGCTCCGAGGCCAGGCGCCTGATGAAAGACGCCGCCACGATCCTGGATGAACTCATCGGCGGCGGCGAGCTTCAGGCTGCAGCCGTCCTGGGTCTTTTTCCGGCCGCCCGCGACGGGGACGATCTGGTCCTGTACACCGACGCCTCGCGTGCCGCCGAATTGCGGCGGGTACCGTTCCTGAGGCAGCAGCGTCGCAGCGCCGGTGGCAAGCCGAACCACTGCCTGGTCGATTTCATCGCGCCGGTCGGCAGCGGTCTCGACGACTGGGTGGGGGGATTCGTGGTCACCGCGGGCCTGGGCGCCAGCGAAGCGGCCGCCCGCCGGGAAGCCGACGATGACGATTACCGCTCGATCATGGTCAAGGCCCTGGCCGACCGGCTGGCCGAAGCCTTCGCGGAATACCTGCACGAGCAGGTGCGCCAGGAATACTGGGCCTACGCGCCCACCGAAGATCTCGACGCCGAAGCCCTGATAGCCGAAGAATACCAGGGCATCCGGCCCGCACCTGGCTACCCCGCCTGTCCGGATCATCTGGCGAAAAAGTTCATTTTCGAGTTGCTTGATGCCGAAGACAACACCGGGGCGTCGCTGACCGAAAGCTGCGCCATGGATCCCGCCGCCAGCGTGGCCGGGTGGTATTTCAGTCATCCGGAGTCCCGATATTTCGGGCTGGGGCGCGTGGACCAGGATCAAGTGGTCGATTACGCTGCCCGCGCGGGAATCAGCGAAGATGAAGCCGCCGGCTGGTTGGCCCCCAACCTGGATTAAACAGCAGGAACCCGAAAGAGAACGCATGCACGTCATCGAACACCTCGACCAGGCGACCGACACGCTCTTCAGCTTCGAGATCATTCCCCCGCCGCGCGGCAAGACCGTGAGCGACATCATCGACATGGTCGAACAGATCGCGCCGGTCTACCC
>CBDTUS010000109.1:0-12242 GCA_965363725.1 uncultured bacterium | reverse complement strand
GCTATCGCCGCCGTTGGCGGTCTGGGTCGCGCCGTCCAGGTCGGTGCCCGGGTCGACCAGGGCGGGCAGGACGGCGACCGGCGTGATCCGCCACCAAGTGTCCGCGCCGTCGCTCTGACCCGCTGCCACCTGCATGTGGAACTGGCTGCTGTTGGCTGTGGTCGCGGCGGCTGTTCCGATGGCGTTGGCGTTCTTGATGAACTGGCGCAGGCTGCCTTGGCCGCTGTGCACGTTGTCGGCCAGGCCGTCGTCGGCCGTGTTCACGATCAGGTTATAGGCAAAGCCGAAATCGACACTGATGACACTGGCGCCGCTGACGGTGACCGTGGACCAGGTGTCGCCTGGCCCTGCGTCGTCGCCGGTGGCGGTGTCGTCCATGGTGGCATCTTGGCCGCCGAGCAGCGCGGCGCCGTTCGCCCAGCTCAACTCGGGCAGGGGATAGGGCCAGATGGCAGGTACGCTGGCGTTCAAGCTTCCTGCCGGCGGCGTGTCGGCGTCGCCCACGGTCGCCGATCGCACGCGCAACTTGTAGTTTCCGTCGGCCAGTCCCGAGAAGCTGTAGCTGCCGTCGCCGGCGGTCGTCGTCGAGGCGAGGTAGGCGTCCACTCCGTCGTAGAGCTCCACGTCCACATTTGCGAGACCTAGGTCGTTCGTACCGCCGTCGTAGGTCGTGGCCGTGCCCGCAAAGTCGACGTCTTCGAAAATGATCCCGGAAACTGCGGAGCCAGGAGCCGCGGACGCCAGATTTAGGATGTATACCGCACCACGATCGCTGCCGCCGTCGTCGTCCGCGTATGTGCCGACGAGAAGGTCGATGACCCCGTCACTGCCGACATCGCCGATCCCCGCCACCGAATAGCCGAATTGGTCACCGCCGCTGAGGACGGCGGGCAACCCACCGGCAAGATCGGAGATCTTCTGTTCAGCCTTCACCGTGCCGTCTGCGTTCAAGAACAACACATGCACCGCACCCTGATCGCCGCCGCCATCATCATCGCCGTAGGCGCCGACCGCCATATCGCCGATCCCGTCCCCGTCGACATCACCGATTCCCGCTGCCGCCGCACCGAAGTGGTCACTGGTGCCTAGGACAGCGGTCAACCCACCGGCAAGGTCGGAAATCTTCTGCTCGGCCTTCACCGTGCCGTCGGCGTTCAAGAACAACACATACACCGCACCGCGGTCGGTACCACCATCGTCATCGCCCCCGGCTCCGACCGCCATATCTCCGATCCCGTCCCCGTCGACATCTCCGATCCCCGCCACCGAATAGCCGAAATAGTCACCGTTGATGAGGACAGCGGTCAACCCACCGGCAATGTCGGAGATCTTCTGTTCGGCCTTCACCGTGCCGTCGGCGTTCAAGAACAACATATGCACCGCACCCCGACTGCTGCCGCCATCGTCATCGCCCCAGACGCCGACCGCCATATCGCCGATCCCATCCCCGTCGACATCACCGATCCCCGCCACCGAATAGCCGAAGGAGTCAAGGTCGTAGAAGACAGCGGCCAACCCACCGGCAAGGTCCGAGATCTTCTGCTCGGCCTTCACCGTGCCGTCGGCGTTCAAGAACAACACATACACCGCACCCCGGCCGCTGCCGCCATCGTCATCACCGGAGGCGCCGACTGCCATATCGCCGATCCCGTCCCCGTCGACATCTCCGATCCCCGCCACCGACGCACCGAACCAGTCACCGTTGTCGATGACAGCAATCAACCCGCCGGCAATATCGGAGATCTTCTGCTCGGCCTTCACCGTGCCGTCGGCGTTCAAGAACAACACATACACCGCACCCCGATCGCCGCCGCCACCGTCATCGCGCCAGGCACCGACCGCAACATCGATGATCCCGTCACCGTCAACATCACCGATCCCGGCCACCGACTTGCCGAAGTAGTCGCCGTCTACGATGACGGCGTCGAGGCCACCCGACAAGTCGCTGATCTTCTGTTCGCTTTCGACCGCGCCATTCGAGGCGCTGGTGGGCGCATCGAGGTAGTCAGGTTCACCGTCGCGATCGCTATCCAGGGCGTCGCGGGGATCGCCGTCCGCGTTGGGGTCGGCGTTCTCGAAACTTGTCGGCGTGCCATCGTCATCATCATCGGCGTCCAGGTAGTTCGCAAAGGTGTCCCCGTCGGTGTCGGGACCCGGATTCGTGGTCGGATCATTGTCGGCGTCGGCGTTGGCGTCCTCCTGGTTGTCCCACAGCCCGTCGCCGTCGGAATCCGATGCAGGTCCGCCCGGGACATAATTGACGAACGCGTACATCTGAGTGATATAGACGTCACTTCCGCCGCTGTTGTGGATTGCACCGATCTCCAGATTGTCCAGATCTTCGATAGTCCAATTGAGGGAAGTCCAGGTTGTGCTTATCTCCGTGCAGCAGCCCGTGGTCAGATCGAAGCCCACTCCGTCGACGGGAGAAGCGTCCGGGGTGGTTGCTCCGGGCATGCGCTGGTAACCGAGACTTACGTTAGCACCCGGGCCGTTTCCCCGGTAAACTTGGGCATGAATGATGACCTGCGTGATCGTCGCTCCTGCGGGGACTGTTCCATCATCGAGGGAGAGCATCACACGCTGTCCGGCCGCGCCGATTAGGTAGTCGGCAGGGTCGTAAGATTCCGGCGGGCTGGTGCCCGCGTTCCCGGTTTGATCGTTGATACAGTCCCAGGCGCCGGCGCAGCCGGTGGTTGTAAACTGGGAAGTGCCTCCGTCACCAGTGGGATGCATGGCCAAGTAGTCTCCGCCGCCGTCCGTCGTCTTCAGAATGGTCCCGAGGTCGCCCACCGCGTAACCGGTAGAGCCAAGCGCCGGAAAGTGTACAGACCGTAGACCGTTGTTCGTTCCAGAAGATTGAGGCACCCAGTTGCCGCCTCCGTCATTCGTACGAAGTATGGTACCTGACGATCCCAGCACATAGCCGGTATCCACACTCGTGGGGAATTGCACAGTATACAAATTGCTGGACGAACCTGTTGTTAGCGGGGTCCAAATCCCCCCTCCGTCGGTTGTCTTGAAGATGGAACCGGAATTCCCCACGGAGTAGCCAGTCGCGGTATCCACTGGAAAGTCGACGTCCCACTGAAGAGAACTGGGTCCCGAGTGAACAGTAAGCCAGTTTATGCCGCCATCGGTAGTCTTCTGGATGGTCTCGCCTGAGCCCACAGCGAATCCAGTCAGCGCATCGACCGGGAATTGTATCCCGTACAACCCGCTTCCGGTTCCTGAAGAATAGGGGGTCCAGGAAACACCGCCATTCGTGGTCTTCAAGGTGCTCAACCCGGATTCAAGCGCAAAGCCCGTAAGCGTATCGACCGGAAACTGAATATCCTTGAGATCCCAGGTGGTTCCCGTGGTCTGCGGGGTCCAATTGACCCCACCGTCAGTAGTCTTGAGGACAACCCCGGTATCACCCGCAACATATCCGGTCAGCTGATCCAGAGGGAAATGAACGGCGTTCAGATTTGTACTCGTACCGGAATTCTGTGGAGTCCAGGTTGCCCCACTGTCTATGGTCTTCAGAATGATTCCCAAATCGCCCACCGCGTAACCGACAACTGCGTCCAATGGGAAATGGACTGAGTTCAGGGTCTCGGTAGTTCCGGAGTTCTGTGGTTCCCATTCTGCCCAAGCGACCGATGTACACAGCAAAAAGGCGACAAGGGCCATCGCCGCCCATAACCTTCGACTCATGAAAGTCATCGTGTGTTCCTTGCCTATCATCTGCAGAAACCCCGTGTGACCGCGCGCCTCACCAATGACCCGAAAAACAACCCCATTCTTCTGATCCCGCCGCCTGATCAAACCAACCCACGCGAAGGAATGATATGGGTGGAGAACTCGCTCGCAGCTGGATCCTCGGCTCAAAATTTGTGCCTGATTCGCTAGCCATGGATCCAGAGAGCAGGATTGATGCCATATGAAAGCGAACGAAGGGCTAGGGACGTATCTGGGGCGAAAAAGAGAGAGGGGCGGGAGGGCGAGGACTTATTAGATGATTTATCCACTCGAAAATCAAAAAAACTACAAAGCGGGACATTTCAGCTTGGGCGAAATTCGAACCTTTTAAGAACAGGTCGAAGCCCAAAAAGAGAAAATCCGCGAGTTGATTGAAGAATGTGACAATGTTTTGGTCACCGCGGATCTCCATCCAGCTCAGGATGGCCTGGCGGCATCTCGATTCCGTGCCTCATTCCTCCATTTCCCTCTGAAAATCTCAGATATTGTGTCCGTTCTGGTCTTGCGGTTAACAGCTTTATTGACAGTCCGGACGGACTTTTCGGTAGGCCCTGGGGTGAAGGGAGCCCCGATCCGAGGACTAACCGTCACCGCCCCGCAGCCCCTCGGCCAGGGGACGGAACTGCAGGTTGTAGAACATCTGCAGATATCTCTGGGTCTCGGCCCGTTCGAGATTGCTGACGTGGCGCCAGAAACCGTAGACCTTCGCCAGGGTGATCATGCGATCGGCATAACGGGTCCAGGTGTAGCGCTCCGCCACCCGGGCCAGGGCTCCGGAGGAGATCTTGTCCCAGGCGGAGGGATCTTCGCGGCACCGGGCAAAAAACTCCGCCATTCGGGCCGCGGCCACGTCGCCGTGATTGGGGTCGATGTGGAAACCGGAAATCCCGTCCTCGATGATTTCCAAGGGGCCTCCGAAACAGGTGGCGAAAACCGGCAGCCCCGAGCTCATGGCCTCGATGACCGTAAGTCCGAAGGCCTCGAACAACGCGGGTTGGACGAAGGCGCCCCGGCCATCGGCCACAAACCGGTAGATCTCGCCGTTTCGCTCCCGATCGACCTGTCCGGTCAGCCAGCGGACATCGGCGTCGAGCCCGTGTTCGTCCAGCAGGCGGTGCATCTTTTCGATTTCACGTTTTTCGTCGTCATCTCCCGAAAGATTGGTATCGATATAACCGCCGGCCACCAGAAGATTCGCGGTCTCGCGCAATTCGGTGCTGCGGCCGTACCAGTCCACCAGTCCGGTCAGGTTTTTCACCCTGTCCATCCGGGCCATGGTGAAAATAAGCGGCTTTTCCGGCCGGGTCAGGCTGCCACGGCTGACCCCGTTTTCGCCCGGTCCGAAAACCTGTTCCCGGATCCCGGGCAAAAGGTGGCTCAAGCGGCGTTCCTCGTCGCTGGGCGGGAAGTACACCTGGGGGTCCACACCCGGGGAGACGATGTTGAACTTGGGGTCGAACACGTCGATCCCGTGCACCACCCTGTACAACCCGGGCATCGTAAAGGCCATGTGGGCTTCGTACTGACCGACGGTATCGGCGGTGCCCGCGATTTCCTGGTAAGTCGAGGCGATGATGAAATCGGCCGCGTTCATGGCGATCAGATCGGCGGTGAACTGGCAGGAAAAGTGGTTCTGCTCCTCGTTTTCCCGCCAGTACAGATCCGACAGGAGGTATTTCGTCTTCTCGAGGGCATGGGCGATGTTGCACTGGGTCACCCCCAGGCGCTGCGACAGCAGAGAGGCCACCAGGTTGCCGTCCGAGTAGTTGCCTATGATCAGGTCCGGGCGCCCCTGCAACTCGGCCAGCACTTCCCGCTCCACCTCCAGGGTGAACTGTTCCAGGTAGGGCCAAAGGTCGAAACGCGAAATCCAGTGGGGCACCACCTCGCCGCCGGGTTCACGGAAGGGAACCCGCAGGATCCGGGCGTGTTCGGTGCCAGCGATGGGTTCGATCCTCTGGTCGCAGGTCGTGCCATCGGCCTCGGGAATCAACCGCGTGATCACCAGGATCTGCGGGGCCACGTCGAGCCCCTCTTCGGCCAGCAGGTTGCGCATCTCCTGCTCCAGGGCACGCACCTGGTCGAGGATGTAGACCACCTGGCCGCCGGTATCAGGCCTTCCCAGGACCGCGTCCTGTCCGAACCAGCCGTGGGGGGAAAGAATGCACATGGAAAAGAGCATGGGCACCCGGGCCAGAAAATGCTCCAGACCATCGGGCGAGGGAGCTTCCATGACATCCAGGAGAAGGTGCATGGTATCGCGCACCCGGCCGGCGTCCCGCCCCCAGCCCGGTTCGAAACCCATCCTTTGCAGGTCGGAGCTGAACTCGGCCCAGGGTGTTTCGGGCGGGATCTTGGCCAGAAGATCATCTGCGTCGCGTAACCCGGATCGCAACGCGTCCACATCGCTGATGACCGGACTGAGCATGAGTTGCCGTTCGCCGTAGCGATGGACGTGAAGGAAGTCGAACAGGCGGTCCATGCTCCTGCCGCGTCTTTCAAAAAGGGTGCTCGACAGACTGCGGTTCATGAACTCCACACCGCGGCCGATGGAGTGCGCCTCCTTCATCTTGGTGAATTCCCGGGAAAAAGGTTCCAGATCGACCTCGAGCGCCCACTCATCATCGTGCGGACCCCCGATGATCAACCGCTCCTTAAAGGAAAGGTATGCGACGGTACTTATTTGGGTCACCTCGAGGTTGGTGGCCCGGAACTTCAGGTAAGACCACCGCGCCACGCTGGTGCGCAGGGCGACACACAAGGACCCTTGGTCCAGGGCAGCTTCCTGGGCCCACTGGAAAACCCTTTCCAGAGGGGTGCCTTCCAGGTCGCAGCTATCCGGATGATTGCTGACCGTGGCAAAGGTTTCCTGAAGATCGCTCCTCATCAGGAAGGGTCGTTTCAGGTTTTGCAACTGGTGCTGCACCATGCGGACGGTGCGGGGTTCCCTGTCGAGAAATTCCACCAGGTCAGAGATAAATCCTGCGTCCAGGCTCATGAATGCTCCCAGTTCTCGAAAAGCGGTTCGTAGAATGAACGGTCCCGCGTGGTCGCCCCCTGCAAACCCACCACGGCCGCGGCGAAGAATTGAGCACGGTCCAGTATAAGGGGCCACGGCCAGCCCCGCATCAGGCCGAAGATGACCACGCTACTGAAGGCGTCACCCGCTCCCACGGTGTCGACCACCTCCGCAGTGATCACGGGCTCGGGTTCCAAAATCCAACCCTCATGTCCCTGGGCCCAAGCACCGGCGGCGCCCCGGGTGATCACCAGACCCTCCATGCCACCATTTTTTAGAAGCTTGGCGGCTTTATTTTTCGTATCGGGTTCCCCGGGAACCAGGGCGGCCAGTTCATCCTCGTTCAGCTTGACCCAGTCGGCGGCGCCCATCAAACCCAGGACCTGATCAGGGTTCCACCAGGGCTTGCGGAGATTTACATCCATCAGGACGGGGCCATCGGTCTGCTGACGCAGGTGCCCAAAGGTCGCGGCGGCTATTTTCGAACGCAAGGCCAGGCTCCCGTGGTACAGAAACCCCACCGGCTGGGGCACCGACAATTCCACGGCGGAGACGAAATCGTAAGCGCGGTCGGTGGTGATCGCGTAACTCGGCTCCCCGTTCTCAATCGAGACCCTGACTTCCCCGGTGGGATGGGCATCATCCTTCTGGATGCCGGTCAGGTCCATGCCCCAGGCCTCCATGGCTTGCAGGATGCGGTCCCCCAGGGGATCCTCGCCGACCCGCGAGATCAGGTGGGGGGACAAGCCCATCACCTGCAGATTCCAGGCAACATTGAAGGGAGCGCCCCCCAGCACCATCTGACCGTCGGGAAAGCGGTCGAAGAGGACTTCGCCGAAAATGACCGGTCGGTCGGTTCGCGGGCGACTCATGCCCTCTCCTTCAAAAGTTCCGCCCATTCCGGGTGATAGTGGAGCACGCCTTCCAAGATTCCCGCCGCATAGTTGCCGTTCATGCCCAGGGCGCCTCCGTCGGCGCAGTAGAGGAAGGCCTCCAATCCTGCGGCCTTGGCCTGCTCGACCAGGGCGCTGCGCAGGTCGGGGCCGGCATTGGCCACCAGCACCGCAGCAATGGGGCTGACCAGCACATCGCGATCGTTTCCGCTATCGCCCGCAAAAACGACCTCGTCAGGCCCAAAGCCCCACTCGGACATGGCGAACTCGATGGCCAGCCGCTTGGTTGCCGCCGCCGGCAGGATGTCAAGCAAACCCGATCCTGCGGTATCGTCCACACTCCAGATCACGTTGGCCCGGGTTCCGGCTGCGGCCAGGCGCCTTCGCACCAATTTCGCGAGGGCCTCCCCTTCGGTTCCGACCGGGGTGAAATAGCTCAGCTTGAAGGCGCCCTGACCGGAGGCGTCCTGCAGGGTCAGGCCGGAAAGATCTTCAAAGAGGCCCTTCAAGTCCTCGGTGGTGTGTCCAGCCCAGTCTCTGGCGATGAGTTCATCCCAGTGGGTCCATTGATCCCAATGGTCGCCGGAAGGGGCGGCAATGGTGGTGCCCACGTTGGCGATCAGCAGATCCGGAACCGGCACTTCCCAGGTGGCGATGGCCTCGGAGACCAGCTGTGGGTTCCGGCCCGTGACGTAGACCAGCTTGACCGCGGGCTGCGAGACCAGCTGAGCGAAAATTTCCCGGGCATCACCGGACTCCGGCGCCTGCCCGTTGGGCAGCAGCGTCCGGTCCAGGTCCGTGCACAGAAGAAGTGGCTTCATTTCTCAGGGACCCGGCAGGCGCCAAAAAAATCATAATATTCTATGGCCTCGAAAATGCCACCGGCATGGGGGGCTTCGGCGAAGAAGATGCGGTCGATCTCGGTCAGGTCCGAAAGCTCTTCTTCGTGACGATTGGCCACGACCGCGGCCAGGGTGTTGCCCCTCATCATGTCCTCGTCGGCGCCGGATCCCCCCACGGCAAGGATGCATTCCAAAGGAACATCCCGCTCGTCGGCAAACCACCGCAGGGCCGCACCCTTGGACGCGCGCGCCGGTACGATGTCGAGGAACTGGCCGAAGGATACGAATATGTTGACTGTCTGTTCCCCTTTCAGCAACAGGCTCCTGATCTCTTCAGGCGTGGGAGCCGAGGTCGGGTCGTAGAAATAGCTGATCTTGAAGACGCCCTGTTCACTCAGTGGCTGGCGTTTCAGTCCCGGCAGATCAGTCAGCAGCCGCTGGACCGCCCGTGGATTCCAGAGCTGGTCGATATGACGTCTCCATTGGGTATCCTGGGTCAGATTGGGCGCGTAATAGATGTCCGTGCCGATACTCGTGATCAGGACGTCCGGCTGGGGAATGCCGTGCTTGCGCAGCACGCGCAGGGCCGATTTCAGCCTCCGACCGGTGGTGATACCGAAAGTGGCGCGCTTGCGGTTCTCCTGGATCACCTTGATGAACCGCTCCAAGGCTTTCGAGTCGCCCAGCAGGCTTTTGTCCAGGTCCGTGAAAATCGCCCGGTCCCGGAACCGGCCCGACCAAACCTGAGTTTTGGGGCGAACGGCCGAAGCCCTGGACACTAGCGGTTCGATCGCCGAGATATAGGACTCGGTATGAGCCTGCCAGGAGTAGTGGGTGCGGACGCCCTCCAATCCGTTGGCCGCAAGCTCCAGCCAGCGCGACTTATCGCCCAGGATCCTGTTCAGGGCGGCCGCGATGTCTTCCGTGTCCAGGGGGTTGATCAACTCGCCGTTTTGACAATTCGCAATGATGTCTCCGGGACCCCCGTCATCGGTCGCCACGATGGGCAATCCGCTGGCGGCCGCTTCGAGCAGGGTCAGGCCGAAGGGTTCGGTCAACGCCGGATTGACGAAAACCCCTTGGGACATGGCCGCCAGGCGATAAAGAACGGGCACGTCCGCGGGTTGATGGTGCTTGGGATAGGCCACCTTTCCGTACAGGTCGTGACGATCGACGGCCAGCAGGATGTTCTGGATGACATCCCGCGCCCCCTCTTCCATTTCCTGGATGTCATCTCGTGTGCCGGCGACCAGAACCAGATTGGCCGTTTCCCGCAACCGCGGGGAGCACCCATAGGCGGCGATCAGCGTGGTGATGTTCTTGCGTTGGTCTGGCCGGGACAAGGCCAGGATCATCGGCTTTTCGGGATCCTCCAGGAAGCGGCAAATCTCCGCGTATATCTTCTCTTCATTTTCATCGCCCTGGGGCGAAAAGAACCTGTCCAGGTCGACCCCCGGTGGCACGACCTTCATCTCTTCGGGTCGGTAATAATCGTAAAGCCCGTACTGGGACTCCACTTCCTGCTGGGTGCTGGTGATGACGAGGTCCGCATAGCCCAGGGTTGTCTCCTCGGCGGCGATGCGCCGTGACATCTTGAACTGCTTTTCGATCTGATTACGGCCGAGTCCTCCGGCCAGCAGGAGGCGACGCTTGACCCGGCCCAGGGAGTGACCGGTGTGAACCAGGGAGACACCCAACTGGCCGGCCAGGTAGGTGCCCGCGTAGCCCGCATCAGCATAATGGCTGTGGACGAGGTGGGGTGTGAGGTTTTCCTGGCGCAGATAAGCCAGGGCGTTGTCGGCGAAGTTGTCCAGGCAATCCCAGAGATCTTCCTTGGGGATGTAGATCTCGTCTCCGCAGTCGATCCGGACGATCTGAACATTGTCGCCCAAAGGCTCGATGGGCTGGGCGTAGTCATCACTTACCCGTGGATCAATCACCCGCCGGGTCATCAGATCAACGCGCCCCACCCGGGGATGTTCACCCAGGGCGCGCGCCAGCTCGACCACGTACTTGGTCTGCCCGCCGGTGTCCGCATCCCTGCCAAGTTCCAGATCGTGGCCGCGGATCAAGCCGTGAATGCTCAACAGAACGAGGTGGAGTTTGTCGGGTTTCGCGTTCATGCTCCTGATATTCCCTGAAAGTGTACTTACCAATACCAATAGGTTATGTATCATTCGTCAAGGGTTCAGATTTTTTCCTGCCAGTAGGCGTTCACAACTCTCCCAGTGACCTGTCCCCGCATTTAGTAATTTAACCCATCCAGGCAAATCACTGCTCAAAATTTTGGTAAATTTTCACGTTTAGCGTCCTACCCTTTTTGAGTTAGTCAGCCCCAGTTTATTTGTAGTCGGCTCCGCAGGCCATTAACGGGTTGTCTATACGCTTTTTCAAGCTCACCGCGATGGCTCAGGAAGTTTTTCGGTTGGGCCTGCATACCTGGGGCAGGACTCGCGGCCGGTCCAGTGAAGGAAGGGCACCGTCGAACTGGACGGTGATGTGGCCTAGGATTAGAGTGTGGGTTCCGGGGGGACGCCATTTCCAGACATGTCGAATGAAGGAAGAGGGTGGAAGGTGAAGATCAAGACCATTGAAGACGCAGCCTCTTTCGTTAAGAAAGTAAAAATCTGCACCGTGTTTCCGTCGGAAAAGACCGAGCACGTCTCGCTTTATGAGAACGTGGACCTGCCTGAAAAGCAGCCAGGGGAATCTGGCTGGGGCCAGCGGGTGGAGGCGGTTTGGCCCTGGAAAAATCAGCTGCCGGCGCAATATCCCGACGAAATCTACTATGGGAAGATCAAGGGCGGTTTGGCGGTTCTGATGGAGATGGGCTACCTCGCCGACGTCCATTTTCCTTCCGCATATAAACCGGTGGAATCATCAAGCCCGCTGGCACAGCAGATCTTTGATAAAATCCACATGGAACCCTGGACCACTCCCGACCTCCGCAACGAGATGATCCAGGAAGCCGGCTGCTCCAAAAGCCAGTTCGATACCGCCCTCAAGAGTTTGCAGATTTCCATGAATGTGGTGCGGGACAGCGAAGCCGAGCAGGACACCTGGCTCACTTTCCGGGAAGTCCATGCGGAAATATGGAACAAACATGTCCAGGTTGGTGATTAATCGGTTTGGGATGCTTCAGCGTGATCGAAAGGAACGACGTGAGAAAGGCTCTTGGTTTGTTATGCATGATGGTGTGTTTCTGGACAGTTACCAGCGGGTCCGCACAGTACATCGAGAACACGAAGGTGCCCGACAATGACGCACCGATAAGCGAATTTGTACGCAGGATATTTCAAGATAAAAGTGGAGATCTATGGTTCGGGACGAATGGCGATGGGGTCATCCGCTACAATGGACATACTCTCGAGTATTTCTCAATTGATGAGGGCTTCGGTGGTATTGCAGTGAGGGGAATTGTAGAGGATAAAGAAGGAAATGTCTGGTTCGGTACTTCTGGAGGGGTCACCAAATATGATGGGGAATGGTTCACCAATTTTACCGAGAAGGATGGCCTGATTGATCATGATGTTTGGAGCATTGTAATAGACAGTAAGGGGATCATCTGGATAGGCACATTACAAGGGATCAGTCGTTTCAATGGAGAAGAGTTTACTCCTTTCGACCTTCCGGAGACGGAGTCGGATTATTCAAGGGGCGTGACCAGCGCCAGGATCGTCCATTCCATCATGGAAGACAGTGAAGGAAAGATGTGGTTCGGCACCAATGGAGGGGCCTATATCT
>CBDTUS010000108.1:0-12454 GCA_965363725.1 uncultured bacterium | reverse complement strand
GATCGTCGGCGCCAACGTGACCTTGACCGTCACCGCCGGCACCAAGGATGCCGCCGATGGGGTGTACTATGGATTCCGGGTCTACGCCGACGCCCTCTTCACCGAACTGGTCGCGAGCGTGGACGACGTGCCCGAGGCCGGCGACCAGACCTCCTGGACCACGCCCAGTCTGCCGGACGGCGACTACTGGTGGCGCGCCTGGGCCGGCGACGGCATCGAGCGCACGCCGCTCAATCAGCCGGCCGGATTCACGGTCAACGGCATCAGCGCCGTGGGTGACGTGGTGATCGGCGGACCGCGGCTGCGCATTCTCGGCAACGTGACCGGTTCGTCCTCTCGCCTGGAATTGAGCCTGCCCGGCCAGGCGGACGTCACCGTGGACATCCACGACGCCCGTGGCGCCCGCATCCGCCGGCTGCACACCGGCTCCATGGCCGGCGGCACCCGGGTCCTGGTCTGGGACGGCCGGGACAGCCACGGTCAGGCCGTCGCCAGCGGGGTCTACTTCGTGAGGATGGATACCGGACGGGTAGCCCTGACGGACAGGGTTGTTATCGTTCGTTAACTTGATTTCCTTTTTGGAAAGGGCCCCCGGAGGCCCTTTCCTTTTTTCCCACCTTGCTCGAATTCCCTAAACGATATAGACTGTTCAACATTGGGGGATCGCATCCGCGAATCCGCTCTTCTCGCCCATGACGACCTGGGGAGAAGCGTGATCGGCCAGACCATTGCCCATTACCGGATCTCCCGCCAGCTCGGAGCCGGCGGCATGGGCGTGGTCTACGAAGCGGTCGACACCAAGTTGGACCGCATTGTCGCGCTGAAATTCCTCCCACCCGAATCGGTCCGCGATCCCGACGCCAAGGCCCGCTTCATCCACGAAGCCAAGGCCGCCTCTTCTTTGGATCATCCTAATATCTGCACCATCCACGCCATCGAGGAGACCGACGACGGACGCCTGTTCATCGCCATGTCGGCTTACGAGGGTGAAACCCTGAAGGACATGATCGGCAGGGGCCCGCTCGACATCCCGGATGTCGTGGACATCGTCACCCAGACCTTGCAGGGACTGGGCAAGGCCCACCGGTTGGGCATCGTGCACCGCGACATCAAACCGGCCAACGTGTTCGTGACCAACGAACGGCTGGTCAAGCTGCTCGACTTCGGCATCGCCAAGCTGATCGGGCAGACCCAGGTCACGAAAACCGGATCGATGGTCGGGACCGTCCACTACATGGCCCCCGAGCAGCTGCAGGGCGAAGAGGTGGACCGGCGGGCGGACCTTTGGTCGGTCGGGGTCGTGCTGTACGAGATGCTCACCGGGCGATTGCCTTTCACCGGGGATCACGCTCCCGCGGTCATGTATTCCATCCTGAACCATGATCCGGAGCCGATGGCCGACGTGCGCGAGGACATCCCGCCGGAGCTGGAAGCGGCCGTCGCGCGGTGCCTGGAAAAGTCGCCCACCCAACGGCACCAGGGCGTCGAGGAACTGCTGCTCAACCTGAAGCCGCTTGTATCCCAAGGTGTGACGCGTACCGCGGACGCGCGGACCGTGGGCCTCCGCGGCGAAGCCGACGCCCTGAACGTCCAGCCCTACCCGGGCCTGGCCTCCTTCACCGAGAAGGAGGTGGAATTTTTCCACGGCCGGGAATCCAAGGTCGAAGCGATCTGGCAGAAGCTGCGCCGGGGACTAATGCTCGGTGTCACCGGACCTTCGGGAGTCGGGAAGACCTCGTTCCTGCAGGCGGGCCTCATCCCGACCAAGCCCGACGACTGGGGCGTCATCTTCACCAAACCCGGCGCCTCCCCCCTGCTCTCGCTGCGCGAGGCGATGGTGCCCGAACTGGCGGCCGACACCGGGGCGATCAAGGCCCTGCTGCGGGACCAGGATCTGGACGCCACCGTGACGGGCATCCGCCGCTGGCGAGACCGGCACGACGAGGCGCTGCTCGTTCTCGACCAGTTCGAGGAGCTGTTCACCCTGAGCCCGCGCCCCGAACAGGAACAGTTCGCCGACCTGCTCAGCCGCCTGACCTTCGAAGCCGACATCCATGTGCTGGTCTCCCTGCGGGATGATTTCCTGTTCCACTGCCAGGAGTTTGCGGGGCTGGCGCCGATCTATGATTCCCTGACCGTGCTCGGCCCCCTGACAGGCACCGGCCTGCGCCGCGCCCTGGTCCAGCCGGCAGTGGACTGCGGGTACGCCTTCGAGGACGAAACAGTCGTCGACCAGATGATGGCCGAGGTCGAAGGCGAGCGGGGCGCCCTGCCGCTGCTAGCCTTCGCCATGGCGCGGCTGTGGGAAAGACGGGATCGCGAGCATGGCCTGTTGACTCGCCGGGCCTACGAAGAGATGGGCGCGGTGAGCGGCGCCCTGGCCCAGCATGCCGAGTCCGTGATGGACGGGATCGGTGCGGAAAAACATCCCATCGTCCAGGAGCTTTTCCGCAACCTGGTCACCGCCCAGGGCACGCGGACGGTACAGGACCGGGAGAAGATCCTGTCTGTTTTTTCCAGAGAGGACCAACCGGCGGCCGCCGAAATCCTGTGCCGGCTGATCGACGCTCGGCTGCTGACCAGTTACGAGATGAAGGCGGAGGACGGGACCGAACACCACCGGGTCGAGATCGTCCACGAGTCGCTCCTTCACGCCTGGCCGCGCCTGGTCCGCTGGCGGACCCAGGACGAGGACAGCGCCCAGATGAGGGATCAATTGCGGCAGGCGGCGCAGCTATGGGAACAGAAGGACCGCTCGAACGACTTGTTGTGGACCGGCACGGCCTACCTGGAATTCGAACTGTGGCGCGGGCGCTATCCCGGCGGGCTCAGTGATGAAGAGGCAGATTTCGCGGCAGCAATGAAATCGCGAAATCTGCGGCGGAAGCGGAGGAGACGCTGGGCAGTCTCAGGGGCATTCGTGGCCTTACTTGCTGTGCTTGCGGTTGTCGGGGCCTTCGGAAGAAGAGCGGACCGGATGGCCAAGGTGAGCGAGGCGCGACGATTCCATATGCTAGCGGAGAAGCAGCTGGAAACCGATAACACGATTGCCCTGGCCCTGGCCACGGCGAGTCTGGAACAGGAAGACTCTCCCGTGGTCAGGAAGCTGGCCTTGGCAGCGTTGTGGAAAGGACCGTGCCGACAGGTTTTGACCCTGCCCGAATCTATGCGAAGGCCGGATTTCAATGTTCGGATGAGCCCCGACGGAAAATGGTTGGCGGTCGGCAGCGATTCGGAAGTGCAACTTTTTCCCTCGAATGGATCCGAACCGGTAACGCTCCCCCAGCCAGATACTTCCGTCCCTTACAAATCATATATGGTGGAATTCGACCCGGGGAACCAGTACCTGTATAGCGACATGGGTCCCGTCGATGAATCCGATTTGGATTCTCCTTACCTGATGACAGTGTGGGCCCATCCCGGCAATCAGATCCTTCATTATTGGGAGTGGATGCTGCCCAACAATGTCAGACCCTTCGTCCGGGGCTTCCCACCCCGGCTCCTGGTGGCCCAAAAGCCCGACGACAGCAAGCCCTGGAACTGGCTTTGCTTTTCGATGGAGAGTGAAGAACCGCACGAACTGGGCCGGGCCGAGACCACGGTTGAGGACCTCCGCGAATTTATCGTGGGGCCGGACGGGCGCTACCTGCTCGACTGGAAGGGACCCGATGTCTTCCTGTTCCCTCTGGACAGCCTGGAGTCGGCCCGACCCATCCCCGTCGGCTCTCATGAAATCGACATGAGATCCGTGGCCATGGACCCTGAAGGGCGCCAGGTCGCTTCGATCGACAAGTCGGGTGAGATCAGGGTTTGGGAAGTGGGCAACAGCGATGAGCCGGTTTTCCGCCACCGGCATCGGGGCCAGACCCAGATCCGGTTTCCCGAGTTCGATTTCTCCGGGTCGCGTTTGGCCATCAAGCCCCAAGGCCCCCACCAGCACTGCATCTACGACCTGGATAAGGAGGGGACCGAACCGCTCCGACTTTGGCCCACGCGTTTTTTAGCGTCCTGGGTTGACTTCACGGCCGATGGTTCCTGGTTCGTCGCCTCGGGACCCAATCCCAACCAGACCTGGTTCTACCCTCAGACCGGCCCGTATCCCGACGTCTGGCGTTTCTACCCGGACTCCCTGAAGACCCAAGCTGCCTTTGTCGGCGATGGCCTGACACCAAAATTCATCCTTCCCGAGGGGAAGCGCATGGTTGCCGATCGGGGATACGGGGAATATTGGATCACCGACCTCTTCACAGATCCCCCCGAATGTCGGCTTTTGTTCCTTCATCCCACCAAACGATATTTATTCCCCCCTTCCGCCGATCTCCTCGGCCGTTACCTCCTGGCCGGCGACATGGTCAACGGAAGGGCTTGGCTGATTCCCCTGGAGGAAGGGGAACCCCGCGTTCTCGGCGGATTCAGCGGAAGGGTTCAGGCCACCGCTCTCAGCGAGGACGCTCGCTATGCTGCAGTCGGCGGATTCTCCCAGGAACTGGATCCGCCCTCGTCCCTGATCCGCATCTGGGACCTGGAGACCGGCGACATCCAGGTTCTTCATCCCGGCTATCCGGGCCGACCCCAGCGATTGATGTTCCTTCCCGGTCACAAGCTCCTATCTGCGAGCAAGGCCGGACTCAGGATTTGGGATCTTGCCTCAGGGGAGTTTGAGCAACTCAGTGATCGGGAGTTCCTCCACGCAGGCGCGATCGATGCGGACAAGAGAATTCTCGCCATCGGTTCAACCACGGGAATCAACATCTGGGATCTCCAGGAGAAATCCCAACTTGGCCAGCCGATTCCAGCGGAAAATTTGCTGTCCCTGGCCATTTCCCCGGACGGCAAATTCATCGTCCTCGGTTCCAGCAACGGAGTTGTCATCTGCCATTTCCTCGCAACCGGGGAAAGGCATTTTTTGTTTGGGCACCAAAATAAAGTAACCGTTGTCGATGTCCTGCCTGACAACGGCGGAATCCTCAGTGCCAGTGCCGACGGCACCGTACGCATCTGGGACATTCCCCAGGGCCGCCCCCTGCACACCCTACCGTTGGGCGAATTCCTGGAAACCCTCCACGCCCAGACCAACATGCGCATCGTGACGGATGTCGAAACCGAGGAAGGCTATCGGATCGAGTACGACCGTTTCCCTGGCTGGGAAACGGTTCCTGAGTGGTAACTCGGGATCAAACCAGGGGATTGGAGAACCAAATGATCGGCCAGACCATCTCCCACTACAAGATCACCCGCGAGCTCGGCGCGGGCGGGATGGGCGTGGTCTACGAAGCCGTCGACAACATCCTCGATCGGCCGGTCGCCCTCAAGTTCCTGCCGCCCGAATCCGTCCGCGATCCCGACGCCAAGGCCCGCTTCATCCACGAGGCCAAGGCCGCCTCCTCGCTGGATCACCCCAACATCTGCACCATCCACGATTTCGTCGAGACCGACGACGGCCGCCTGTTCATCGTCATGGCCAGCTACCAGGGCGAGACCCTGAAGGACATGATCGCGCGGGGCCCTCTGAACATTCCCGTGGCCGTGGACATTACGCTGCAGACCCTGCAGGGGCTGGCCAAGGCTCACCGGCTGGGCATCGTGCACCGCGACATCAAGCCGGCCAACGTGTTCGTGACCGAGGACGGGCTGGTCAAGCTGCTGGACTTCGGCATCGCCAAGCTGGTCGGCCGAACCCAGGTCACCAAATCGGGGTCGGTGCTGGGCACGATTCACTACATGCCGCCGGAACAGTTGCAGGGCGATGAGGTGGACCGCCGGGCGGACCTGTGGTCGGTCGGGGTGGTACTGTACGAGATGCTCACCGGTCGGTTGCCTTTCACGGCCGATCATCCACCCGCGGTCATGTACGCCATCCTGAACACCGAGCCGGAACCCCTGGCCGAGATGCGCGCGGATGTACCGCCGGAACTGGCCCAAGCGGTTGCGAAGTGTCTGTGCAAGGCCACCGCCGAGCGGCCCCAGGGGGTCGAGGAACTCCTCCTGGATCTCAAACCCCTGGCCTCGGCCGGAGTCACCCAGACCATGCGGGCCCGCACCTCGGGCAGTGGTCCGCTCGCGGACGCCGAGTTCGTCCAGCCCTATCCCGGGCTGGCCTCGTTCACCGAACACGACGCCGAATATTTCCACGGCCGGGAAACCCAGGTCGAATCGGTCTGGCAGAAGCTGCGTCGGGGCCGCCTGCTCGCCGTCACCGGTCCCTCTGGCGTTGGCAAAACCTCGTTCCTGAAGGCGGGTCTCATCCCGGCCAAGCCGGCCGACTGGGGGGTCATCGTCACCAAACCCGGGGCCTCTCCCCTGCTTTCGCTGCGCGAGGCCCTGGTGCGGAAAATCTCCGGGGACACCGAAGGGATCGTGGCCCTGTTGCGGGAGAGCGATCCCGACACCGATGTCGCCACCATGAAGCGGTGGCGTGCCCATCACGGCCAGGCGCTCGTTATCCTCGATCAGTTCGAGGAACTGTTCACCCTTTGCCCTCTCGAGGAGCAGGAACGGTTCGCCGAGCTTCTGAGCCGCCTGACCTTCGAGGCGGATGTCCACATCCTGCTGTCCATGCGGGACGATTTTCTCTATCACTGCCGCAAGCATCCCGGCCTGACGCCCCTCTTTGAATCCCTGACCGTCCTGGTCCCTTTGGCCGGACCGACCCTGCGCAACGCCCTGATCCAGCCGGCGCTCGACTGCGGGTTCCAGTTCGAAGACGAAACCCTGGTCCACGAGATGATGGCGGAAGTCGAGGGCGAACGGGGCGCGCTCCCACTGTTGGCCTTCGCTATGGCTCGTCTCTGGGAACACCGCGATAGGGATCAGGGCCTGCTGACCCGCCAAGCATACGAGCAGATCGGCTCGGTCAGCGGCGCGCTGGCCCAGCACGCCGAATCGATGATGGACCGGATCGGGGCCGACCGGCACACCCTGGTGCGGGAGCTGTTCCGCAACCTGGTCACCGCCCAGGGCACCCGGGCGGTTCACGACCGGGAGCAGTTGCTTTCGGTGTTTCCTGAATCCGATCGCGCCACCGCCGAGTCCGTGCTCGCCGAGCTCATCGACGCGCGCCTGTTGACCTCCTACGAAACGAGGGACGAGGACGGTGCCACGCGCCAACGCATCGAGATCATTCATGAATCCCTGCTGAAAGCCTGGCCACGGCTTGTCCGGTGGCAGACCCAGGACGCTGACAGCGGCCAGCTGCGCGACCAGCTGCGGCAGGCGGCGCAGTTATGGGAACAGAAAGGGCGGTCGGACGATCTATTGTGGACGGGGACGGCCTACCAGGAATTCGAGCTGTGGCGGGAACGCTATCCCGGCGGATTGTCCCGCACCGAGCACTCCTTCGCGGTTGCGATGGCGACCAGGGCGACCCGGCGACGACGACGGCGGCGCCAGGCCTATGGCTTTTCCTTCGCAGCGCTTCTGATCGTGCTGGCGGTGGTCGGCGGACTCTGGCGCCAAGCTCGGCAGGAGGCTTGGATCAGCGAGGCCCGACGCCTTCACATGCTCGCCGAAGAATTAATGGAGGAGGACAATACCCGGGCCCTCGCCCTGGCCACGGCGATCCTGGAACGGGATGACAATCCGGAAACACGACGGACCGCCATGCGGGCCCTGTGGAAATCCCCGGTTCGTTTCGTCATGACGGTTTCCGACACCCTTCACGCCGGAGCCCCGGCGCTTCTGAGTCCGGACGGGCGGTGGCTCGCCATGGTGAACGAGGACGGAATCCTTCTCTGGCCCCGGGACGGGGGCCCTCCCTTGAGCCTGGAATCCGAGGCGACCGAAACCCCGTACCAGGCCCGGTCTCTTTCTTTTCATCCGGAGGGCGGTTTCCTGGCCGCGACGCGACGGCCAAAGAAACTCCCCCACCGGGTGGCCGCGGGCCGCGAGAAGATCACCATCTGGTCGGTTCCGGAAGGGAAGCGGCTCCGGACCTGGGACAGTCCCGAGCAGGGATACTGTTATCCACACCCGCGCCTCAATCCTCCCAGCGTGATCACCGCCCTGGAAACCGACCGGTCGTTGCCGATCAGGTGGCTGCGCTTCGATCTGGATTCGGATACAGCCACCGACCTTGGTGATTGGGGTTTTCCGTCCGCGGTTTCAAGAATTGGTGTCAGTTCGCTGGACCCGGGCGGGCGCTTTTTGGTCGGTGGCCAGGACAGGGCCGTCCATCTCTCACCTCTGGACAGCCTGGACAATAAGGCGCCCCAGCTGGTGGGACATCATGAAAGGGAAGTAACCCATACCACCATCAATAGCCGGGGCAACCTCATCGCCTCATCCGACCGGAGCGGTCGGATCCAGGTCTGGGCAAGGAATGAAGATGGTCAGTTCCGGTTTTCATCCGGCCAGCCGACAGCCTCCCAGATGGTCTGGGTCGGGGGATTCGACCCCACCGACACCTGGGTCATCTTCAAGTCGAGAGGGGGAGGACGGATGGAAATGGTTTCGCTGCTGTACCCTGGGTCGCTGCCCATGGCCTTGCGGCCAGCCTGCGCGTGGCCGGGTCAGGCCAGCTTCACGCCGGCGGGTGACTGGGTGGTGTTCCCCTGGACGGACGAGAGGTTCGGCGGCGGGCATTCGGTGTTCTTCTACGCCCTGGCGAAGAATCGGCCAAAGATCTTCAAGGCCTTTCCGCCGGATGTCGAGATCGTTGAATGTTTTTTCCTTCCCGATGGATCCCGGCTCGCCGGTTGCACAAAGTCTGGCGAGTTGTGGCTGGCCAACATGTCGCCTGAGGGATCCGCACCTCGGTTTCTCTGGGAAAATCCCGCTGGGGAATTTCAGACCTTTGGCCCCGGCCCTCTCGGAGATTACGTGCTGGTCAACGGTTTCAACATCATGGATGCCTGGCTGATTCCCACCGATGGGTCCGAACCGCGCTTGCTGGACAAGCTGGAGGGACCGCTCGGGGGCATCGCCCTGGATCCGAAATCTCCCCGGGCGGCGGTCGGCGGCACCTTCATCGCCGAGAACATGCCCGACAAACCCGTCATCCGCCTGCATAACCTCGAATCCGGCGAGGTCCGGGAACTAAGGGCCGAGGGGGAATCGGGGTTCATCGGGTTGCGGTTCCTGGACGGTGATCGATTGATCGCCCACGGCAACGATGGCCTTCTGCTCTGGGACCTGGAAACGGGCGATTACGAGGCCCTCAGCGAGCGGCGATTCATCCGGGTGGACCTCGACGCCGAGCAGCGGAACCTGGTGGGCGGCACCTTTACCGGTGTCGTGCTGTGGGACCTGGACAAACGACAGGAGCGTGTCCTTCCTTTCCCCGCGAATGCATGGAATCCACTGGCCATATCCCCGAATGCCGAATTCGTGGCCATGGCTGGAGACCATGGCGAGCTGATGGTTCTCCCGTTGGATTCGGATGATCCCCATGTCCTCTGGGGTCATGAAAAAGCCATCACCGGAATCTGGATCTCTCCCGCCAGCGACGAGATCCGCACCGTCAGCCCCGACGGGTTCGTCTGCGTGTGGGAAATTCCCTCGGGCCCTCGGACCCACACCCTCCCCCACAACGAATTCCTGGCCGTCCTGCGTGCCCAGACCAATATGCGAGCCGTCCTGGACGCCGACGCGGAAGAGGGTTTCCGCGTGGAGTTCGATCCCTTCCCCGACTGGGAAACGGCGCCAACCTGGTAGTCTCTGAAGATTAATCAGTCCCCGAAACAGCTTTCGGCCGGGTCACCCCGAGAATGATCGGCAGGTCAGGCCCCGGATACCCCGGTTCCTTCCACTCCCCATGGCCGGGATGGTTCAGCCAGAACCGCGCCGTCCCGCTGCCCTCCAGGTGCTGGGCGCACACCAGGTCCAGGGGCAATTCGAGCAGAAGGTCGTTGAAATCGTGCATCGACCAGGCTTTACGGCAGGAGATCAACAGCGCCCGGCCCCGGCTATCCTCTCCCAGGGCAGCCTCGCGCCAGCGGTCCTTCGATTCTTCCCAGCGGTTCTTCCCCGCCCGCTTGATCAGCCGCAAATTCTGAACGACGGTGTGGTATCGCTCCTTGATCTCCTCGAGCGGCACTTCGTCCAGATCGAAAATTCGGAAGGGGGGATCGGCTTCGTCCACCGGGCCGAAAGCAGCGGCGGAACGATAATTGTTGGGATATCTGCTGATGACCTCGCCGTCCACCAAACAGTAACCCACGTGGGTCTTCTTGTCGGCCTGGTACATGCCGGCGTTGATCGCCGCGATGAGATCCAATTCTTCGGACCACTCCCGGATGTTCCGGTTGCGGTCGTCACCCTGAAGTGTCGCCGCTTCCACCTTGAGATCCCAGACCCCGGGGTCAACCCGCAGCACCACGAGGTCCCCCCACTTGGCACTCGTGCGGGCCTTGGAATCGAACCGAGCGAGATCCAGCCCCGGCTCGAGCTCGGTCCAAACCTCATCGGCGACTGCCGCGGTCGCCACCACCATCACCAATGCTGCCAGTCCCGCTCTCTTCACTCTTCCACCTTTATTGGCGCCCTGGGTGGGGGTGGCATCCGTAGTGAGGGGGCGTTGTTCCCCTTGCACGGCGCATTGCGACACAGCCATTCCTCGAATTACCCGATGGCTCAGTTTGGGAGCCTAAGCCGTGCAAGGGGAACAACGCCCCCTCACTACGGATGCCACCCCCACCCAGGATACCACCGATTCGCAATCATGTAGAAAAGAATCGAATCGATCATCAGATGCAGGATCACGATGTAGAAAAGCGACGCGGTCTTCCGGTAGGTGTACCCCTGGATCAGCGCAAAGGCATAGATGACCACCGGGCCCCAGCCCACAAACGCCATCTCGTGCAAAAAACTGGTGAAAAACACGGCCTGGGCGAGGTTGGCTTCCCCGAAGCGGAAGTGCCGGGCCAGCAGCACGAACACCAGGTTGATGAAGGCGAGCTCATCCCACACCCCGATGAAGTTGCAGCCCCAGAAAAGGCGCCACATGGCCTCGGTCCGGGGGCCCTCCAGCGGCAACGGCCAGCTGTGGTGCAGCGTCGGGGTCAGGACGTTGAAGTACAGCCACATGAACCCGAAGGCCAGCACGAACCCCCCCGGCAGCCACAGCCACATCTTGAGCGACCAGCGGCCGCGGAACCAGCTGTAGTCCAGCGGTTGGCCGATCCAGTACTTGGCCAGCAGGGCGGGAATCAGCAGGATCCCGATACCCAGCATGACCATCAGCTCAAGCACGTGGGGGTCGCCGGTGTCGCCGTCGATGCGGGTGAAGAACAGCACCACGATCACGTAGGCGAGGATCACCGAGGTCTTCCACCAGGTGCCGACTCTTTCCCTTCGCCACGCGATGAAAAGACTGGCGGCCATCAAGGGCCATCCGAACACGTGCCAGGGGGCAGGGCCCAGACCGCCGTGCGATTTCAGCCCGATGATGAACACCATGGCTGCGGCCATGAGCCACAGGCTGGTTCTCTTGGCAGGGGTGGCTGTGACAAGGGGGGTGTCAGTCATCACTTTCGATTTCCGCGTCTTCTTCGATGACGCCGTTGCGGCCCAGGACATGTTCATCGAACCAGTCCAGGAGCTGGTTGTAGTAGAAAACCTTGTTTTCCGGATGACGGATGCCGTGGCCCTCGTTCTCGAAACGGATGAACCGCGACGGCACTCCGCGTGACTGAAGGGCCGAGAACCACATCTCCGCGCCGGCGACCAGGCAGCGGTAATCCTGCAAACCCTGGCTGATCAGGGTCGGGGTGTTCACTTGGTGGACACGCTCCGAAGGCGAGTTGGCGAGGTAGACCGGACGGGCTTTCGGATCCCACGGCTTGCCCATGAACTCCCATTCGGGGAACCATTTTTCGTCGGTCATTCCCCAGAACGCGATCTGATCGAGGAACATGCGGTCCAGGGCGGCGGCTCGGAATCGATCGGACTGGGTGGTGAGTGCCGCCCCCAGGTGCCCCCCGTAACTGCCTCCCATCACGGCCAGACGATCGGGATCGGCCCAGCCTTCGGCGATGGCCTGGTCCAGACTGGCCATCACTTCGCGTCCGGGGCGATGGACCCAGTCACCCCGCACCCCCTTCCGGAACTCGTGTCCGTACCCCATGCTGCCGGTGGGATTGGCGATCACCACGCCGTAACCGAAGCGCGGCAGGATGTGGAACTCGGGCAAAAAATACCCGCCGTACATCCACTCGGGACCGCCGTGGATGCTCAGCACCACCGGCACCCGCTCCCCTTCGTCCAGGTCTTCGGGTTTGAAGTACCAGCCTTCGATGGTCCGGCCGTCCACGATCACCTGGAAGGGCTCGGGCTCGATCAGCCCCACCCGGTCGCGCCATTCCGCATTCGGATCCATGATGATCCGCGGATGGTGAGGCCCCATGATCTTCTCGGCCAGGTCGACCAGAAACAGGGCGCTCGGCAGCGTCTGTCCCGACCCTTGAAGGACCACCCAGTTGTTGGCGATCCTCACGTCCCAGAAATCGTGGCCCCAGTC
>CBDTUS010000107.1:0-12473 GCA_965363725.1 uncultured bacterium | reverse complement strand
TCCCCGCAACCGGGTCAAGGCCTGGCGAAACGTGGCTGGATGCGGCGGGACTTTTCTGGCGGTTGAAGATGAGGCCATCGTGGAAGCCATCGGTCAGTTGGCACGTTTGGCGGGCATCTTTGCGGAACCCTCCGGAGCGGCCGGGCTGGCTGGAATCATGACAGCCCTGGATAGGGGTTTCATCCACCACAGGGAAAAGATCGCCGTACTGGTGACCGGCCACGGCCTGAAGGATCCGGGCGCAGGCCTGTCTGGCGTGACCATGCCAGATCCTGTGCCGCCCCTTCCTTGAAGGGCCCTGCCTTCCTGTGGGGCCGTTGCGGTATTTCCGGGCGATACTATTTTACAGTCCGATGTGGAAAGCCATTGCGTATTCAGGAAACTGGCCGCAGATGGGCCATCCCCCAACTTCACCTTACACCAGATCAACCTCCCGGAGGACCGAATGAAAACCCCCAAGTTCCTTGCGCTCGCCGTCCTGTTGATTTCGGCCGGGGCATTCCTCGCTGCCCAAGCGCAGGAGCATCCGACAAAGGCCGAACATTCGACAAAGGCCGAACACCCGACAAAGGCCGAACATCCGACCAAAACGGAACACGCAAGTAAAGCGGAACAAATTGCGGATGGGGCTGATATTTTCGCAATCGTGTCCAGCGACGAAGAATTCAAAACCTTCGCCACCCTCATTCAGGCCGCTGGCCTGGAGAAAGAACTCCAGGGCGAGGGACCGTTCACTTGCTTCGCTCCCACCGATGACGCCTTCGCCAAGCTGCCGGCCGGCACCCTGGAAGACCTGCTCCAGCCTGCCAACAAGGCGAGGCTGGCGGGACTCCTCGCCAACCACGTAGTTCCTGGAAAGATCATGGCGAAGGATGTCAAGACCATGAAAGCCTTGAACGTCAGTGGTGAGGACCTCCGGCTCAAGGTCGATGATGGCGTGGTGTGCGTAAACAACGCCCGAACTGTCCAGGTCGATCTGGTGGCTACCAACGGTGTCATCCATGCCATCGACTCGGTGATCGTCCCGGGCCCCCCGGCGGAAAGGGCGGCCTCCGAGGAGCCCAAGGACCACCCTGCGCACTAGAGTATGTTGCGGCCCACGGGCCGACACCATGAGCGGCAACCCCAGGGTTTCCGCCTTTTAGCATAAATTGACCCCATTCCTTTTGGAGGATCTGGACATGCAGTCTTCTCTTACACGTATCGGCACCCTCGGATTGACAACGTCGGTCATTGTTGCCCTTTGCCTTGCCGCGCCCCTGCCCACGTTTGCCGGGCAGGACGAGGTCGAGGCACCCGAATCGGAGACCGCCGGTGCGCCTCCTGTCGTGACCGGTGACATCAAGGCTGGTATCGAGAAGCACATCGCGGAGCAGGTTTCGCAGGGCGACGGATATTTCTCCGTGAAGTTCGAGGGCGAGGAGCTTCGGCTCAACCTGGTGCGCGTCCACATCGAATATCTGGCAACGTTGGGGCCGCAAAGCCACTTCGCCTGCGTGGACATGGCCAGCAGTGACGGCGAGTTCTTCGACATCGACTTCTTTCTGGAAGGGGATCCCGGCGCGATGACCGTGACCGAAACCACGGTTCACAAGCTCAATGGCCGACCGTATTACCTCTGGGAACAGAACGAGGACGAAACCTGGGTGCGAGCTCAGGTGGATGATGCCTCCAACGAACTGCTCGGCGTGCTGAGCGGCACCGACACCTTCGAGTTCCGCTACACCGCGACGCTGCCGGAGATCACCGGCGACGCGCGCTGCTGGCTGCCTCTCGCCTCCACCGACGATTTCCAGGCCGTGACCGTTCAATCCGTCACCGTGCCGGGTATCCAGGAAACCCTCACCGACAGCGCCCACGGGAACCGGGTGCTCTTCCTGCAATTGACGCCCGAGGACAGCGGCAAATCAATCGAGATCGTCTACAACGTCGAGCGTAAAGAGAAGAGCGCCTACGCCGGCGACCCCCAGGAGGCCCGGAAGCATCTGCAGCCGGAACGGATGGTTCCGTCGGACCCCACCATCCAGGCGGCCGCCGAAAAAGCGGTTGAAGGCCGGGACAGCGATCTGATGCGAGCGCGGGCCCTGTATGATCACGTGATGGAGCAGATGCAGTACAAGAAGTTCGGCGAGGGGTGGGGTCAGGGCGACGCCGTGTTTGCCTGCAACACCCTCTACGGCAACTGCACCGACTACCACGCCTATTTCATTGGATTGGCGCGTGCCGTCGGCATCCCTGCGCGGTTCGCCATCGGGGCCTCGATTCCGTCGGACCGGAACGATGGCGGAACCGACGGCTATCATTGCTGGGCGGAATTCTACGCCGACGGCAAGTGGTGGCCGGTCGACATCAGCGAAGCCGACAAGTTCAGTGCGCTGAGCATGTATTTCTTCGGCCACCACCCGGCCAACCGCTTCGAGTTCACCCACGGCCGCGATCTGATCCTCGACCCCGGCCCCGTTTCCGGCCCCATCAACTTCCTGGCGTATCCGTTACTGGAAATCGACGGCCAGCCCCAACTGGTCAAGACCATGTTCCTGTTTCAGCGAGTGACCGAGGGCGAGGAGAGTTAAGGCAGGCAATCTCGCGTAGCGGAGGCCCGTATCCACGGGAATTCGGGGGTCTTGAAGACCCCCACTTTCAACGGAACCACAACACCGGAGAAATCAGAGAAAAGACCAGACCGATCCATCGGGGCCGTCTTGAACGCCAACGCCCAGAGCGGTGAGTTCGTCCCGAATCCGGTCGGCGGCCTCCCAGTCCTTGGCCGTGCGGGCGTCCCTGCGTTGCTCCAGAAGTTCCTCAACTCTCGCGACATCCAGCCCCAGGCGGGAAGCTTTTCCATCCCGGCGTTTGGTGAGCCATTGGTCCGGATCCTGGCCGAAGCAGCCGAGAATTTGTGCCACCTCCCCCATGTCCTCCACGAAGCGTTCGATGGTCAGATACCGGACGGCCTTGCTGACGCCTTTGCCCGAATCGAGCAGACCGTTCACCTCACCCAGAGGCTTGCTCAACTCCCCCAGCGCACCGCCGGTGTTGAAGTCGTTGCGCATGTGACCGACGAAGGCCTCGAGCATGCCCGCCACACCTCCGGTGACCGGCTCCTCGTTGCCGGGCTTCTTCGCCGCGGCCAGGAATCGACGCGCCTGGGCCAGGGTATTGTAGATGTAGGCCAGACGATCGTCGGCCTCCTCCAGACCGGGAAAACTCACCTGTTCGCGCAGGTCGGCGGCGGGAGTTTCGACCCCGCAGGCGGCGCATCGTCCGCTCTCCTGTCCCGCTTTGTCCAGGTCGGCGCCGCAAACCGGACAGGTCACGGTGACCTCGAAGTTCAGGCCGCTGCGGTAGTGCACCGTCAGCAGGAAATATCGGACCGATTCGGGATCGTACCGCGCAGTGACTTCCCGGGTGGTGAAGAAGTTACCCAGACTCTTGGACATCTTTTCCCCGGCGAAATCGATGAACCCGTTGTGCGACCAGTAGCGGGCGAAAGTGTCCTCGCCGTGGGCGCCCTGGCTCTGCGCGATCTCGTTCTCGTGGTGCGGGAAGATCAGGTCGCGCCCTCCGCCGTGGATGTCGAAGCTGTCCCCCAGATGGGCCGAACTCATGGCCGAGCATTCGATATGCCAGCCGGGCCGTCCCCGACCCCAGGGGCTGTCCCAGGCAGGTTCGGCGGGCTTGGCCGCTTTCCACAGGGCGAAATCCAGGGGCGACTCCTTGCGCTCGTCCACGTCGATGCGGCTGCCCGCGCTTTCGAGCATCTCCTCGATGTTGCGTTTGCTCAGCTTCCCGTAACCCTTGAAGTTCTTGACCCGGAAGTACACGTCGCCTTCCACGTCGTAGGCCAGACCCTTGGCCACCAGGCCCTCGACGAGCTCGATGATCTGAGGCACATGGTCGCTGACCCGGGGTTCGACATCGGGTTCCAGGATGTTCAGGTCGCCCATGTCCCGCCTGTATTCGGCGGCGTACCTGTCGGCCACCTCCTGGGCCGGAAGTCCCTCCTCCAGGCTGCGACGGATGATCTTGTCATCGATATCGGTGATGTTGCGCACGTACTTCACGTCATAGCCCTGGTGGCGTAAAAATCGCACCATCACGTCGGGCACCAGCGCGGCCCGGGCGTTGCCCAGGTGGCTCAGGCCATAGACCGTTGGCCCGCAGCAGTAGATGCCGCAGCGGCCGGGCTCGAGGGTCTCGAGTTCCCGCTTGGAACCCGTCAGGGTGTCGAAGAGGGTGACCGTCGGCAGGGTTGTGGTGGAGGCATCGCTCATGTTTTCATTCCCGGATTGGATCGTGACCGGCCCGCGGCCGGAGAAAATGGTCACCAGAATCTAGTACGAAGTGGGGCCCGGGACCAGCCCCGCAGCTGGTCAGCTCTTCCGGAACAGGTCCAGCAAACGCCGGGCGGCGGTGGTGGCCGGCAGTTCGCCGCGGGCCACCTGCTGTTCCAGAACGGCCATCTGTCGGGAAACCTCCGGGTGGGACCGGAACTGATCCTCCAGCCCCTCGCGCACCAGGGCGCCGACCCAGGCCTTTTCCTGCTCGTTGCGCCGCCGGTCGAAGACACCCGATCCGCCGGTCCTTTCCACGAACATCTGCACAACCTCCCACAGGTCCAGGACCCCCTGGCCGGTGGCCGCCGAACCCAGGAAGGCGTGAGTGGTCCAGCCTTCAGTAGCTGGCCTCAGGTAATGGAGCACGCGCTCGAATTCCGATTGGGCTCGCTGAGCTGCGACCAGATTGGCGCCGTCGGCCTTGTTCACCAGAACCGCGTCGGCGATTTCCACCACGCCCTTCTTGATACCCTGCAGCTCGTCCCCCGCGCCAGCCAGCAGAACCAGCAGGAAAAAATCGACCATGGATCGGACCTGGATCTCGCTTTGCCCCACCCCCACGGTTTCGACCAGGATCACGTCGTAACCGGCGGCCTCGAACAGCAGGATCGTTTCCCGGGTCTTGCGCGCCACCCCGCCCAGGGTGCCGCCGGTCGGCGAAGGACGAATGAAGGCTCCCGGATCGGCGGCGAGTTTTTCCATGCGGGTCTTGTCGCCCAGGATGCTCCCTCCGGTCAGGCTGCTGGAAGGATCCACCGCCGTGACCGCGACCCGGTGGCCCCGGGCCGTCAGACTCGTGCCCAGGGCCTCGATGAAGGTACTTTTGCCTGCCCCCGGCACCCCGGTGATGCCCACCCGGGTCGACGCACAGCGCTCCGACAGCAGGGCTGTCAGAACCTCCTGGGCCAGGTCCTGGTGGGCTGGCGCGTTGGACTCCACCAGGGTGATGGTCCGCGCCAGCAGAACCCGGTCCCCGGACAATACCCCGTCGATGTATTCCTGGGCCGACAGCAGTCGCCGGCGCGGCCCGTCATCCGAGCCGTCTGGCGAAACGGGCGTCCCGGGCAACCCGTCGTGTCGGTCGCCGATCCCCGGCCGCACGTTCAGGGCCGAGGGTTGATCGGGCCGCTTGTCCTTGTCCTGTTTGCTCATGGGCCGTCACCTCTGGGTCCCGAAATTTCAATCCAGCAGGATGGTGCCGTGTCTCGCATCGGACTCCTCCAGCAGCAGGGCCCGCACGGCTGGCCACATTTCCGCCGGGTAGGTGCCCTCGTTCAATTTCAGCTCGCGGGTCAGGGTTATCCAGCCGTCCTGCTGCGTGACTGTAACCGTGAACTCGCCCGCTTCGTTGGCCAGGGCAAAAGGTTCCGGCAGATGGGCCGCGGTGTCCTCGGACCGGAGGCGGACCTTCACCCACTGCTGCATGGGTCCCGGCAAAAGGACCGGTGACCGGCGCGACTCGTCATACAGATGGATTCCCCCTGAAAAGCCTTCCATTCCGTGACCCGGGGCCCCGATGACCAGCCGCGTCAGGCCGGAATCCTCCGGTTCGGGTTTCGCCACTTCCGCGGCGTAGCCGAACACGACCTGATGCTGGTGGAAGATTTCCGGATTGGCACTCGTCAGCTCGGCACCGGGCACCACGCCCTGGACGACGCCGGCCAGGAAATCCCGGGCGCCGTCGCCCGGGCCCGCCATGTCGCCCTGGGGACAGAAGACACCCGACCCGTGGAACTGGCCCGATCCCTGCCAGGACCCCTCTTCACCCGGCTCCAGGGTCAGAGTCACTTCCAGGCGGTTCGGCCATTGGGAGTTGCCCAGGAACGGCTCGACATACTGGTCGGTGCGCCACAGCGGGAGCCCGATCAGGGGCGCCTGTCCCGAAAGGGTTCCCACGGCCGGGTCGTAAAGGCCGGCGGGATCGCCCTTGATGCTCAGGTGCAGATGCCCCACACCCGCCATGCGGGCCACCGTCGGGGCAACGAAACTGTTGCCCGAACCGACAAACACGGGGGTGACTTCGTACCCGGCTTCCCGCAGCAGGGCGGCCACCAGGACCGCGCGGTCCAGCGAGTGGCCGTAAGCGGTATCCCAGGTGCGTACTGCGCTACGGGGCTGATAGGTCCAGAAGCGGTCGGGGTAGTGGATGCCCCGCACGTTGCGGTTGATCTGATCGGTCACGGCCTCAAGGCGGCTCCAACGAGTGGGCGCCGGATCCAGCCAGGTCTTCACCGAGTCGGCCAGGGCTTCATCCAGAACGGCGGCCGAGTCGAAGACAGAGCGCCAATGGTCGCGCAGCTCGGTCCAGTCCGTCCAGGTGGACCAGACGACGGCCGGTTCATGGATGACCGCGGCGACCGTGCCCGGCATCGACAAGGCCGGGACCGGAGACATGACCCAGCTGCGGGTGGTGGATAATACATCCTCAGTGACCCTCACAGTAGGCGTCCCGTTCAGCGATTCGAACTGGAGCGGGGTGTCGGTCGGAACAGTGACCTGCAGCTCCACCTGAACCGCGGGATCCCGCTGCGCCAGCACGAACTGACCGTCTGTACCGGGCAATCCGTTTTCCGTGATCGTGTAGGCGGTTTCCATGATGCAGGGCAATTCCACCCCGTCGTGCAGCAGCATGGTCTCGCGCATGGTGGTGTAGTCGTCGGCATGATCCACCGCGTGGGGCAGGGTCTCCACCATGGCGGTGGCGCTCAGGGCCGTCGGATCGGGCCACCACCGTCCCTCGCGCCAGGTGCGCAGCAACTCCACGTCCAGTTGCGAGGTCGCCGTATTCCAGGGAATCCGCAGATCCGCGTAGGCGCGGATCCCGACCGAGGTGCCGATCCAGACCACCCGGTGCACCCTCGTGGTGACCGTGCCGGCCGGATCCCAGGATACCTGGCGGCTTTCCAATAGCAGCACGGCGTCCTGGCGGTCCAGATCGTAATCCTGTTGGGCGGTGGCCCAGAGTTCATCCAGGTCGTGGCCCGAGGAAAGCCCCATCTCAGCCGCCAATAATGGTGCCGCAAGTGTTACAAACACAGCGACTAAAAGAACAAGCTTCAGGTTCTTCATCACTTGCCCTCCTTCTCGATGCGGTAGATCCGGTCGCCCCATTCGCGGGCCGCCTCCATGGCCTTGCGGAAGCCAGAATAACCATCGGGGGGAATCTGTCGGCGCCGGACCTCGGCACGGTGGACCATTTCCAACTTGCGGCCCTTCTGGACGGCGGTGCCCCGGAAGGCGGCGTAGGTTTCATCGACTTCGTCCACTTCGGGAACCTCGGCCAATTCGTAACCGCCCGGGACCTTGATGGTCTCGTCCCCCAGGACTGCCTGGGTGTACCAGAGCAGCAGATCGGAGGTCCGGGTTTCGTCCCAGGTCTGACCGCCGTTACCGAACAGGTTCCCCTCGTGCAACACCACCTGCATCAGGGGGCTGGTGAATTCGAAGCCGCCCACGATCCGGCTCGCAAAGAAGGGAATGCGGTAGGAGAACTTCAGCCACATGTCACCGCTGAAATCATCCACCACGTGATGGCTGGCGGTGATGCCCTCGACCCGCGGGCTGACCGGGGCCATCAGCCGGGCACAGCGGGAAACCAGTTCCTGGCGACGCGTCCCGTTGACCAGGCGCCGCAAGCGACTGTCCATGGCTCCGGAACCTGAAAACCGGAAGGTCCCCGACAACGTGCCGTCCTGATCCAGACTGGCTTCGTGGATCACCTCCAGCGGGGAATCCTCCGGTGGGCTGTAACGAATGCGGCTGAGGGTCTGGCCTTCAGGGGAGCCCACCAGGTAGTGCTGCTCAGCTTCCGACAGCGACCAGATGTCGTTGTTGTAGGGCACCCAGGTGGGATCGTACATGCGGAATGAGCCGTCTTCGAGCTTGAGGGCGGTGACGCAGTGGTTAAACTGGTCGGCGGGCACCTCGTCGATGCGGCTGCCGGCCATCGTCATCGCCGCGTAGGAGTCCATGTCCGCGGCGCGCATCATGGTGATCAACATGCCGGCTATGTCCTTGCACACGCCGCTGCGCTGCTCGAAGATCATGTCCCCGGTATGCAGGGTGAACCCCTCCCCTTCGCCCATGGTCTGCCCGCTGTAGCGGATGTTCTGGGCCACCCAGTGCAGCAGGGCCTTGGCCTTGCGCTCCTCGTCGGCGCCCGTCAGGCCCTGATCCTTCAGGATCTCGTCGACCTTTTCCTGGATGGCGGGCGTGACCTGGAACTGGTCCCGGTTCACGTCGAAGAACCAGCGGCTCTTCGCCTCCCAGCTCTGGGCGGTGGCCATGACCACCTTGGGATAGATGTCGCTGACGTCGGGCTGGCGCGGTTCGCGGACCTGCGCCGGCAGATCCAATCCCCACCAGGCGTATTCCGTGATGCCATCGTCGTAGGTCACGCCCGAAAACAGCGGTCCGTTGTAGACCTCGGCATGAAGGCGCTTGTCCGCGGGCAAACGCAGCACATAACGTTTTTCGAGGATGGGCACCCGGGAGCTGAACAGGACGATATCGAAGTACTCCCCCGGCATGGGCGGGATGTAGCGCTCGTCGTCCGGTGCGGTCCCGGCGCCGGTGGCGGCGCCTTCACCGTCGGCCAGCAGGGCGTAGGTGAAGCCCTTGCGGAAGGTCTTGACCTCGATGCCGTCGTTCACCCTCAGCCGGGGCAACTGCAGGGTCTTGACCCGGTCGTTCCAGTAGATGGCGGCCTGGGGCGCCGGCAGATCGTTCACCGCGGTCACATCCACGCCGATGCGTTGCCCGTCGCGCACGATGTTGACTTCGCGGACCTCCACGTGGCTGCTCTGGGGATCGTAGTGCCAGTTGAGGACCGAACGGTCTCGGCAGCCCTCGGGGGTCAACACCTTGGTCAACTCGTACCCGTCCACGTAGGTCACCCCGGACGGCTTGACCCGGTTGACGGCCTCGGTGAAGACGATCAGGTGATCGGCCCCTTCGTGGTCGGCGGCCAGGCCGGCGTCCTCCAGACGGGAAAATGGATCCGCCGGGGCTTTCTCGCCGGGGGCACCAGCCGCGGCGGGGCCGCAGACCAAAATCCAGGCGGCGACCATCACCGTCAGGCTGATTATCTTGCGACGCAGGGATCGAAATTTCACGACGACCTCTTCGGGTTGGGGCCAGGGTTGGGCATGACGCCCTCCTAAGGCGGTACAGACTATCACCGCCGGTCATCCGATGAAAGGCCCATCATATTCCCAAGCGAGCCGCTCGGATTTGTGTTAGATTGCCCGGAATCATATTCAAGTCCCTGTTACTCCTTCCCATCCATCGAAAGGGATCCCAGCCATGAACCGAAAGGTTCTATACCGGGCTACCGGGTTCACCTGGGCCATGACCCTCGTGGTTGTCTCGTTGGCCCTGGTCGCGGCGCCCTCCCAGGCGCAGCTTTCGGGGGAATCCATCCTAGCCGCGAGCCCGGACAGCGCCATGACAGCCACCCTGCAAAGCCTGCCCGGGGAGCGGCTCCTGCTCGACGACGCGGTAGCCGAGTCCGCCTTTCAGGCCACCGAAACCCGCATTGCCGAAGCCCAGATGGCTGCCGCTGTCCAGGCCGTTCGCCGTGAGAAGGGCGTGTTCGATCCCGAACTGTTCGGCTCGGCCGACTGGTCCGGGGCCGACACCCCCAGCGCCTCCCTCTTTGTAGGAGCCGATGTCCTGAAAACGGACTCCTCCGACTTCGAGGCCGGAGCCCGCATGCGCCTGAGGTTCGGAACGGAACTTTCCGCCTCGGTCACGTCGCTGCGACTGGCCTCGAATTCGACCTTCGCCACGCTTAATCCCGAGTACCAGGCCTTCGGGGCCCTGAGCCTGCGGCAGCCCCTGCTGAAGGGATTCGGACCCTCCGCCCGCAGGGACCTTTCGTTCGCCGAAAGCAACCTCGACCGCGCCATCGCCCTGAATGACGGGGCCATCCTGGCGGTGCGGGCCCAGGTGGAATCGGTGTACTGGGAACTCTACGCAGCCGAAAGGAACCACGCCGTGACCCGGTTGATCCGCGACCGGGCCACCGCCTTCCGCGACGACGCCGAGTTGAGGGCCAAAGCGGGCATGATCGGCCCCAGCGCGGTGGCCAACGCAGAATTCTTTCTGACCGAAACCGAACAGGCCGTGCTCGACACCGAGGAACAGATGGACCGGTTCAGCGACCGTCTGGCCAGCCTCATGGGCCGCCGTCCGGCGGAAATCCGCTACCGCGTCTGGGATGAACCTCCGCGGAACTTCCGGCAGGTCGACCAGGATTCCCTCGTCGCGATCGTCATCCACCGCAACCCGGATCTGGCGGCCCTTCGCAGCAGCACCGAAGCCCTGGAGGCCCTGGAAAAGGGCGCCGTCTGGGACGCCCGGCCCACCCTCGACCTCATCGGCAGCCTCGGCGGCACCGGGCTGTCCGGCGCCGCCCAGGACGTCTTTTTTCCCGGCTCTCCAGATCCGGTGCGCACGGACATCGACGGAGGTCGTGGCGACAGCGTGAACCAGGCCATCGGCCGCGACTTCCCCAACTGGAACGTGGGTGTCGTCATCGCCGTGCCCCTCGGCAACCGCGAGGGCAAGGGAGAGCGGGACCGGCTGCGGGCGCAGATCGTCCGCTCCGAACAGGACCTTTTGGCCGGACGCCGTGCCCTGGAAGAGGAGACCCGCGCCCAGGCCCGACAGCTCGCCCGGGGATCCCAACGGCTGGAAATCGCCACCCGGGGAGTGGCCGCTTCGATCCGGCAGGTGGAAATCGGGATGCTCGAATACACCAACGGCCGCACGACCGCTTTCGAGATCGTCCGTCTGGCCGCCGACCTGGCCACCGCCCAGCAACGCTATTCCGACGCCCTGGTCCGTACGGCCCGCGCCGCGGCCATCCTGCGTCAGCTGACCGGGGGCTGGTATCCCGGAACCGGAAACTAAGGAGAGATGAACGTGAACTGGTACAAGTCAGGCATCATGGTCGGAGGCATGGCGCTGAGCGTGCTGGCCGGGTGTGGCAATGAAAACGGACAAGCCGGCGGAGGATTCCAGCGCCCCCCCACTCCGGTGGAAGCGGCCGCGGTGACCACCGGAGCGGTGATCGATCGCTTCACCACCGTCGGCACCCTGGAGGCCGACAACGCGGTGACCGTGACCGGCGAGATCGACGGTATCGTGGTCGCCATCCCCTTCAGGGAAGGACGCCGGTTGGACAAGGGTGAACTGATCGCACGGCTGGACGACCGCCAGCTCAAGGCCGAAGCCGCCCGGGCGCGGGCCCTGCGCGACCAGAAGCGGTCCACCTGGGAACGGATCAAGTCCATCGTGGACCAGGGCGCCGGCGCCCCCCAGGACCTGGATGACGCCGTCGCCGCCCTGAAGGTGGCCGAGGCCAACCTCGCTCTGGCCGAAACCCGGCTGGACAAGACCCGGATCAACGCGCCGTTCACGGGCATGGCCGGCAAACGCCTGATCAGCGAGGGCGCCTTCGTGCGCGCGGGTTCCCCCATCACCCGGATGGCCCAGATCGACAAGCTCCGGGTCACCTTCGCCGTCCCCGAACGCATCCTGGGGTCCATGCGCCTGGGCGCCCGGGTCCGCGTGTCCACCCCCGCCTTTCCCGCCGTTGACCTGACCGGAGTGGTCGACGTGATCGAACCGCAGCTGGACCCGGACACCCGCACCGTGGGGATCGTGGCCCTGGTGGACAACCCCAGTGAGATCCTGCGGCCCGGGATGTCCGCCACCATCGCCGTCGTCCTGGAGGAAAGAGCCGAGGCCCTGACCATTCCCACGGCCGCGGTGTTCGTCGAGGGTGGCCAGACCTTTGTCTACGCCATCCAACCCGACAGCCTGGTCACCCGGGTCGCCGTGACCCTGGGCACGCGCCTGCCCGACGTGGTCGAGGTCCTCGACGGACTCAGCGACGGGCAGCAGGTGGTACGCGCGGGACATCAGAAACTCTACGAGGGAGCCAAGGTCATGCCGGTCGGTCCTGCTCCCGCGGTCGATTCCCCCGCCGAAGAGCAGGAGTCCGAATGAAGCTGAGCGAAGTTGCCATCCGCCGCCCGGTGTTCGCCACGGTGATGAGCCTGACGATCTTCCTTTTGGGCTACATCTCGTTCACACGCTTGCCGGTGCGGGAATATCCCGAAACCGACC
>CBDTUS010000106.1:0-12687 GCA_965363725.1 uncultured bacterium | reverse complement strand
AGGATACCCTTGAGGTCGTCCGCCGGGTGAAGTACGATCAGCTTTTCTCCTTCAAGTATTCCGAACGGCCGGGGGTGCCCGCCGCGCGGCTGGATGACGATATCCCAGTCGAGGAGAAGAAAAGGCGGCTTGCCGAACTCATCAAAGTCCAGGAAGATACCTGGAACGCGGAGGCTGACGCGCTTATCGGGCAGGTCTGGAACACCGTGGCCGAGGCCGAAGCACGCCGGCCGGCCGGCAGCTGGCGGCTGCGCACCGCCAACAATCGCAAAGTCGTTCTCCACGACGCCGCGCTGCGGACGGGAGAGCAGGTCCGCGTCCGGGTCGCCGGCTGGGCCAACACCACTTTCGTGGGCGAACTCCTGGCCTAGAGTCACCGAAACAGGCCGGGGAGAAAGAGGTTCTACCGTGTGGGTCTTCAGAGGTCTTGTCTTTCTGGTCCTGTTGTTCGCGCTGGTCTATTTTTTCATTTCCAATCACGACCAGACCGTGGACATAAATTTTTTCAGTAAATCCTTCATGGCCATCTCCATCTACTGGGTGGTGGTCATCAGCTTTTTGTTAGGCTTTGCCTCCAGTTTCCTTTTGGCGGCCATCCGGGAGTTCCGGTTCCATCGGGAAATCAGTGGCCTGAAGCGCGCCCAGGCTGCCAAGGATCGTGAAATCGCCGACCTGCGCACCCTGCCGCTCAGACAGGGGCCCTCGGCAGAAGCCGACCCGTCCCCGGCGGGAGAGGAAAGCGGTGAATAGCCTGATTCCATTGGCCGTCGGAGCCCTGGTCCTGGTCGCGGCAGGCATCGCCGTATACCTGTCCTTTCGCGAAACAAAACCTCAAGTTACCGGCGACGACTATTCCCGCGCCCTCGAGCACTGGATCGAAGGCAATCTGGATGAAGCCGCCGCCCTGCTCCACAAACTGGTGCACGACGACCCGGACTCCGTCGAGCCCTTCTACCAACTGGGTAATTTGCTGCGCATCCAGGGCGACCCGGAACGGGCGGCGGTTCTGCACCGCGGCCTGACCGTGCGGTCCAACCTGACCCTGAACCAGAAGATGTGGGTGGGAATTTCCCTGGCCAGGGATCTCAACCAACTGGGGCAATTCGAAGGCTCCCGGGACGTTCTGGATTCTCTGCCCCGGGGGGCGAAGGCCCGTTCCCAGTACTGGATGGCGCACTTTGAGCAATGGCACGGTATGGGAGACTTGCCCGAAGCCGCTCGAACGCTCAAGAACGCCGCCCGGCAATGTCCCGAAAAAGACCGTCCCCGATTCCATGCCGCCTACGCCAGTTACCAGCTCGACCGGGCCCTGACCCATGCCCTGAAGGGCGAAGCCGGTGAAGCCGGAGATCGCCTCAAGGATGTCCGGAACATTGCCGGCACCGCTTCCCGCAGCGCCCTGGTTCGTGCCATCCTGGCGGCCGTCCAGAACGACGCCGCCACGGCGATCTCCATTGCCAGCGACAGCCTTCTGGACAGCCCCGAGGAACTGGACATTTTCCTGCCTTTGCTTCAGGAGGTCCTACTGCAGTCAGGACAGTTCGCCCGCAGCCTGCCCATACTCGAACGGGCCTGCCAGTCCGAGAATGCCCCGCCATCTTTGTGGATCGACCTGGCCATGCTCTATGAAAAGCTCGGTCACCGGGACAAGGCGCTGCGTATGCTCGCCGGGAAAACCGGCCGACGCAATTTCACTCCCGACGCGGCCGCCCCCTATCTCAAGATGCTCACCACCGACGCTCAGGACACGGATTTCGCCAAGGTCTGGTCCATGCTCAGCATGCCCCGTGGGGCCCAGGGCTGGATGTGCAGGGACTGCGGTCACCAGCAGGAGCGCATCGGTTGGTTCTGCCCTTCCTGTCACGGATTCCAGACCTTCATGCCTGGAAAACCTGCTCCCTCGGAGGAATCCTGACATGGTTCGGTCACCGTCCCCATGGGTCCCATCGATTGGGTTTGGAAAAACCCTGGCGGTGATCGCCCTGTTGCACATCCCCGCGGTCGCCGCCGTCGATTCGGTGGCCGATTTGTTCCGGCAGGGCCGGTATGAGGAGGCCCGAGAGGCCTTGATCTCCGGCGGCGAGGGGCTCCGCGCCGGGGAGGCCATTCTGTGGGAAATCCAGCTGGCCGAGGACCCGGGTGACGCACTGGTTCTGCTTCGCGAAAACCTGGATGATGAACGGCTACCCGATGCGGTTCGGATTCGCATGGGTCTGGAAATCGCCAACATCGAATTCGGGCTGGGTCATTACCAATCTGCCTTGAAAGCCCTTTCGCCCCTTTTGAACGACGACCTGGGGAGCCTTCCCGGGGATGTCTATCTCCGCGCGGGTCTGACTCTGCGGGCACTGGGCCACCGGCAGAAAGCCCGTGAAATGCTTGCCTCGGTACGACCCCAGGACCAGGCCTTCCTGCTGGCCCGCTATTACCTCGGTGACATCGCCCTGGACATGAAGGACGCCGAACTGGCTCTGCGGTATTTCGAGTCCTCTTCGGGATCCGACGGCACCGCACCGCATCCCCGTGCAGCGGGCGGCCAATGGCGGGCCTACCTCGCTGAAGGCCGCGATCAGGAAGCCGCCGAACTCGAACGGGAATTGAACCGGGAGCATCCGGGCAGCCTGGCCATGCTCGACATCCAACGTGCCCGGCAGCTGCAGGAGGAAGAATTCGCGGCCATGGTTCCGGTTGTCGACGACGTTCCCGCCGACACCGGGCAGGAGGCCAGCCGGGGACGGTATGCCCTTCAGCTGGGCGCCTTCAGCGACCGCGGGTTGGCTCTCGAGTTCATGCGCCGCTTCAAGGGCCAATTGCCGGACCTGCGTATCGACGAGGTGCGCGATCATCGGGGCCAGTTCCTGTACAAGGTCCGGACCGGCGCCTTCGTCAATCCCGCTTTGGCCCGTACCGAGGCCCGACGCCTGGCCGACCAGCTCGACATGGAGGTCATCGTGGCCGACTTGTCCGATGCCGGCGCCCCGAACGATTGAACCGGCACCATGGCCAAGAAGCGCGCCCCTGAATCTTCTTCTCCCCGGACCACGCCCATGCTGGCCCAGTACCTGGAGATCAAGGCCCAGCACCCGGGCAGCCTTCTTCTTTTCCGCATGGGGGATTTCTACGAGACCTTCTTCGAGGACGCCCAGACCCTTGCCACCGTGGCGGGCGTCACCCTGACCAGCCGGGACGCCAAGAGCGACCATCCGGTCCCTCTGGCCGGCGTCCCTTACCACGCTCTGGACACCTACCTGAACCGCCTACTCAATCACGGCCTGACGGTCGCCATCTGCGAGCAGGTGGAAGACCCGGCGCAGGCCAAGGGTCTGGTCAAGAGGGCGGTGGTGGAGATCATCAGCCCGGGGACGGCCACCAGTCCTGAACTGGTCGACTCGGCCTCGGGGCGCTATTGCCTGGCCTGGTTGCCCCGGACCGGGGCCTTCGACGGCTGGGCCCTGCTGGACGCCTCGACCGGTGATTTCCGGTGCGGCCAGGAAATGGGCACCCTGGAAAGCTTGTGCGAGCGGCATCCCGTCAAGGAAGTCATCGTCGGTGAAGACACCGACCCTGCCCTGGTGTCCCGCTGGCGGGCTTCACTGGCCGGCGTGGTGGTCACTCCCGTTAACAACGCCTGGTTTCACCATTCTTTTGCCAGACAGACCCTGCTGGACCATTTCCAGGTAGCCAACCTGACCGTTTTCGGCCTGGAGGATGACGGGCGCGAACCCGCCTGCACAGCCGCCGGCGCGCTGTTGCGCTTCCTCGGGGCGCTGACCCTGCGCCGGCCCGACCAGGTCACCGGCCTGCGCTTCAGCAACCGCACCGACCGGCTGGTTTTGGATGAAGAAACACTGCGCAATCTCGAAATTTTCCGGAGTTTCCGCGGGGATTCCGGAGAGGGAACCCTGGTTCACCACATTGATCGCACCTGCACGCCCATGGGCCGCCGGCTGCTCGAAATGCGGCTGGCCGAAGCGATGACCGATCTCGATGAGCTGAAGGGGTGGCACACCGGAGTCGCCTCGGCCCTCGATGATCGATCCTGGCGGGAAGACCTGCGCCTTATCCTGATGCGGGTGGGGGACCTGGAACGGCTGGCCGCCCGCACGGCCACCGGACGGATCGGGCCGGCGGGCCTGCGCCACCTGGGCTCCAACCTGGCGGCCCTCGACGAATTGAAATCCACCAACGCCCAGGCGGGGCACACCGAACATCCGGTCACTCGCTGGCTCGGCGGAGCTTCCGACTTCGGCGGGCTTGCCGGGGACATCCTGCGCACCATCGCCGATGACGCCCCCGCCACCGCACGAAAACCGGGCTACATCAGTGAAGGCATCGACGCCGAGCTGGACCGGGTCCGGGCCATCGCCACGGACAGCAAGGGTTTCCTGGCCGGGCTCCAGAGCCGGGAACGGGAAACGACCGGGATCTCCACCCTGAAGGTCGGCTTCAACCGGGTCTTCGGCTACTACTTCGAGGTGACCAACAAGCACCTGGACAAGGTCCCGGACCATTACCAGCAGAAGCAGACCCTGGTGGGATCCTGCCGCTACCACACCGAGGAGCTCAAGGAAGCCGAGAGCACCATTCTCGAAGCGGAAGAAAAGGCCGACGGATTCGAATCCCGGATTTTCCAGGAACTCATCGACCGGGTCGGCGGGCGCCTGGCGGAAATCCGTGAGGCAGCCAACCTCACGGCCCACGTGGATCTCATGCTGGCCTACGCGGACCTGGCCGAGAGAAACGATTATTGCCGGCCCGATTGCGACGACTCCCTCGTCCTGGAAATCACCGCGGGACGGCACCCCGTGGTCGAGCAACTCCTGGACCACGACTTCATCCCCAACGACACCCTGTGCAACGGATCGTCCCGTCAGGTGCTGCTGCTGACCGGACCAAACATGGGGGGAAAATCCACCTACCTGCGCCAGGTGGCGCTGATCACGCTGATGGCCCAAGCCGGGGGGTTTGTTCCGGCCCGGTCCGCTCGAATCGGCATCACCGACCGGATTTTTACGCGGGTGGGGGCCAGCGACAACCTGGCGCGGGGCGAATCCACTTTCTACATGGAGATGAGCGAGACCGCCCATATCCTGCACCAGATGAGCCGGCGCAGCCTGGTCATCCTGGACGAGATCGGGCGGGGCACCTCCACCTACGACGGCCTATCCCTGGCGTGGGCCATCACGGAATACCTCAACAGCGAAGACGGTCCCCGGCCCCGGTCGGTTTTCGCCACCCATTACCACGAGCTGACGGAACTGGAGGCAGAACTGCCGGGACTGGTAAACCTGCGCCTCGAGGTCAAGGAGTGGGAGGGCAAGATCATCTTCCTGCACGCGGTGGGTCCCGGCCGCAGCGACAAGAGCTACGGGATCCACGTGGCCCGGCTGGCCGGCCTGCCCGAAGGTGTCCTGGACCGGGCCCAGGAAATCCTGCATTCCCTGTCGGTGGCCGACCAGCGGGATCTGCCTGCCCGTCGTCCGGCATCTGATTCCGCCGGCGGAGCATCCCTGGTCGCCGATGGTTCAGGCGGCCCCAACAGCCAGCTGAGTCTGTTCCGGGAAGGCGAACGCGATGCCTTGGAGGCCCTCAGGGCCGTCGATCTGGAGAAACTCAGCCCCATGGACGCCTTCATGTGGCTGATGAAAATCAAGAAACAACTTGAAGATTGACCTCCAAGCCACATGGTCTAAATACCTTGCAAATCACCACAAGGTAATGGTTAACCGCTCCGGCGGACCGCCGATATGATAACCAGTATATTGGGTCCCGGGCCAGTGAGGCTCGGGCTGACTAGCCATCTGCAGGAGTGTTGTGGCCGACATCATCAAATGGCCGGTGATTCTCGTGTGTCCGGGGGAGGATGAACTCACCCTGCTGGCGGATCTTTCCGCCCGCCGCGACGCCCGCATTCTGGCCGTGGTCGACCCGGAAGGGTTTTCCATCGGTGCCAGTCTGGCCGAGGTAATGGGGCTGTCGGTCATCAAGGATCTTTCCGGATTCGAGACCCCTGACGACACCTATCTGGTGCATCCGCCCCTGAACGATCTGGTGGCCCCGATCGTGGATCAGGCCAAGGATCTGGAGCTGAAAACCGTTCTGGCCGCGGATTTCCCGCGGATCATGGCCGGGCCCAACCTGACCGATCCCCGCTTCGCCACCGATCCCGAGGCCGGGCCCCGCTTCACCCCGGGAGTCTTCACCGGCAAGGCCTCGGTTCCCCGCAACGATTTTGATCTACTGGAACTGGAAACCGCCGCGATCCACCGTACCCTCAGCCGGATCGAGGAGGCCCTGGACCGGGAAGGCCTGCTGCGCTGGCTGCTGGGATTGGCCACCCGCACCACCGGCGCCTGCAGCGGATCCATCATGCTCTATGACCGCCACTCGGAGGAACTCTACGTGGCCTTTGCCTACGGCCTGAGTCAGAACACGGTCCACCGGACGCGTGTTCGACTCGGGGAAGGCATCGCCGGCGGGGTGGCGCAGACACGAAAGGCAGTCTTCATTACCGACAACCAGCACCCCGGAGCACAACGGGACCGATCGGAAATCTCCGAAGCCATCTGCGCGCCCATCATATGGGAAGGGAACCTGCTGGGCGTCCTGAACATCTCAGCCGTCGAGGGGGAGGGCAAGCTGGCGGGCAACGCCATGGCCACCATCGAGAGTCTGACCCATCGTTTCGCGATGATCCTGAACCGGTTCCTGCGCATCCAGATGATCAGGGACGGGGAACTCTACCGCTACATGGAAGATGAGTTCACCCGGGACACCGGCGCCCCCGAAGCCGTTGCCGCCACCCTGTGCACCTGGGCGGAGGATCTGCGCGATGCCGCATCCGCCGACAAGGCGTCCATCGGGGTTTTGACCAGCGATGGCGATCTCTTTGTGGCCTCGCCCCGGGAAACTACCTACGAATCTCCACCCCAGCCCGAAAAGGCCGATGTTCTCGGATCGGGCAACCCCTTGGTCCTGAGGCCCGGAGACCGCGCCGACGTCGACCCCACCGATGTCTTCAGCGAAGCCACGGTGTTCATGCTGCCGGTGGGCCGGGATCCCCTGAATGCCATCCTGACCGTCGAATTTTCCTCCGCTGCCAAGGCCCACCAGTTCCATTCGGTGAGCGGCGAGATCCTCTACCTGATCAACCGGCACCTGAACGACTACCTCGAGCGGGCCGCCACCGCCGATCAGGTGGATCGCCTGACGACTCTGGCCACCGCCCTGTCCGAACTCGCGGCGGGACCCTCGCGGCCCGGCAGCCGTGAGCGGGTCCTGGCCGCGGCTTGCCGTTTGACGGGCGCCACCCAGGCCCTGCTCTTGACTGAAGACGATCTTCCAGTTACCAGCAGCGAGAATAATCCCGATCGGACGCTCCAGGAGGAGGCCATCCGGCTGCTGAACGACACCGGTCAAGGCGGCTGGCAATCGACGGTCCTGGAAACCAGTGACGAAAACGGAGAAGTGAAATCCGGGCGCTCGCTGCTGGTGGTTCCCCTCGAAGCGCACAAACCGTTCCCGGGCCTGGTCCTGCTGGACAAGCGCAGGCTCCATCCCCTGGACGGTTCCAGCTTCACCGAATTCGACGCCCTGTTCGCGCGCCGCCTGCTGCCGCTGCTGGCCTTGGCTACGGCGCCTGAGCCGGAGGATCTTGCCGACAGCGCACTACGCGAAACCAGACCGGAAGAACACGCCCCCGAGCAGAAAGAACCGGCCTATTCGGCCACCAAGGACGCCCTGGGTGAAATCCTCCGCACGGAAATGGACCGCTGCGACCGCTACCACACCATGGTTGGACTGGCGGCTTTCCGGATAGACGACACCGGCGAGGCCTCAATTCCCGTGAGTGAGCTGGTCGCCGAAATTTCCCGCCGTCTGCGCAGCTCCGACCACACGGCCTGCCTGGAGGACGGGACCATCATGGTGATTGTCCCGGAGGACATCCAGTCCCTGCCCAGGCTACAGCGCCGGGTGACCACCGTTCTGAGGACCCTGGCCGATGACGAGGAACTCACCGTGCGAAGCGCATCGCGGGTGTATCCCGGCGGGGGGGACAGCCCCACCCAGCTCATCAATTCGGTGTTGAGCGCCCTACCTGGTTGACGCGCGCCGCGCTCCTGTATACCCTTGGCAACCCGCTGAACAATACAGTCTCCGCCGCGGCGGTTTCCGAGGAATGGTATGAAGGGCAGCATGGCCAGCAACCCGGTGAAGATTAAGGTTCTAGACAACAGCACCATCGACCGCATTGCGGCCGGCGAGGTCATCGAGCGGCCCGCTTCCATCGTCAAGGAACTGGTGGAAAACGCCCTGGACGCCGGTGCCGGACAAATCACCATTTCCCTCGAGGATGGCGGCCTGACCTCGCTCACCGTCGAGGATGACGGGCACGGCATCCCCTTCCGCGACCTGCCCCTGGCCTTTGAACGCCACGCCACCAGCAAGATCGCCACGGCAGCCGACATCATGCGGGTGGCCAGCTTCGGTTTCCGCGGCGAGGCCCTGGCCAGCATCGCTTCGGTCAGTCAGGTCCGCTGCACCAGTCGCGTCGCCGACGAGGAGCTGGGGGGCCTGATCGAATTTTCCGGCGGCGAAATCACCCGGCGCGAACCCGCGCCCCGCAACCCGGGCACCACCATCGCCGTGCGTGACCTCTTCTTCAACGTGCCGGCCCGCCGCAAATACATGAAAACCGCCCAGGCCGAAAAGCGGGCCATCATGAAACTGATGACCCAGCTGGCCCTGGCGCATCAGGACATCCGCTGGCTCGTCAAGTCCGAGAACGATACCGCCATGGACCTGCGGCCTGCCGATTCATTGACCGACCGCGCCCGCGATCTGTTCGGCTCCTCGGTCATGGAACACATGACCCGCTTCGAGATGGAGAAGGGCGGGTTCAGCATCGGCGGCCTGGCTTCGCGGCCCACCTGGACGCGGGGCAACCGCGAGCAGCAGTTCATTTTCATCAACCGCCGGCCGGTTGAGAGCCGCGCCCTGTCGCAGGCCATTGTCCAGGCCTTCCGGGAAGTCGTGCCCGCTGGGAGGCATCCCGTGGTCATCGCGTTTCTGCAGGTTCCGCACGGTGAAGTCGACGTCAACGTGCACCCCGCCAAGACCCAGGTCCGTCTGCTGATGGAACGTGAGATTTTCGGCATGCTCAAGAATGCGCTGAGCGAGGGATTGAGCCTGCGCAAGGCGGATGACCTGCGGCCCTGGACGGGGACGGCCGAAGAACCGACTTCGAGCGAAGCAACCGAACGCATTGCCGTGGCGGAAACCGATTACCTGCGCCAGTATTTCCAGAGGGGCGGGTCGGCCGGGTTCGAGTTCAGGGGAGTTCCCCAGGGGCAGGGAGAATTGTTCGGCGCTTCGGCCATGCGGCCCACTTTTTCAGGAGAAAACACCGAGGAATTTTCCGGTGGGACCTTGCCGGGAACCGGCGAAGCGCCTCTCCACGCGGCTCCTTTCTGGCAGCTGCACCGCACCTACATCGTGACCCAGATCCGCGGCGGACTCGTGCTGATCGACCAGCACAACAGCCATGAACGCATCCTCTACAACGAGGCCAAGAGAGCCCTGGAGGAGCGAGGGGAAATCGCCGGGGTGCCAACTCAGCAGCTGCTGTTTCCCGCCCACCTCGAACTAACCCCCGGGCAGGTGCAAGCCTGGCAGACCCACGCGGATCAGTTGACGGCCATGGGATTCACCATCGAACCGTTCGGCGGCCAGAGCATCCTGATTCAGGGGATCCCGGCCAGTTTAAAAAACTGGAACGAGGGTCGCCTGCTGCTGGACATGCTGGATGACCTGGCCTGGGACGACAAACCCAGCCAGGAAAACCAGGTGGATCTGCTGGCCAGTTACGCCTGCCACGGCGCCGTGCGGGCTGGCGAACCACTGACCATACCCGAGATGCAGAACCTGGTGGACCAGTTGTTCGCCACTGACAATCCACTGTCCTGCCCCCACGGGAGGCCCACCTTTATCCAGTACACCCTCGCGGAACTGGAGAAGAGGTTCGGGCGGAGTTGAGATGAACGGAATTTTTGATTCTTCTTCTGAAGGAAGGCCCCCCGGGGGGCCTTTTTCTGGTGGAAGGTGTCCGGTCATCGTGGGTCCAACGGCGGTGGGCAAGACGGGACACGTCACCTCTCTGGCGGCGCGGTTTCCTCTGGAAATCATCAGCCTGGACAGCCGTCAGATCTACCGCGGTTTGCGCATCGGCACCGCCCAACCAACGGCCGCCGAACTCGATGCCTGTCCTCATCACCTGGTCGATTTCATATCCCCGGCCGAGAAGTACGACGCCATTCGTTTTCGCAGGGATTTCGAAAAGGTTTGGGCCGAAATTTCGGATCGGGGGGGTGTTCCCCTGTTGGTTGGTGGCGCCGGCATGTACCTGACGGCGTTGCGTGACGGGTTCATGGATATTCCCGGCAGTTCTCCCGAGCACCTGAGTGAGGTTCGAGTTTCGCTCGATGCCTTGAGTGATCATGACGTTCGATCCCGGCTGGAACTGATCGACCCTGAATCCTTCGCGGCCATCCACCGCAACGACCGCTATCGCAGTCAGAGAGCCCTGGAAATTTTTGAAATATCCGGCCGGCCCATGAGCGCCCTGAAAGCGGAACAGGAGCCGGATCCTTCCCTGGGACTGGAATTTCCCACCGTGGTCCTGACACGGCCGGTCGCCGAACTCGATGCGCGGATTTTTGAGCGGACGGGCGCCATGTTGAAGGCCGGCTGGATCGAAGAGACGGAGGCCGCCATGGCTCTCTACAGCGCCGAATGCCCGGGGCTGATGAGCATCGGGTATCGGGAAATCGTATTATTTTTGCAGGGTGAGATGTCTCGGGAGGATCTGGTACCCGCCATTGTCCGATCCACCCGCCAGTACGCCAAAAGGCAGCGGACCTGGTTCCGGCATGTACCGGCCGAAGTCCAGGGCGCGCCGGATGATCTCAGGGTGGGGGCCTGTCTGGAAAAGTATTTGGCCAATTTATAGATTGGATTTGGCGGGGAACCCAATTCAAAAAATAATAAATTAATAGAGGGAAAAGTGGAGCGGGCTACGAGACTCGAACTCGCGACAACCAGCTTGGGAAGCTGGGACTCTACCAGCTGAGTTAAGCCCGCTCCGGATGCAGAAAACTATATCCGGTCCCGTTCCCTGTCAACCCGGGCACCCATTCATCTCATAGTTGATCTAATTCCAGGGATCACCATGGCTCCAGCCCTTTGCCGGTTGCAATTTCCCGTCTTACAATTGGGATGCCTGATTCAATCTCTGAATAAGCGGATTAATGGCAGTATTCTTATCATGTCCTGAGCATGCCACAACTTCCAGGAGACCGACAGCACATGAAAAACACTATCCTTATATGCGCCCTGACTGGCCTGGTCATCTTGTCTTCTGCCATCCCGCCCCACAGCACGGCCGCCGTGGAGCAGATCATCTCGGGCCTGACCCAACCTGTCCGCCTGGTGGCACCGGCCGGCGACTCCCGCCTGTTCGTGGTTCAGCGCAACGGTCTCATCCGAGTTTTCGACCAACAGGGAAGCGAACTGGGCACCTTCCTCGACATCCACACACAGACGAGCACCTTCAGCGAACGCGGTTTGCTGGGGCTGGCCTTCGCTCCGGACTATGAAGTGACCGGCCGGTTCTACGTCAATTTCACGGATTTTCAGGGTGACACCAGGATCGCCCGTTTCCGCGTCAGCGCCGAAGACTCCAATCGTGCCGATCCCACCACTCAGGAAATCATCCTGACGGTGGACCAACCGGATGCCAATCACAACGGCGGCCACCTCGAATTCGGTCCCGACAACATGCTCTACATCGGCCTGGGAGATGGCGGAAGCGCGGGCGATCCCCAGAACCGCGCCCAGAATGATCAGGAACTCTTGGGCAAGATGCTGCGGATCGACGTGGATGTGCCCGTGGGCTACGCCGTCCCGGCGGACAATCCTTTCGTGGATCTGCCTCCCCGCAATGAGATCTGGGCCAAGGGTCTGCGCAACCCCTGGTGCTTTTCCTTCGATACAGCCACCGACGACCTTTACATTGCCGACGTGGGGCAGGGGGACGAAGAAGAGATCGATGTCCAGCCGGCTTCATCGGCTGGGGGCGAGAACTATGGCTGGCGGCTCATGGAGGGCAATCTCTGCTATATCCCCGCCACGGACTGCAATGATGGATCGTTGATTTTGCCCGTACACACCTACACCCATGGCGGCAACCCGTGGCGCTGTTCCATCAGCGGCGGGTACGTCTATCGCGGCAGTGCCCTGCCTTCGCTGGTGGGACACTACTTTTTTGCCGACTACTGCAGCCATCAGATCTGGAGCCTGACCTGGACCGAGGCCGGCGGCCTGGGTTCGGTGACCGACCGCACTGCCGACATGACCCCGCCAGGAGGGTACCTCGACGTGGCCTCCTTCGGTCAAGACGGGTTGGGCGAACTCTACATCCTGGATCTGGATCGCGGCCGGGCCTACCGGATTGTCAGCGCCCCCAGCGGCGTTCCCGAGGTTCCGGAATCTCCCTTTCTCTTCCAGAACGCTCCGAACCCCTTCAACCCGCGCACCGAGATCGCCTTCGCGGTGAAATCCGGAACCTCCCGCGTCTCCCTGAAGGTCTACGACGCGGCCGGCCGCCTGGTGCGCACCCTGGTGGATGGG
>CBDTUS010000105.1:0-12750 GCA_965363725.1 uncultured bacterium | reverse complement strand
TTGAAGATGGCCAACTCGAACCAATTCCATCGGTACAAACAAGCACGAGTCGAAACAGGGCGCAAGCCGGCTAGATCCTCGCCTGGTACGTGTAGAGCTCGTGGTACCGTCCCTTTTGGGCGATCAGCTGATCGTGTTTTCCCCGCTCGACGATTTGCCCATCTTCAAGCACCAGGATCTGATCGGCGCGCCGAATGGTGCTCAGGCGGTGGGCGATGACCAGGGTCGTCCGTCCCGCCATGAGGCGTGCGAGACTCTCCTGGATATAGGCCTCGCTCTCGGTGTCCAGGCTCGACGTGGCCTCATCGAGAATGAGAATCCGGGGGTTGGCGAGCAACGCCCGGGCGATCGAGACCCGCTGTCTCTGGCCGCCGGAGAGCTTGACGCCGCGCTCGCCGATGAGCGTGTCGAGGCCCTCGTCGAAGTGGTCGGTGAAATGTTTGACGTGGGCGGCGGCCACCGCCTCGAGCAGCTCTTCTTCGCTTGCATCGGCCCGGGCCAGGAGAATGTTCTCGCGAATGGTGCCCTCGAAAAGGAATTCATCCTGAAGCACGACCCCGAGATGATCCCGATAGCTTTCGAGTTTGACCGTGGTGAGGTCGTGGCCGTCGATACGGACCACGCCTTTGGTCGGGATCCGGAACGAAGCGGCCAGGCCTGCCGCGGTCGATTTTCCCGAGCCCGAGCTGCCCACCAGGGCGGTCACCGATCCGGCCGGGGCTTCGAAGCTGATATCCCGCAATACGTCTTTGTCCTTCTGGTAGGCAAAAGAGACGTTCTCGAAGGCGATGTCGCCATGAATGTCCTCCAGGACGACAGTGCGGCCTTCTTCTTCACCCTCCCGTTCCATCGAGAGGATTTCCTCCATCCGATCCAGGCCGGCGAAGGCTTCGGTAATCTGGGTGCCGATGTTGCTCATCTGGACGATCGGCGTGATCAAGAACGCCATGTACAGGGTGAACGCGACGAATTCTCCCACGGTCATGTCACCCTTGATGATCATTGTTCCCCCGATGCCCATCATGATGATGCTCATGAGACCCATCAGGAGCGTGGCCGTACTGGTGACCAGGCTGGTGGTGGTGAGGGATTGCTTGACGTTCTGGAATACGCGGTCGACGCCCTCCTCGAAAACCCGGTATTCCTGCTGCTCGGCGTGGAAGCCCTTGATGACCCGGATGCCGCCGAGGGTCTCGGTGAGCCGGCCTGTCACTTCGGCGTTGATGGCGCTTCGTTTGCGGAAGATCGGTCGGATATAGGCGAAGGCCTTCAGGGAAATCAGCCCGAAGATGATGAGGGGGATAAAGGCATAGAGGGTCATCTGGAGGTTGATCCGGATCAGCAGGGTGAGAGCCACCGCCGCGGTCAACAACCCTCCCACCAGTTGGACCAATCCGGTCCCGACGAGATTGCGAACCCCCTCGACGTCGGTCATGATCCGGGAGACCAGGGCGCCGGATTTGCTGTCGTCGAAGAACGCGATCGGCAACTGGATGATCTGCCTCTGCATCTGTGCGCGCAGCGTGGCGATCAGATGCTGTGCCTCCACACTGAGCAGCCGGGTCAACAGGAACGAGGTCACCGATTGGACCAGGATGGCCAAACCGACGACCAACAGCAGCACCCTGAGCAGCGAGGTGTCGTGCTGGACGATGACATTGTCGATGAGATACTTGCTCGAACCGGGCAGCACGAGTCCGGCCAGACGGTTGGCGCCGATGAGGACCAGCCCCAGGAGGACCAGTTTTCGCCGGGGCCAGATGATCGCGGCAAAGGCGTGACGCAGGCTCGAAAGCGAGACGGAAGGCTTTCGGTTCGTCGCTGGAGTGTCTCCAGGGGACTCCGTGTTTTGGCTCATGATTCCAGTTCTCTTGGATTGCGGGTGCTCGGTGGCGGAATAATATTTCCTGTCGCCGGTTCATTGCTGCGGTGAATTCATTCTAATGGACTGCCCCCCTCGTCGCCAGTCCGCCCTCCAGCAGGCGGCCGTCGCGAAGGGCCGAAAACTGTTTTGTCTTTCGTTTCAGTAAGTTAAAAGTGGCTTTATGAAGGCGCACAATATAAATAGACAAAAAATACCCTAATACGGTATAATTATCAGCAACATCCAGATATGGCTGAAGAATACCAAATACACCTTCCACTCGGCGCCATACAGCTGGCAGGGCTCAGCACGAGCACCGATACGACAACAACTTGCCCTGGAGGCGGATACTTGGAATTGGGATTGGGATTTCCTCGACAAGTTCGAGCGGGGATCGCCCTCATCACTTTGGTCTGCTGCTTGATGGCGGCGACCAACGCTGCGGCGGAATACGTTTCCTACTACAAGGCCGAAAGGCAGGTTCGCACTCTGGACCCCACCCAGGTGGCCGTTCGGATGGCCGCCGATCCCCTGGGTCAGAAGGCCGATTTCGAGGCGATGGGACTCGTGATCGAAAACCGCGAAGCCATGGACCTCGCTTCATGGTGGCGGATCCCGGTCCGTAAGGCCAGCCGGAGTGGCCCCGCCATCGAGGCGCTGGTCGCGTCCCTGGCGGCCCGTCCCGATGTGGCTTTTGCCTCGCCCGTGTTTGAAGGGGACTTGCACGGGACCGTCGTGTTGACGGGGAGCCTGATGGTCGGATTCGACAAGGGCGTCAGCCGGAGCCGCGCCGAGTCCCTCATCCTGGCCCTCGACAAGGACGCCGATCTCGGTGATCACGACTGGGCCGGCATGGAGGGAACCTATTTGGTCGAGCTCTCCACGAGGAACGGTTTTACCGCCCAGGAGATCGCCAACGATCTCGCGCGCAGCGGCGATTCGCTCTTCGCCGAGCTGGACCGGATCGTGACCGGAAGGTTGGACCTCATTCCGAATGATCCCGGCTTGGTCTCCCAGTGGGGACTCCACAACACGGGGCAGAACGGCGGCACCGTCGATGTTGACATGGACGCCCAGGAGGCCTGGGACACCACTACCGGCAGCGCGACCGTCCCGGTGGCCGTCTTCGACGTGGGCGTCCAGCAGGACCATCCCGACCTGAACCTCATTCCCGGCGTCGACGTGACTTCCCAGGGCCCGGGAAACGGAGGACCGGTCGAGGTCTGCGACGATCACGGCACCCTTGTCGCCGGCGCCGTGTCGGCGATCATCAATAACGCCCTCGACGGCACGGGCGTGGCTCCGTCCAGTCCGGTCTTCTCGGTGCGCATGAGCATCACCACCGAATGCGCCACCGGCGGTTTCTCGACCTCCTTCAGCTGGATCATCACGGGACTTTCCGCCGCCGAAGACGCAGGATGCCGTGTTTCGAACCACAGCTACCATATCGGGGCGACTTCGGCGGCCCTCGATGCGAAGTTTGCGCTGACTAGGGCCAACGGGATGGTCCACTTCGCCGCAACGGGCAACAACGGTACAGGTACGATCGGTTATCCGGCCAGCGTCCCCGAAGTGAATGCGGTCGGCGCGGTCACCAGCACCGGCCTTCGAGCTGACTTCAGCCAGTACGGGGCCGGCACCGCTTTTGTCGCACCCGGCCAGGACATCTGGACCACCGACCGCACCGGGGCCGACGGCGAGGGTCCCGGCGACTTCGAGTCCGCCAACGGAACGTCCCTCGCTTCGCCCTATGCCGCCGGCGTCGCCGCACTTTCTTTCTCGGTGAATCCGTCGCTCGCCGCCGCCGAGGTGGAAGGGATCATGCAGGCCAGCGCCGTTGACATGGGCGATCCGGGCTACGACACGGAATACGGCTACGGTTTGGTGAACGCGGCCAACGTCGTGACCGAAACGCCGTGCCTGGATCCAACGGTGGCGGTCAATGCGCTTTCGTTCGACATCACGGCGGGTCTCGACGGGACGGGTTCCATACCCTTCCAGGTGGGCAACAACGGGACGTGCGAGAGCCTCGTGTGGAACCTTGTAGAGGAAAACCTACCCGGCGGGGGAGACTGTCCGTGGCTCACCCCCAGTGCGGTCTCCGGGAGCGAAGCCCCCTTGAGCTCGAGGTTCTACGATTTGGCGGTGGACGCTTCGGGGTTCGCTCCGGGTTTTTACTTATGCGACCTGTTCCTTTCCAGCAACGACCCCGTCAGGCCGCAACTGGTCATTTCGGTCAGCCTGGAGGTGACCGGAACGATTGCGCCCGCGGTCGGGGGATGGGTCTACGCCACCCAGGGGTTCAGCGGGACCGGCGAGCTCCTTCGGATGTATCCTGGAATCGGCACCGCACACGTCATCGGCAACACGGGGGTCAGCGGCATGCCGGGCCTGGCCATCAACGGAGCGGGTGAGATCTTCGGCCTCGGTGGACCCGACAACACCGGAACGATGGACCTCTTCCGCATCGACGGGGTGACCGGCGCCGCGTATTTCATCGGCAATACCGGCGTCCAGAGTTTCCAGGCGATGGCCTTCAGCCCCGGTGGGATCCTGTACGGCATCGGCGGTACGGACCCCGATGTTCTCTACACCATCAACAGCGCCACCGGTGGCGCGACCGCAGGACCGGCGATCGACCTGAGCATCACCGGCATGGGGTTCGATCCGACCACCGGTATTCTTTACGGCACCGAGTTTTGGGATGGGGGATCGGGCGACAACCTTTTAGTGATCGACACGGTCACCGGCGCGATGACCCTGGTGGGCTCGTTAGGCCTTGGTGTGGGGATCGGCGACATAGCCTTCGACAGGGACGGCAACCTCCACGGCGTGGTCGGGGGAGGTCAGACCGCGAACTCGTTCGTGTCTGTCGACAAGATTTCCGGAGCCGCGACGGTGGTTGGCCCGACGGGTATCGGCTCCCTTACGGGACTTGACACCTTCATGATGGCGGCTTCCTCCGTCCCGGATATCGAGAAGCCGCTGCCGGTTTCTTACCTGCTGCACGGGGCGTTCCCGAACCCCTTCAACCCGGCGACGAAAATCAGCTACGAGTTGCCAAGGGAAAGCCACGTGACCATCAGCGTGTACGACACGGCCGGACGTCGGGTAAAGACGATCGTGGACGGCGTGCAGAGCGCGGGAACCCACGAGGTGATGTTCCGGGCCGACCGGCTCAGCAGCGGCGTGTACTTCTACGAGATGCGCACCGGCGACTTCCAGGAAATCCGGAAGATGATGCTGGTCAAGTAGGCTGGAACCGATAGTAGGTTTTTTGTGGCAGGCCCCGGGCGAATGCTCGGGGCCTTTTTTCGGGGTCCCCAAATAAACCCCATATTGAGCCCCGGACCTCATTTCCCGTGTGGTATACTGGATTCGATCGACAGTTCATGGCAGATGATTTTTCAGGTGTTACGTACATGGTGCACCCCGATTGCACCCGGGCGGGTTCAAGTATCGAGTATTTGATAATTTGATTTGAATGAAGTTTTGGTTGTCACCTTTGTCCTCAAAATTTTATCCAGGAGATGCCATGCGGAATTTCATCCGTGAGCTCAAGTGGGTTGGTTCGGCCCTGGTGCTTCTCTGCTCCTTGACTTCGCCACCGGTCGGAGCGACGCCCGCCTCCTGTCTGGACTACGGCAATTACGTGCACTGGATGACAACGGTCAGCATGTTCGGCGAGGCCGATCAGGTGGCCATCTCCGGCGACCACGCCTTCGTGACCTTGCGGGACAGGTTCTATGACCTCCGCAGCCTGGAAGTGGTCGACGTCTCCGTGCCGGAATCGCCGACCGTCGTCGGGTCCGTGGAGCTGCCCGGCTGGCCCTACGATGTGGCCATTGTCGGAGACCTCGCCTACGTGGCCTGTTTTAACGCCGGCCTGCAGATCATCGACATATCGGAGCCCGCTTCGCCGACCAGCCTCGGCACGGTCGGCTTGACCGGCCTGGCCCGTGGCGTGGCCGCCAGCGGCCAGTTCGTCTACGTCGTGACCGAACACACCTACAACGGCCTGTATGTGATCGACGCTGCGGATCCCATGGACCCGCAGATCGTCGGCGAAGTGAGCTTCCCCGGTACGGCCTGGAAAGTGGCTGTCGCCGGCGGTCGGGCCTACGTCACCGACCTGGACACCGGCTTGCGGGTGATCGATGTCTCGAATCCAGCGGGTCCCCATCACCTGGGTCTGGCCACCACTCCCGGCACGGCCACGGATGTCGCCCTGACGGACAGCCACGCCCTGGTGGCTGACGGTGAAGGCGGTCTGCAGGTCGTGGACATCTCGATCCCGACGATGCCGCAGATCATCGGCAACCTGGCCACCGAACACAATGCCGTGGGCATCGCCCTGGCCGGCGATCTCGCCTATCTGGCCGGCAACGGCCTGCAGATCATCGACATCTCGACCGCTGCGGAACCGGCGTGGATCGGTTCGGTGGGTGGGGATTACCACAACGGAACCGCCGTCAAGGGCGACGTGGCCTTCCTGACCACCGGCGGCGCCCTGAAAGTGATCGACGTCTCGATCCCCGATTCCCCGCCGCCGGTGGGCACGGCCGACATGCCGAGCAACGGCTACTCCCTTGACCTGGTGGTGGCGGGGGACTACGCGTTCATGTCGGACCGGCCATATGGCTTGAGGGTGCTGGACGTCTCGGCGCCGGAATCCCCGGTGACCGTGGCCTCGGTGCCGACGGAAAGCGAGGCACGGGGTGTGGCGATCTCAGGCGATCTCGCCTGCCTGGCCCTCTCTGAAGGCTTCGCGGTGATCGACATTGCCGACCCTGAGCTGCCGGCGTTGATCGGCCAGGTGGCCGTCCCGGGCACGGCCATGCAGGTCGCTTTGAAGGGCAATTTCGCCTTCGTCACCAGCTATCTTGAGGGCCTGCTAGTCATCGACATCAGCTCTCCGGAATCTCCCCAGCTCGTGGCTGAGCTGAACCTCGAGGGCCACAACACCGGCATCGCCGTCGCCGGGAACCATGTCTACGTGACCAGCGGCTTCTACGGCCTTCGGGTGATCGATGTGTCCGACCCGCTGGCTCCGCAACTCGTGACCTCCGCCACCACGGCGGGCGGCGCGAGCGACGTGATGATCGCCGGACGATACGCCTATGTGGCGGGTGGTCACAGCGCCGTCCTGCAGATCTTCGGTATCCATGATCCCGAGGCGCCGACTCTGGTCGGCGAGGTGCCGGTGCCGGGCAGGGTCATGGGAGTCCACGTTTCCGGGGGCATCGCCTATCTGGGGGGATACCTGTCGGGGCTGTTTGTGGCCGACGTCTCCGTTCCGGCCATGCCGTTCCTTGTCGGTTCGGTGGACACGCCGGGTCAGGCCCACGGTGTCTGGGCGGACGGGGATCTGGTCTATCTGGCCCAGGGAGGCCTGTGGATCTTTCCGCCTCAGTGCACGCCTGCGGCGGTCGGGTCCTGGGAAACGCCCGCGGTGCTGCGGCTGCTGAATCCCTATCCGAATCCTTTCAATCCCGCGGTGACTATTTCCTTCGAACTGGCACAGTCAGCGTCGGTCGAGCTGGCTGTCTTCGACCTCGCCGGACGCCGGATGGAAACCCTCTTTGCGGGCGAACTGACCGCCGGGGTCCATTTTTTCGACTGGCGCGCGCCGGACCTGGCCAGCGGAACCTACTTCTGCCGCGTGGTGGGAGGCGGCCAGACGGTGACCAGGCCGGTCACTCTCCTGAAGTAGGCGGTTTATCGAGACGAACATAGCCAAACTCAAAAAAGCGAGTCCCCCGGGGGACCCGCTTTTTGAGGTTCAAGTCAATACCATCGTCGGAACATTTTCCGAGGCACCATCTATTCGGCCTGCACCACCACGTTGTCCACGTAGAAGGTTCCCGCTCCGTCATTCCAGCTGGCGAAGCTGATGTGGGTGATCTGGTCCGGTGTGCCGCTCTTGGTATGGAAGGAGTCCAGCTCGAAGGATTCGGTCACGCCCTCGACCGTTGTGGTGTAGAAGCCGTCGAGGATGTCGGCTTCGATGGTGATCGTGTACCACTTCCCCAGCTCCAGACCGGGAGCCACGATCGTTTTTTCATCCCACTTGGAGACCCCTTCGCGGGCGAAGAGATTGATGCGTCCGGTCTCGGCGGCATTCTCGAAGCCCAGGAAAGCGAAGCGTTCCTTGCCCGTGGAATTGGGGCCGCCCTTCTTGTCCTTGATGGCGCCCAGGAACATGAAGGCCGAGCGGTTGTCGTCCGGCAGGATCTCCTTGACGAAGATGTCGAAACTCACCGCCATGGCGAAATCCTGGGGAACGGTCAGCCTCTGGCTGAGGTAGGTGTTCAGGTCGGGATGACCCTTGATCATGGCCTTCTTGGTGGCGTTGCCCCCGATGTCCTTCGTGCTCAGCTTGAGCAGCTTCGATCCCTCCTCGGTGTCCTTGCGGCTTTCGTACCAGTCCGAGCCCTTGCTGTCCTTGCGAAGGTCGGCGCCGTTCTTCTGATTTTCGAAAGTGCCGTCGACGACCAGGTCGGCGGCTAACGAAGGCAGTGCCAGCAGCATGCTCAGGAACACCAACGATAGTTTTTTGCCATGAATGGACCGGATCGAAAAACCCATTGTCATCCTCCAAAGATGAAAAAATCCTGTTACCGGTAGAGGGCCTTGAGCTCACCCCAGCTTCGGCTTTCCACGCCGGTGATGTCCGCTCCCGGATCCCAGGTGATGCGGAAACCCGCGTCTCGTGTGCCGATGTAGTTGAGATCATCTTCGTCCCCGAGCATGAGTTGTCCGGGCACCTGATCCAGGGACGTCGCCACCCGGCAAAAGGCATCATGCGGGGTGGCTACTTTTACCGCCAAGGTTCCCTCGGCCAGGCCCAGTTCCAGGGGAGCGAAATCGAATTCCACCCATTCGTTGCCAAATGACCTGGTCAGAACCTGGTCCACCGAGGCGATGGGAACGTTCTGATCATCCATGACGGTACAGGTCAGGGTGTCGCCCAAAGTGAGATTGGTCACTCCGTTCTCCGGAAAAAGCTGGATCTCGATCAGGAAGCTGACGGTGAGAAATTGTGCGTCGCAGTCGGTGGCGAATTGCTGCCCCACCCAGTTCCTCTGGCCGGAAGTACGCAGACCCAGATATTCCAGGTCAGGAGCGTCCAGGTTGACCAGTCCATTCGAGCATTGAGCCCAGAGGGTGGCCGGACCGGCCATTACGAGAATTACCAAACCCAATCCGATCCACCGATTCATGGAAGACATCATTTTCTCCATTTGCCGGGTTGTGATGCTGGCGCCCAAAGATTGGCTTCCGTGGGGTCGACGTCCAATAAAAATACGGTATCACGCCGCCGATCACCATGGGGAAGAAATCCGGCCGGTCGTGCAGGGAATCGAACATGGGGTGGGTTCAATCAGTCAATCGGGCCAAGGGCGAAGGTTCGTGAGAGTGAGTGAAGAGGGGCCCCCCGGGGGCCCCTCTCTTTGATGCTTGGCAAACCAACCTGAATCACAATATCCGAGGTCCGACCTATTTGACGAGGGTGATCCGTTGGGTATGAATCCCTTCCGGTGTCTCCAGCCTGCAGATGTAGGCCCCGCTGCTGAGGCCATCGCCCCGGAAGGTGAATACGTGATCACCCGCCCACATGGGGCCGTCCTTCAGGGTGCGCACCAGGCGCCCGCGAAGGTCGTAGACGGTCAGGCGCATATGGGAGTCGCGTCCCAGGCTCACGGGAATATTGGTCGTGGGGTTGAACGGGTTGGGGTAACACAGCCCCAGTCTGGCCACGGCAGGTGTGTCCTCTGCATCCACAACGGTGCCCGAGGAGCCCCAGACGAAGTAGCCCGGCTGGAACCACTCGAGGTGCATTTCGCTCTGGTCTGGGCTGACCATCTGGAAGCGAATGAGGTTGGCCACCGTGTCGGTGTTGTAGGTCATCCAGAAACTGCCGGGGCCCGACGGCGGGGGATGGATGGTTGATCCTGAGCTTGTCATGCCCAGGAGGGGGTCGTAGTTGAAGGCACCGCGGCCGAAGATCCGCACACCGGACGCCTCGTCGGTCAAGTAGTCGTAGGTCATGCCCAGTTGTTCGCCGTAGGAAAGGATCGCCGGCGACGCGGGGGTGAATTCGAAGTTCTGCAAGGCGTTGGGGCCGTAGTCGATGAGCACGGGGATGTCGATTTCCATTACGACTTGGGCAAGCTTGGTCACTTGGAAGTGCACCGCGTCAACGGTCTGGGTGCCCTCGTTGACATAGGCGTAACGGGAAAGGGCCTGCGGGCCCGTCGGAATGACGGGACTGATCTGAGCAAGACTGCCGGGACATTGGCCGCCATCCTGCCAGCACCACATAGTGATCCAGACGTCCTCGGTATCCTCGTGGTCCATGGTGAACGAACTCACCAGGTGCTGGCCGTTTTGCAGGGACGTCGGGTTGCCGTGGTTGATCGAGATGTCGTAGACACCCCACTCAGCCCAGTGGATGTCCCAGGGCACGAAGAATTCGTACAGTAGGGTGTTGTCCAGGGCGAGGACCTGGAAACGGATGTCCGTGACATCCGCATCACCAGCAAAGGAAAAATTCTGGCTGTGGCTTCCGCTCGGGGGCAATGCGACCGAGCCGCTGGCCGAATAGCCGGGTGTAATGGTCCCGTTGGTGAAAGGCCGAGCGTATATCCTGCAGCCGGGGGCGTCCACTTCGTAGTCCATCGTGATGTTGAGGCTCATGCCGTGGCGCAGGCGGCTGTACTGGGAATGGTTGGGTTGGATGTTGTATACGCCGTGAGGGCCGAAATGGAATCTCACCGGTACGAACATTTCCAGGGGGGTTTCGGTGAAGTCAGGATCCCTCGAATAGACCCGCAACTCGTTCACGACGACGGGGCTCCCTGTATTGATGGTGAAGAACTTCGTCACTGTCCCCGTTCCCTGGGGGTAGACCACTGATGCGGACACCCCGTAACCCGGCGTGGGTGAGCCGTTGGTGTAAGGGACAATGTAGATCCGACGCCCATCGGGGTGGTCGATCTTGTAGTCGATGTCGACGTTCACCAGAAGACCGTGAGGCAGGTGGGTGTTGAATTCCTGGTCGAAGGTCACGTTGCCCAGGTATTCGGCCTGGGCGGCGCCGGCCAGAACCAGGGAAAGGAGAAGGATCAGCGGGAATCCCCACCAGGCAGCGAGTCGATGGCAGTATGACATGGAGAACCTCCTGGATTGGTAGCGCGGAATTTCGACCACCTGGCCCCCTCACTAATTTTGTGGACGTACCATCCACTTGGCGCCAGCTCGGTGAAGCAGCGTCGGAGGGATTTGGCGAAGCCGATAATATCACAAAAACGGGATATATTGAGATTTTTTTCGCCATGTGGCTCGGGGACAAGGGGATACCCGAGAGATTCGCCCTGCATTGAACGATGACCTCATCATCAAAAGGAAATTTCGAATATCCCGCCCTACCTCCATCGGGCATACTCCGGCCAGGAGGTTCCAGATGCGCGACGTGATTTGCGAGGTTCGTTGGTCAATGTATCGAATGGTTTCCTTGTGCTTGATTACCATTTTGCTATTCGGCACAGGTTGCGGTGATCCGGCGGGGGAGACCGATGAAGTCCGCCAGGACAGCGAACCAAACGTCCCGCTGGAGCCCGAGACCTTCACCTCCGACCAGGCCGCCCCTTTCGTGCAGCTGGCCCTGGACTGCGCCGTCCAGGAGTACCCCAACAAGATCGCCCACACCATGCAGTCGGACGCCGACCAGGGGACGCCGTTTTCCCTGCACCCGGCCTTTTACGGTTGCTTCGACTGGCACTCGTCGGTGCACGGTCACTGGTTGCTGGCCCGTTTCGCGCGACTCTATCCCGAGCACCCCATGGCGGCCGGGGCGTGCGCTGTCCTGGATGAGCATTTGAAATCCGAACGAATCGCCGTGGAAGCGGATTACCTAATGTCCGAGGACCGCGCGTCCTGGGAACGACCCTACGGGTTGGCCTGGCTGCTCCAGCTGGCGGCGGAATTGCGGGAGTGGAAGGCTGAGGGGAATGCCCAGGCCGCCGATTGGGCCGCAGCCCTGGCCCCACTCGAAGAGGCCTGCCTGGTTCGCCTGCGCAACTGGCTGCCCAAGCTGGCCTACCCCATCCGAACCGGGGAGCACAGCCAGACCGCCTTTGCCTTCGGGTTGATGCTCGACTACGCCGGGACGGCGAAGGACAGCACTCTGACCGAGCTGGTCGAACAGACGACCCGCCGCCTGTATGGCCCTGATCAGGACGCCGATCTGCGCTTCGAACCCTCGGGACAGGATTTTCTGTCGCCCATTCTGGCGGAGGCCGACCTCATGCGCCGGGTGATGGAGCCGCCGGAGTTTGCCGCCTGGCTGGGAAAGTTCCTGGCCACGGTGCCCGGCCGGCCTGACGCCGGATGGCTTCCCACGGCCACGGTGACCGACCGTTCCGACGGGAAATTGGCCCATCTCGACGGCCTGAATCTGAGCCGGGCCTGGATGCTGGAAGGAATCGCTTCGGGCCTACCGAAAAATGATCGGCGACGGTCGGCTCTCCTGGAAGCCGCCAGGGCCCATCGTGCGGCAGGCCTGGCCGCGGTGACGGGGGAACACTACGAAGGAGGGCACTGGCTAGGGACCTACGCCATGTACCTGGCCAGCAAAAGGGGCTTGTCGCGGGGCCACTGAAAAGGCTCGCATCTGAAATCTATGAAAATAGAAATTCTAATCATGCAATATTTAGGTTGGATCAAAAATGCCGACCAAGCGACAGGCGCTGACCTTTGATTACGGCGGTCGAACAGCTGAGCTGGGGCCTCATCAAGGCGCGGTACCGCTGAGCCTCCCCGCTTCACCGCACCAGCGAAATCTTCCTCGCTTCGGCGCCGTCGTCCGTATCCATCTGGACCAG
>CBDTUS010000104.1:0-12848 GCA_965363725.1 uncultured bacterium | reverse complement strand
CGCTGGCCCAGGTGACGATGCCGTACTCCCGTTTTTGCAGGGCGCCGATCATGCATGCCCCCACGCAGGCGGGGTCGATGCAGTGCATGCACTGCTGCTTCATGTAGGACCGCTGGTGCTCGTCCTTGAACAACTTGATGATGTTCTTCGTGCGGTCGTTCAGCGCCTGCGGGGCATCGTGCAGACCGTTGCCCCGGTCATCGGGCGGCAAATCGTTGGCCTCGTGACACGCCACCACGCAGGTCTTGCAACCGATGCAGCGGGTGGTGTCGTACAGCATGCCCACGGCGTCGTCCGGGGCCTTGCGCGGTTCGCTGGCCGCCGCGGGGGCGGCGCTGGCCGCCGCCGTGGCCCCGGCGCAGGCCAGGCCTTTGAGGAATGAGCGTCTGGATCTGTCCATCGGTTACTCCTCCTTTTTCCCGGTGGAGTCCGGAGCTTCGTCTTCCAGCTTCTTCGACTGCCTCCAGGCCGCGCCCAGGGCCAGCCCCACCACCGCGCCGCCGACGGCGGTCGCCACCGGGGCGGGACCTCCGTGTTCGGCGTGGATGGGCGGATAGGTGTCCGGCGGGGTCGGCCGCTCGATATCCACCGTGGTGTGGATCGGCACGCGGAAAGCCAATTCCTTTTCCGTACATCCGACACAGGGGTGTCCGATGCCGATGGGCCAGGCATTGGGAACCTCGGCGAAATGCTGGATCGAACAGTTGGCATGGGTCGCGGGGCCCTTGCAGCCCAGGCGGTAGAGGCAGAAGCCTTCACGGTGCCCCTCGTCGCCGAATTGCAGGGCGAAGCGGCCCGCGTCGAAATGGGGCCGGCGTGGGCAATCTTCATGGATGACCCGGCCGTAGGCAAACTTGGGCCGACCCTTGCCGTCCAGGGCGGGCAGCGTGCCCATGGTCACGTACTGCAGCACGACGCCCAGCAGGTTGTAGGGATTGGCCGGGCAGCCGGGAATCGTGACCACTGTCTTGTCCTTGAGGATCATCGGCGCGCCGGTGGCGCCGGTCGGGTTGGGACCGGCCGCCGGGATGCCGCCGAACGAGGCGCAGGACCCCAGGGCGATGATGGCCCCGGCGTGGGCGGCCACTTCGTTGAGCGAATCGATCGCGGTCTTGCCGGCTATCTTGCAGTAGATGCCGCCGTCCTTCTCGGGGATGGCCCCTTCGACGATCAGCACGTACTTGCCCTTGTTCGCCTCCATCGCGTCGTGGAGGGATTTCTCGACCTGATGACCCGCCGCCGCGCAGAGCGTTTCATGGTAGTCCAGGGATATGAGGTCGAGGATCAGTTCGGCCAGGTCGGGGTGCGAGGTCCGCAGGAGCGATTCGGTGCAGCCCGTGCATTCCTGGAAGTGGAGCCAGATGACCGAGGGCTTCAGGCCCTGGGTGGCGGCTTCCACCAGCTTGACAGCCGCGGAACTGGAAAGGCCGATCGAGGCGGCCGCGGCGGTGATGATCTTCAGGAATTTTCGGCGACCTAATTTGGTTTCGAGGGCGCTCGGGGACGTCGTGGGATTGTCGAGGATACGATCCATCGGCTTGCCTCCGCGTAGAGGTCGCTGTTCTGAAAACCGGGAAAATTCCAGACTTCAAAACCAACAAGATTGGCAACTGATGACTACCCTAGCATTTCGGAGCGTCCTTTGAAAAGCATTTTGAATTAAATTTATCAATGTGAAATCTATTCCCACTATCAATTTGGGTCTCGGGTATCCAAAATCATTCTTATTAGCCAAATAGAGCTTGTTTTCGGGAAATAAAGCCTTAGACTTCGGGGTGGTTCGAGCGGAAGCGGAGCCACCGAGCCGGAACCTGACCCCCGGGACCGACCGTCTGCCCTGAAGACATAGGCAGCGCAAAGTCGTGTCGGGCGTAGGCTCCAGACCGGACCAGCGACTCTTGGCCTTGCGCCACGGGGTTCGGTCCGGATTGAGGAAGGAACCGGGCTGGAGCGGTTCGGTCATAGCGGAGAGAGGCGGAGCCCAGGAGGGCTCCGCCTCTGTTTTTCCCCCTAATAAGGTCCCTGGCAGGACCTTTACGTCATCACGGTGATGATCCCTGTGTCCAGGTCGAGACTGAAGATCTCGCCGTCGGTGATCGCGACCGTGGCGTAGCGGGTACCATCATAGGTGACCGTGGCTTCGATTCCTTCGCCGGCCAGGACCACGGTCCCCCCGTCGGGGTAGGTGCTCACGTCATCCAGCAGCACATTCGTCAGGGTGAAAGGGGTGAACCGGTCGCCGGTATTGAAGGTCCCCGTTCCCGAAACGGTGGCCGTATCGGCGGCCCGGTCGATGGGTCCGTAAAGGTCGAAGGTCACCGAGTAGATCGGTTCGAAATCGCCCAGATCCACCGAGACCGTCACACTGTCACCCGGCAGGGTGTAGAGCTTGCCGTAGTCGGCCAGGTCCCAGACCACGTGGCTTCCATTCGGGCCGCCACTGAGGTACTCCAGAACGACCGAACCGGTGGCATTACTCCCTTCGGGGAAGGTGTAGGGATATACCCCATCCACCTTATTGTAGGCCTTGGTGCCATTGAAGGTCACCAACCGCGGGCCCACCTGGGCCACACCCACGGCGACCAGTGCCGCCTGCTGCGCCAATTCCTGTTCGGTCAGTGCGGGTAGTTCCTCGTTGGGCGCCACCGGATCGCTTTCGCAGCCGGCCAGCAACAGGCCGCAGCCCAACAGCAGGACCAGGGCTCCGGCCCCAACCCTGCCTTTCATCATCTTGTCGAGTTTCATGATCTTGTCCTTTCACGAGGACCGGTGAATCCGTGTTGCGGTCCAGTTGTTGTCACCGTCTCCGATCAAAAGCCGAACATCAGCCCGGCGGAATAGGTGCTCATGTCGCCGAAGCCCGCTTCGACGTTCAGGTCCAGCAGGATGTCCAGGGTCAGTCCGATCGTGAACCGGTTTTTCTGGCGGCCTTCCACCGTGAAACTAACGTCCTGGGTCAGCGTCGGGTAATCCTCGTCTTCGTAGTAGTAGGCCACTTTCATCTCCGAATCCTCGATGGAAAATCCACCGTACAGGGTCAGGGACGGCCAGCTCTTGCTGACGGCCAGGAAGTACGAGTTGGCCGTGGATTCGAACAGATTGTCCTCGCCGAGGCCCTGGGTATTTTCCACGTCAAGGCTCGTGAGGAAAAATCCCGCCATGAGGTCGATGGGAAGGTCTTTCAGAACCCCGCTGGCGCTCCACTGCAGTCCGTACCCCAGGTACTTGGTCTTCCCGAAATCACCCATGTTGACGGAAGGGAAGTACCGCAGGGTGAATTTCAGGCCAGCGATGCCCCCGATGTAGGCCTCGGGAGTGGCCAGGGGCACCCCGCTGGTGTCCCAGAAACCGGAAATGCCGTCGAAGGTCCCCACCAGGACACCGTTGGCGTAGAGGTCGAAGCGGCCGTCGGTCTCGGTGTCGCCGAAGATCGTGGGCCCGGACATGACCACCGTCCCGGACGTCCCGCTCAGGTTGGGATCGAATTCCCCCAGGTCGTTGATCTGGACAACTTTCTGAAAGGTCTTGTCCTCGTCGTTCAGCTTGGTTCCCATCACCTTGACCCCGATCCCGAAGGTGAGGCCCGTATAGGGAATGTTCGCCGTGGAAAAGAGGTTGGCGTTCTGGTTGGGGCCGAAGGCGTGAATGAATGGAGAGGCATAGGCCTCCGCGTATTCAGGTCCGACCTGTTCGATGAGCTGCTGGATGCTGTCCGCCCGGGCGGTTTCCACGGTCCCGAAAAGTGCCAGGTAGCCGACCAGCGCTCCGATGACGAGTGCCCCGGTTATGGTGGCCCGCCCCGGGATCACTCCGGAACTGGAAAAAATTCGCATTATTTCTCCCTCCCCCTGTTGGTAATTAGGAGCCGATCAAGTAACATGGGCATCGGCATCCCCCCTGGAAAGTGTACCCGAAAATCCAGCCGGCGTGTTGTGTTAATTCCCTAACAAGCAAGCCGGGAAAGAAGTTAACCGCAACCCGAAAGTCCGTCAATGCCGTCTGAGCACCCTCTCCCGGACAACGCCGACAACCGCACCGCCGTCATGCTATGGGACATGGCCGGCACCCTGATTCCCTTCGACACGGTGACCGGACGGCCCCAGCCCCTGCCCGGATGTGATGACTTCCTGCCCGAGTTGGCCCGTCATTTCCGGCTGGTGGTCACCACGGGGGACGGCACCGCGTCGGCCCGCGGCTTTCTTTCCGGCTTCGAAATCCTGCCCCACCTGGAGCATGTTTTCGGCGACCTGTGCAACCCCGTGGGCAAACCCTACGGCGAAATCCTGCGGAAGCTGGGGGGAGCGCCCGAACGATCCCTGGCCATCGGGGACCGCCTGCGGGCGGACATCCCCGCGGATACCGACCAGGTGGTGACCATCCTGATCAACCAGGAGGGCGACATCATCAACGCGGGGATGGTCTTGTTCATGACCCACATCCTGCGCAAGCAGTCGGAATCTTTTCCCGAGGCTTTCCGGCTGTTGGCCGCCAACGCGGCCCCGGACCCGGATCCGATCGGCTCGGCCTGGGGGGGCGAGGTCACCGAGGCCTGGCGGCGCAACGACGGCTTCGACTACCGCCTGCTGGTCTACCGGCATTCCGCCCTTGCCGGGGAGCGGTTGATCATCGTCATTTGAGGGGTTCGGCTACCCTGTGTTTCCAGTCAGGCAAAGGAAAACGATATGTCCGATCTCATCCGTCTTTTCGTCACCGGCGGCACCTTCGACAAGGAATACGATGAGCGCGACGGCAGCCTCTACTTCAAGGACACCCACCTGCGCGACATGCTCAAACTGGGCCGGTGCCTGCTGGAGGTCGAAGTCCGCACCCTGATGATGATCGACAGCCTGGACATGGACGACGAGGACCGGGAGGTCATCCTGAGCCAGTGCCGCAAGTGCGACCCGGACCGCATCGTCATCACCCACGGCACCGACACCATGGAAACCACGGCGCGGCTGCTGGGAGAAAACATCACTGGCAAGACCATCGTGCTGACCGGGGCCATGATTCCCTACGCCTTCGGCAGCAGTGACGGGCTGTTCAATCTGGGCAGCGCCCTGGCCTTCGCCCAGAGTCTGCCGTCCGGGGTGTATATCGCCATGAACGGGCGGTGCTTCACCTGGGACAACGTCCGCAAAAATCGTGACCGGGGCGTATTTGAAGAGTTGAAATAGCAATATTTTTTGCAATATGGGCTTAAGCGCGCCCTGTTTAAGCAAAAATCATCCAGGAAAAATGAAAAAGTTGTCCCAGGTGTGTAACCAAATCGGCATCTCGTGACCTTTACTATATACCCCTGGGGGATGTGAGGGAGATAGCCCTAACCCGGAGGGTCGGTAGTGTCGCGAAAAATAGGGGCGCCAGAAATCAGATTTCATATTCCGTTTTGGATCATCAGGTCAAATGGCGCTACCGACTGAATATCAGGAAATATTCGGAAAAGCCGGGTCGGAAGAAGGTGAACTTTGGGCGAGGGTCACCTGAACCAACCCGGTTTTTCCATTTATTTTCGATCTGTTCCTCAATTTCTCCTCCATTCGGATTGTCCTTGGTCCGGCCTGCCTGACCTGATACCTTTTATTCAGATACATTTGCAACCTCTTATCCGGAGGACAGTATGGGTTCGGAACTGGGCATCCTGGCGGCCACTGCGGCGACCATCGGATTCGTCCATACCCTGACGGGCCCGGACCACTATCTCCCCTTCATCGTTCTCAGCCGAGCCCGCAACTGGTCGTTGGGGCGCACCCTCGGCGTCACCACCCTGTGCGGGATCGGACATGTTCTCGGCTCGGTGGCCCTGGGCCTGGTCGGCATCGGTCTGGGCATGGCGGTGGGGCAGATAAACCTCATCGAGGGCATGCGCGGCGACATCGCGGCCTGGCTGCTGATTTCCTTCGGACTGATCTACGCGGTGTGGGGCCTGCGCAAGGCCCTGCGCGACAAGCCTCACACCCACGTGCACCGGCATGCCGACGGTTCCGCCCACACCCATCACCACAGCCATCACCATGAACATTCCCACGTCCATGACCAGGGACCGGAAGCGCGGCGCAACTTCACACCCTGGGCGCTGTTCGTGATCTTCGTGCTGGGCCCCTGCGAACCGCTGATCCCCATCCTGATGTATCCCGCGGCCACCAACAGCATCCCGGGGCTGGTGCTGGTGACGGTCATTTTCGCCACCGTTACCATCGCCACCATGCTGCTGATGGTCTATCTTGCCGAACGGGGCATCCGCTTTCTGCCGGTCAAAAGGATCGAGCGCTACGCCCATGTCATCGCCGGGGTGGCGATCCTCGGCAGCGGCCTGGCCATCCGCTTTCTCGGGATGTAACCATGCATGAGATGTCCATCGTGGCCGGTGTCCTGGACATCGCCGAAAAAGAGGCCCGGGCGGCCGGGGCCAAGGTCATCAATACGGTCGAGATCGAGGTCGGCCGTTTGGCCGGTGTGGAAATCGACTCGCTGGAATTCTGTTTCGAGATCGCCCGCCAGGGCACCCTGGCCGACGGGGCCGAGCTCGTGATCCACGACATTCCAGGAAGCGGGCATTGCCCCGAATGCGACCGGGATGTGGAAGTGGATTTTTTCATGGCCGTGTGCCCGGTATGCGGGCAAGGCATGGTGGACCTGAGGCAGGGGCGGGAACTGAGGGTCCGCGCCATCAACGTGGACTGAACCTGATTCGACGGAGAGCGTGACATGTGTGACACCTGTGGCTGCAACCAACCCGAAGACGCGGTGACGTTCCGCAAACCCGGTGAGTCCGAGCCAACTCATCCCGATCATCACCACCACGACCAACATCATGACCACCACCACGATCACGGGCACGTGCACGACCATCACGACCACGATCATCACCACCATCATGACCATGACCAGCCGTTGTCGCGCACGGTGCAGATCGAGATCGACATCCTGCAGCAGAACAACCTGCTGGCCCAGCGCAACCGGGGCTGGTTCGAGGCCAAGGGCATCCTGGCTCTGAACCTGGTGTCGTCGCCCGGGTCGGGCAAGACCACCCTGCTCGAGCGCACCATCACCGCCGTGAAGGACGAGATGCCGGTGACCGTCATCGAGGGCGATCAGCAGACCCTCAACGACGCCGACCGTATCGCCGCCACCGGCGCGCCCGTCCTGCAGGTCAACACGGGCAAGGGGTGCCATCTGGATGCGAAGATGATCCGCCGGGCCTGCGATGAACTCGCGCCGGCCGACGGTTCGGTCATGATGATCGAAAACGTGGGCAACCTGGTCTGCCCCGCCATGTTCGACCTGGGCGAAGCGGCCAAGGTCGTGATCATCAGCGTCACCGAAGGCGACGACAAGCCGCTGAAGTATCCCACCATGTTCGCCGCGGCGGACCTGTGCCTCATCAACAAGATCGACCTGCTGCCCTACGTGGATTTCGACCTGGACAAGTGCGAAACCGCGGCGCGGTCGGTGAACCCGCGGCTCGAATTCCTCCGGTTGTCGGCCACCAGCGGCGAAGGCCTCGACGGGTGGTATTCCTGGTTGAGGGGTCGCCGGATCGGACCATGACCTTCAGCCCCCGGTTTCGTCGCAGACTTCTGGTCGACGGCGTCGTCCAGGGCGTCGGCTTCCGTCCCTTCGTCTACAACCTGGCGCGAGCCGAAGACCTGGCCGGGTTCGTCACCAACACCAGCGACGGGGTAGTCATCGAGATCCAGGGTCCGGCCGTGGCCCTGGACCGGTTCACCGACCGATTGACCCTCGAAACGCCGCCGCTGGCGGACATCGTCGCCGTCGAGGTCAAAACGAAGGATCTCGACCCGGAAGCCGTGGACTTCGTCATTCGGGACTCGGTCGACGCGCCCGGAACCCGCACCCTGATCCCCTTCGACGTGGCCACCTGCGCCGACTGCCTGGCCGAAATCCGCGATCCGGAGGACCGCCGCCGCGGTTACCCCTTCACCAACTGCACCAATTGCGGACCGCGCTGGACGATCATCGGGCGCATTCCCTACGACCGGCCCCACACCTCGATGGCCCGGTTCACCATGTGCCCCGCCTGCCAGACGGAATACGACGATCCCGGCGACCGCCGGTTCCACGCCCAGCCCAACGCCTGTCCCGCCTGCGGACCGCGCCTCTGGCTGGAAAATGAGGTCGGAACGCGGGTCCCCGGACGCACCGACCCGCTGGAGGCGGCGGCCGGCCTGCTGGCGGTCGGACGGATCTTGGCGATCAAGGGCCTCGGCGGGTTCCACCTCTCCGTCCGGGCGGACGACGAGCGGGCCGTCGCACGGCTGCGCCGGCTCAAGAATCGCGAAGCCAAACCCCTGGCGGTCATGGCGGCGGACCTGGAGGTGGCGCGGCAGGTGGGCCACCTCGGCCCCGCCGAGGCCGAGTTGCTGACTTCGCCCCGGGCGCCCATTGTCCTGGTGGACCGGAACCAAGAAGGCCATTTGATCGCCCCGGCGGTCGCGCACGGCCACCGGCGCCTGGGGGTCATGCTTCCTTACACCCCGCTACATCACTTGCTGCTGGACAAGCTGCGGGCCCGCGGCGTCTCCACCCTGGTCATGACCAGCGGCAACGCCGGCGATGAGCCCATCTGCCTGAACAACGAGGAGGCCAAGAAGCGGCTGGACGGTATCGCCGACTCGTTCCTGCTGCACAACCGGGACATCGTGCGCCGGGCCGACGATTCGGTGGTCCAGGACCTGGATGGCACGCCGCTCCTGTTCCGCAGGAGCCGGGGCTACGCGCCGTTGCCGATTCGCCTGGAAAATTTCGCGGGCGGCGACGGACCGGACATCCTGGCGGTCGGCCCCGAACTCAAGAACACCATCTGCCTCCTGAAGGAAGACCGGGCCTTCCTCAGTCCCCACATCGGCGACCTGCAGAACCTAAAAACCTTCGAATTCTTCACCGACACCGTGGCCACCGTCCGGGACATCCTGGAGAGCGAGCCCGCGGTCATCGCCCACGACCTGCATCCGGGGTACTTCAGCACCCGGTGGGCGAAGGAGCAGGTCGGAAAGACCCTGGAACCGGTGCAACACCATCACGCCCATCTGGCGGCGGTCATGGCCGACCACGGCCTGGACCGGCCGGTCATCGGCCTGATCATGGACGGCACCGGCTACGGCACCGACGGCACCATCTGGGGCGGAGAGATCCTGGCCGGCGACCTGAAGGAATTCCAGCGGGTGGGCCATTTTGACCCGGTGCCCCTGCCGGGAGGCGATGCCGCGATCCGCGCCCCCTGGCGCACAGCCGTCAGTTATCTGCGGCACGCCTTCGGGAACGAGCTGCCGCCCCTGGAATGGATGGCCGACCTGCCGGTGGCCGCAGTCATGGAGATGCTGGACAAGGGCGTCAATTCACCGGTCACCAGCAGCTGCGGCCGTCTGTTCGACGCTGTGGCCGCCATGACGGGCCGGTGGCTGGAGGCCGGATACGAGGCTCAGGCCGCCATCGAGTTGATGGCCCTGACCTCCGTTCCCGAAGTCCGGGCCGCGGAATCCTTCCTCGCCAAGCCCCCCCGGGGGGATTCTCTCGATTTTCCCGCCAGCACCGGGGAAAACCGAGCCTTCGTCATTCCTGTGGCCCCCATCATCCGGGGAGCCGCGACCGCCCTGGCCGCCTTGGCGCCGCCCGCGGAGATCAGCGCACGGTTCCATCGGACCTTGCTGGATCTCCTGGCCGCCGCCGCGATCGAGGCGGTCGGTCGGACCGGCCTGAAGGAAGCGGTCCTGGCCGGAGGGGTCTTCCAGAACGAGATCCTGATGGGGGAAACTGCACGCCTGCTCCGTGCAGAAGGCATCGGGGTCTTCTGTCCCGTCAGAGTCCCGGCCAACGACGGATCAGTGGCCCTGGGCCAGGCGGTAGTGGCCCGTGCGCGCCACCGCGGCAGGTCATAGGTGCGGACCGGGACGAAATCTGTTATTCGTAGGGAAAATTTATGTCACTGCCCGTCAACCCTGGAGTGAACGATGCTGAAGTTTCCCGCGCCCTTTCCCCACGCCATCTTCGTCTGCACCCACAAGCGGCCCGACGGGCATCCCAAACCCTGCTGCGCCGACCGGGGCGGACGTGAACTGCGCGACGAACTCAAGAGCATGGTCAAGAAAGAGGGCCTGGAAAGTCAGGTCCGTGTGTTCCAGAGCGGCTGTCTGGGCGGCTGCGAGCAGGGCATCATGGCGGTCAAGTATCCCGACGGCGAACTGATGATGGCCGTCAAGAAGGAAGACCTCCGGCAGATTCTGGACGACGCCGTCGAAGACTGATCCCGCGCCGATCAGTTGAACGGGTTGGGATAGACCGGACCCAGTATGAAGGGGATCGGGTTGGTCGTGTCGGTCTTGGCCACCCCGGGAAACCGGGATGTCGCCGGTGCCGACCCCTTGGGGCCCGCGCCTTTGACCGGATCCCAGGTCAGCTCCAAGGTTTCCGCCCCAAACACTTCCTTCAAGAACCTCATGGCACCGCCGCCGGATTCATCGGCCAGGCTGATCCTCATCAACGGGGTCAGGGCCAACTTGCCCATGTCCTCGCCGTTTTCATTGGTGGCCGTCATATCCGGCCGGTTGTACAGATGGGGGAACAACTTCCTGTCCTTCAGCACCAGCCGGCCGCGCGCGTCGGTATATCCGGCCGGCACCCGCGAAGTATCCAGCATCGCCAGCAGCATGTCCGTTCTGTCTTCGAACAGCTGTTGCCCCGTGCCGAGCTGAAGGGCGACCATGTGGAAGGTGTAGCGGCCCGAGGGCTGGTGAACGCCCGCGTTGTCCAGACCGTTCCACACGATCTGGTGGACGCCGGCGGCCAGATCATCGTCCACCATTTCCCGGATTGCCTGACCTTCGATATCCTCGATCGCGCACTGGACCCGGCAGGGGACAGGGATCTGGAAACGGATCGCCGATGCCGCCTTGGCGACCGCGACCCCGTCGGGCATATAGGGGTTGTCATTGACCAGGCTCACCCGCAGGCCTTCCACGGGATTGCCCGCCGGATCGGCCACCTGGATGGTGACCGTGAATTCCTGGGGTTTGACGGGGTCGTCGTCGTTGCAGGCGCCGAGGCCAAGGCACAGCACCGCGGTCGCCAGGGAAAGGATCAGCTTGCGCACGGAATTCCTCCTGATCAGTATGGGTTTGCGGTGTTATTATACCTGAAGTGGAAGGTTCAATTCCATCTCCGCCTGAAATGAATGGAGCAGTCATGTGCCTGGCCATCCCCGGCAGGGTGCTCGAAATATCCAAGGAGAACGGGCTCGTCATGGGCCTGATCGACTTCGCCGGCACCCGGAACAAGGCCTGCCTGACCTACACGCCCGAAGCCGGGGTGGGGGACTATGTCATCGTCCACGCCGGATTCGCCCTGCAGATGCTCAACGAGGACGAGGCGGCCGCTTCCCTGAAGGAACTGGGCCGGCTGGCGGAATTCATGGCCGAAGACGCACGGGAAAAGGAAACCCCTTGAAATATCTGGACGAATTCCGCGATCCCGAACTGGCCAAAGGTCTGCTGACCGAAATCGAACGCACCGTCACGCAGCCCTGGGTGATCATGGAGATCTGCGGCGGGCAGACCCACGCCATCATGCGTTACGGCATCGACCAGCTCCTGCCTCCCGAAATCACACTGGTCCACGGCCCCGGTTGCCCGGTGTGCGTCACGCCGCTGGAAACGATCGACCGGGCCCTGGCGGTCGCCGCGCGAGAAGACGTCATCTTCACCTCGTTCGGCGACATGCTGCGCGTGCCCGGCAGCAACGACGATCTCTTTCGGGTCAAGTCCCGGGGGGGCGACGTCCGCATGGTCTATTCGCCACTCGAGGCGGTGAAGATGGCCCGCGAAAATCCCGACCGGGAAGTGGTTTTCCTGGCCGTCGGCTTCGAGACCACCGCGCCGGGCAACGCCATGGCCGTCAAACAGGCGATCGCCGAGGGTCTGACGAACTTTTCGGAAATCGTCAGCCACGTGCTGGTGCCGCCGGCCATGGAAGCGATCCTGTCCTCGCCCCAAAACCTGGTGCAGGGGTTTCTCGCCGCCGGCCACGTTTGCACCATCATGGGCTGGGACGAGTACGAACCCATCGCCGCCAGATACCGGGTGCCGATCGTGCCGACGGGGTTCGAGCCGGTGGACATTCTCGAGGGCATCCTCAAAACCGTGCAACTGCTGGAAAGCGACCAGCCCGGCGTGGAGAACCAGTACCTGCGCGTGGTGCGGGAAGAGGGCAATCCCGTGGCCCGAGCCGTGGTGGAAGAGATTTACGAGGTGTGCGACCGCAAGTGGCGGGGCATCGGGATGATCCCCGGCAGCGGCCTGAAGGTCCGCGACGAACTGGCGGCCTTCGACGCGGAAAAGAAATTCCAGGTCGAAGGGATCGTGACCGAAGAGCCCGAGATCTGCATTGCCGGCGAGATTCTGCAGGGGCTCAAAAAGCCCAACGAGTGCCCGGCCTACGGAAAAGAATGCACGCCGACCACCCCCCTTGGCGCCACCATGGTCTCGAGCGAGGGGGCCTGCGCGGCCTATCACAAATATTCCCGGAAAGGCCTGTCGTGACCAATCGCCCCGACTTCGAACGGATGAGCTGTCCCCTTCCGCTGATGGATCACGACACCATCCAGCTGGCCCACGGGGCCGGCGGCCTGCTGTCGGCCGATCTGATCGACAAGCTGATCATGCCGCGCTTCAGTAGCCCAGAACTGGCCAAGCTCGAGGACCAGGCCGTGCTCGACCTGCCGCCCGGCCGGGTGGCCTTTTCAACGGACACCTTCGTGGTCAGCCCCATCTTTTTTCCCGGCGGGGACATCGGCGACCTGGCCATCAACGGCACCGTGAACGACGTGGCCATGA
>CBDTUS010000103.1:0-12950 GCA_965363725.1 uncultured bacterium | reverse complement strand
GCGGCGTGCATCCCCCGTATGGGGTTACCGAACCGCAGCAGGGATCCGATGAAATCAGCAACATTATCAGGCCGCGATCCGTTTGGAGTCGGCTCCCTCGACGATCAGCTCCACCAGTTCACCGTCTTCGAGCATGGCGATGCGGATCTCGTGAGGGGACGAGTTGATGACCATTTCTTTTTTCATACAGAACCAGCCGTGGGCGCCCGTGCGGATCAACCGATCATGTGCCGGCCCATCCAGTAGCGCAGGCTGGATTCACCTACTTCCTCGATGGGCGACAACCATCGCCCATCGGCGTGACGACCGTAGTATCCCGTGCGGGTGATGGCGCAGTGGCCCGGTTCGGGCATCACGCCGCCCAGCAGGGCGGTCAGAAAATCGTGTACGGGCAGGGAGGCCCCCCCGGCACTGCGCGTCAGAGAAAAGCGCAGGGCGGGGCCTTCGCCGGCCGCGGTGATGTTGGACGCCCCAAATTCGCAGACAGAAACCATCTTGCGGGCGTCGAGTTCGATATCCCCCTTGGGACGTTTCCTGACATACAGCCACTTGTCGGCGGCCAGAAAAGCGTCCACGGCGGCGGCAACCGCTTCGACGGCGGGTCCGCCCTCATCGCTGCCGGGCAAAACGACCCGGTAGTCCATGCGGGTGACGATCTGATCGATGGACGGGGGGGTCTGTCCACCGACCACGGCATCCCTCAAAATTCTCAAGCCGGAGGGCAGGGTCCGGTTCATTTCTTCGATCCAACCGGGGACCTGACGCTCCAGAGCAATATCCAGGCACTCACGCAAGCCCACAACGCCCACCGGCAGCGGGGGGCCGAACTTGAGCAATGGATGAGGATGATAGCCCTTGCTGTACGCAGCAGGCAAGCCCGAACGTCGCAGGGCCAGGTGAAGTTGCCGCTGGAAATCCAGGTGCCCGAGGAAAACCATGTCCCCGGTCTTCTCGAATTCGATGCGGTACCAGCATTTCGCTGCCGCCTGCTGGCGCCAGATCTGCCATTTGCGCTCTTCTTGGCCGGGATGGGCCCCATCCTCGTTCCGAGGATCGAACCCGACTCCCTGGACCGAGGTGTCCACCGCCGCAGGCGGGGTCGGCGGCAGTGGCGCCAGGCGTTCCTGGGTGCCTTGTCGGCCCGGGGTCGGGATGGCGGGGCCGCGGCGGGGTTCGGACCCCCCGAGGGCCTCCAGCTTGGCGAAGATGTGAACCATGTCCCCGTCGCAGGAAGTGCAATCGTAACAGGCACCTTCCAGCCGACAATCAGGCAGGATGCGCTCCTTGACCGCGCGGCGCCAGTCCCTCTGCAGGAACGTCTTGTCCACACCCGCGTCCACTGTGTCCCAGGGCAAAGGCGCCTCGACATCCCGTTCGGCCAGATATTTCCCGTGGTCCACCCCGGTCTCGGCCAGCGCCTGCTCCCACAGTTCGATGCGGAAATGCTCGGTCCAGCCATCGAACCTGGCCCCCAGCTCCCAGGCCCGTTCCACGACCCGGGACACGTCGCCATCCCCCAGGCCCAGGACTCCTTCGAGGAAAGAGGTATGGGGTTCGCGCAGACCGACCTTGACCTTCATCCGGCGCAGCGGCCGGGCCAGGTAGTGGTTGCGCCGGTCGATCTCGTCGCGGGAAATCTGTCCCGCCCACTGGAACGGCGTGTGCGGCTTGGGCGCAAAGGGCGAGATCGATACGTGGATCTGGGAACCGCCCCGCGGCGCCAGGGACACCACCTGTCCCACCAGGGCCACCAGCTCGTCCAGGTCCTCGTTGGTTTCCGTCGGCAGACCGATCATGAAATACAGTTTGACGCTCTTGACTCCGGATTCCAGTGCCTGTCGCGCCGTCGTCACGATGTCCTTTTCGGTGATGTTCTTGTTGATCACGTCCCGCAGCCGCTGACTCCCCGCCTCCGGAGCGAAGGTGAAGCTGCCGGGTTTCTCCTGGCTGATGCGGCTGAAGAGGCCCTCATCGACCGAATCGACCCGCAGGCTGGGCAGAGCCAGGTTGGTACGCTGCCCCTCCAGCTTGTCCTGGATCCCGGCGACCGTCTCGCCCAGGCCCGTGTAGTCGGAAGTCGACAGGCTGAGCAGGGATACCTCGGCGTAACCCGAATCGGCGATACCTTCGGCCGCGGCCTGGACCAGCGCGGCGGCATCCCGCTCCCGGACCGGACGGGTGATCATCCCCGCCTGACAGAAACGGCAGCCCCGCACACAGCCCCGCATGACCTCCAGAGCCAGCCGGTCGTGCACCGGTTCCATGATCGGAACGAGCTGGGCCGGCGGCGGATAGGCGTTGAGATCCTTGAGAACCCGCGCCCGCACCGGTGCCTCGACCCCGGGCCACCAGGCGCCATCAATTTCCCGCAGCCGGACCAGGATGTCGCTTCGCGAGGCCCCGGCACCTTTCATTTCCGCGACGATCACCGCGGCGTCCAGCACCGCTTCTTCGCCGTCCCCCAGCAGGATCAGGTCCAGGAAGGGACTGACCACCGCGGGATTCAGGGTGCACGATCCGCCGGCGACAAAGATCGGGTCATCCTCGCCGCGATCGTTCGCATGCAGAGGCGAACCGGCCAGGTCGATCATCGTCAGCATGTTGGTGTAGGCCAGTTCGTAGCCCAGCGAAAAGCCCACGATGTCGAACTGGCGCGCCGGCCGTCGGGTTTCCAGTCCGTAAAGAGGCAGTCCTGCGCCGCGCATCACCTGTTCCATGTCCGGCCAGGGGGCATAGGCCAGATCGCAGAAGGCGCCCGGCTGCCGCTGCAGCAGGGTGTAGAGAATCCGCAGCCCCTGGTGGGACATGCCGACTTCGTAGGCGTCGGGAAAGGTCAGCAGGATGTTGGCGCCTGCGGGGTCGAAGCCTTCTCGCGCCGCCCCCAGCTCTCCACCGATATAGCGGGCCGGTGCGGACACCAAAGGCAGGACCCTCCGGGTGAGGGTCCGCGAAAGGACGGCGGGATCGTCAAAGCACGGATCCGGCCTCCACCTGGCGGAGGATCCGGACCCCGGATTTATATCAAACAAGTTTTCCTCGAACTTCAGGGCTCCGCCTAGCTCGGTTCCGTCACCGGCGGCAGGGGTTTGACCGGAATATCTACGCCGGCGGCGTGCTGGTCGAACACGTCCTTGCCGACGTCCTCGGCAAAGGACACGGCGTAGTTTCCGGTGAAGCAGGCCTCGCAGTATTTGTCGGCCTCGCCCGTCGCTTCCAGCAGACCGGACAGAGACAGGTAGGCGAGCGAATCGACCCGCAGATAGGTCCCGATTTCATCGACGGTGTGGCTCGACGCGATCAGTTCGTTTCTGACCGGCGTGTCGATCCCGTAGAAACAGGGGTTGGTCACCGGCGGCGAAGCGATCCTCAGATGCACTTCGCTGGCCCCGGCGCCCCGGATCAGTTTGACCAGCTTGCGCATGGTCGTCCCCCGAACGATGGAATCGTCCACGACCACGACCCGCTTGCCGTGGAGAACCTCGGCCACGGGATTGAATTTAATGCGGACGGACATGTCCCGCACCTTTTGGGCCGGAGAGATGAAGGTCCGCCCAACGTAGTGATTGCGGATGAGGGCCAGCTCGAAGGGCAGGCCGGTCGCCCGGGCGTAACCCAGGGCCGCGGTATTGCTCGAATCGGGCACCGCGCACACCAGGTCGGCGGTCGCGGGAGCCTCCCGTCCCAGGATTTCCCCGCTGCGGCGCCGGGCCGATTCGACGTTGCGTCCAAATACCGTGCTGTCGGGCCGGGAAAAGTAGACGTGTTCGAACACGCAGCGCTTTTCCGGGGCCTCACCGGGCAGCCGGCGGCTGACCAGTTCGCCGTCGCCCAGCACCACCATCTCCCCCGGTTCGATGTCACGCAGATAGTTGGCCCCGATGATATCGAAGGCACAGCTCTCGCTCGCCACCACGTAGCTGTCCTTGTAGCGTCCCAGGCACAGCGGCCGGAACCCGTAGGGGTCGCGGACGGCGATCAGCTTTTCGCGGGTCAGCACCACCAGGCTGTAGGCCCCCTTGACCTCCGGCAGGATCTCCATCAGGGCGTCTTCGCAGGTGTCGGCCCGGTTGCGGGCCAACAGATGCTGGATGACTTCGGTGTCGCTGGTAGTGGCGAAAATCGACCCTTCCAACTCCATCCGCCGCCGCAGCTCGGGGGCGTTGACCAGGTTGCCGTTGTGGGCCAAGCTCACCGTCCCGCGGTGGGAGGCCACCTGCAGCGGCTGGGCGTTGAGGATGTGGCTGGATCCCGACGTGCTGTAGCGAACGTGGCCGATGGCGTAGTTGCCTGTCAACGACCGGGTGGTTTCCTCGTCGAAGATGTCGGCCACCAGGCCCATCATCTTGTGGGTGGTCAGACGGTGACCGTCCGCGATGGTGATCCCGGCGCTTTCCTGGCCCCGGTGCTGCAGGGCGTGAAGGGCCAGGCTGGCCAGTTCGGAAGCGCTGTCGACGGCGGCGATGCCGACCACACCGCATTCTTCGTTCCAGTGCCTACGTCTGTTTCCGTATACTCCGGACCTTCCGGACATTCCGCTCATCCTTTACATGAACCCGCCGCCGAGGCGGGGAATTTTGTCAATTTGGGGTCAGCGGTCGACGGCCAGCCAGGATTCCATGTGGGGATTGACCAGCAACCCTTCCTTGCGATGACTGGCCACCGCCAGATTTTTCCCGACGGCGGCGGCAGTTTCCGGATCCCCGGTGATCAACAGCCGCCACAGGACTCCAGACAACACCGGTCCCTCCTGCCCACGTGGAAACGACACCACGTCGACCGGGGTGGAATCGTCGGGAAGCCCGCCCAAGAGGCGGTGATAAAGGCCGTCCTGGCCCTGGGCGCCGGAATCCAGATCCGTGCCGGTGGGCGGCCCCGGCCAACTGGGATCCAGGACCGTGTCCGACGGACAATCCTGGAACCAGGAGGTGTCACTACCGGACAATTCGAAATGCCCAAAGTGATGCTTGTTCGGATTGAAATAGCGGCCGACATCCAGCAGCCGCTCCACGGACCAGCCGGCGGGCTCACCCCAAAAGGTATGCATTTCGCACCGGAAGAGCCCGTCGAGCCTGTCCCCACCTTCCAGGCGATCTTTCATGACCAGCAAGGCGGTGGCCGCGTGCAGGTCCACACCCTTGTGGCTGGTCAGCAGGGTCGTCTGGATCGAGGTCGGCCTGCTCATGGCATCCTTTCAGGGCAGGGCCCGGTCGGCCCGCGTTGGGTCAGCACATCTCCACCAGGCGGCGCAGCAGAAAACTGCCCGGCCCCGGGTTTTCCAGAAGATTGAAATCCCCCGCGGACTCCCGGCGCAACCGACCCCAGGCGTGGGGCAGGTCTTCGGGGACGTGTCGGAGCTGGGCCGCCCTCTCCGGGTGCGGCATCATGGCCAGCACGTTGCCCGCGGCGTTGGTCAGTCCCGCGGTGTGCAACAGGGAGCCGTTGGGGTTGCCAACCTCGGCGTCCCCACGTCCCCCCAAACCGGTATAGCGCAGGGCGACCAGGCCGTCCTTGGCGAGGCGATCGAAAAAGTCAGAGTCCTCGTGCGTGAACCGGCCTTCGGCATGGGCAATGGGCAGCGGGAACGTGCCCGCCAATCCTTCCACGAAGGGCGTCCGGGCCCCGGGAACCGCCTCGAGTCCCACCCACCGCGAATGGTAACCGCGGCGGCCGGGAAAGCGGTTGCTGGCCAGGGCCACTTCAACAGCCCCCGGCTCGATACCGGGCACCAGCCCGGCCTCCACCAGGACCTGACAACCGTTGCAGATACCCAGGATGGGCTTGCCGGCATCCTCTCCTTCGAGCAGCACCCGCAGCAGCGGATCCTTGGCGGCCACCGCACCGGCGCGAACCCGGTCCTGGTAGGAAAACCCTCCGGGGATCAGATAGCCGTCGAAGGTTTCGAGTTCGGCCGGCGAACGGGTCCAGCGGAAGATCTCGGCGTCGGCACCGGACGCGTTCAGGATCCGCCGCGATTCCTCTTCGCAATTGACCCCCGGAAGCTGGACCACGGCGACCCTGGGACGGGCGTCGAGGTTGACCGCCACGTTGTAGGAGGACGGATCCTGCTGACCGGTCTCGGTTCCGGATGAAGCTGGACCGGGGACCGCCTCGGCGGCCTTGTCTCCTGCCAGAAGACGGGGCAGGGCGGTCTGCCAGACGTGGGTCATGGCGTCCAGGTCCAGGGAGGCCAGGCTGCGGCCGGAGGCGTCTTCCACCTCCAGACGGCCGGTGTCCTCCACCTTCCCCACCGGCCACCAGTCGGCGCCGGCGGTGTCCAGGATTTCCACCGCCTGATCCAGGCTGGACTCGGCGATCGTCACCAGGAATCCGCCGGCTTCGCTGAAGAGGAATTCCCGTGCCGAAAGATGGTCCTGGCTTCCGGGAATCCTCAGTCGGGCTCCCTGGTGGGCCCCCGCTTCCTGTCCCATCGCCATCTCACTGAGGCAAACGGCCAGGCCGCCGTCGCTGATGTCGTGGGCGGCGGTGACCAGGCCGGCCCGCACCAGGTCGATGACGCCGCGGATCTCGCAGCGGGCCATGTCGAAATCGAGCGTAGGCACGGCCGGACGTCCGGCCTTGAAACCGGCGTCCAGATAGAGCGATCCCGCCATTTCCGGAACCCGGGAGCCCACCATCAGGATCAAGTCTCCGGCCTTCTTGAACCGCTGGCTGCGGCAGTGGGTGTAGTCATCGATCACGGCCACGCAGGCCACGATGGGCGAGGGCGCCACCGATCGGCCCGTGCTGCTCTGGTTGTAGAAACTGACGTTGCCCGAGATGACCGGAAGCGGCGCGCCAGGCTTGGCGTAACAGCCCACGCCCCGGCAGGCATCCCCCACGCCCTTCACCGCTTCGGTGAACTCCCAAAAGGATTCGGGGATCTCCGGGTTGCCGAAATTGAGGCAATCGGTCACGGCCGCCGGTTCGCCACCCACGCAGGCCACGTTCCGGCAGGCCTCCAGCACGGCCGCGGCGCCCGCGGACCAGGGGTCGGCCAGCCCCAGCAGGGGGTTCCCGTCGGCGCTGAGAGCGACGGCGCGGCGGCTGCCGGGCACAGGTGCGATGACGCCCGCGTCGGCCTCCCCCGGCCGGATGATGGTCGACGCCTGCACCTCGGGATCATAGTGCCGATAGACGTATTCCCGGCTCGCCACGTTAGGGTGGGCCATCAGGTCCATCCACTCCGCGCCGACATTTTCGACCGATGCTTCGGCCAAGCGTTCGCCCGGACCCACCTCGGGGCGATCCGGGGCCTCGGCCGCCCGGTCGTAGCGGATGCCTTCGGTGATGGTGTCGATGGGCGCCTGGCACAGGATCTTTTCACCCCACCGCAGGATGTACTGGCGATCGGTGGTCACCTTGCCGATGCGGCGGGCACAGGCCCCCGCGTACAAGGACGGCAGGGCGAAGTCCTCGTTGTAGATCTGCAGGACCTTCTCTGTCAGGCGGGCGGGCACGGCCAGACCGTACCGCTCCTGGGTTTCGCTGCAGGCGCAGACCCGGGCCGGCAGGTCGGCGATCTGGTGGACCAGCTGGACGTCGACATCGCAGCCGAAGCCCCCGGCGTCAGCCAGTTCGCTGGTCACGCAGCTGACGCCCCCGGCCCCGAGATCCTTGAAACCGATGGTCACGTTTTCGCGGCGCGCCATGGCCAGGACCTCGCGGTTGGCCACCGACAGGATGCGCTTCAAAAAGGGATCGGGCGTCTGGACGCTGCCCTTGTTTTCGGTCGCCGATTCGGCGTCCAGGGTGGCCGAGGCGAAGGCGGCCCCACCCATCCCGCTCCAGTCGGTGGGCTTGCCCACCAGGATCAAATCGTAGGGCTCCCGCGCGGCTTCCGGAGGCACCGCGCTGTGGGTGATGTGATCGTGCTCCACGATGCCCACAGCCACCACGTTCACCAGGCAGTTCTCGTTGAAGGAGTGGTGGAAATAGACGTCGCCGCCGAGGTTCGGCACCCCGATGGCGTTGCCGTACTGCCAGATGCCGTCCACGACCTGGCGGGCGATATCCACCCGATGGGCCGCCTCGTCATCGGCATCGGTTTCCTTTTCCGGCCAACCGAAGCGCAGAGGGTCCAGGGTCGCGATGACCTCGCCGCCCATGCAGTAGACGTCCCGCACGATGCCGCCGATGCCCGTGGCCGCGCCCTCGACGGGCATGACCTGGCTGGGATGGTTGTGGCTTTCGTGGGCGAAGATGATGCCGTACTTCTTGCCGTCGATCTCCCCGAAATCCACGATGCCCGCATCCTCGACCGGCCCCACCACCACGTTGTCGCCGGTGGTCGGCAAGTGGGCCTTCAGGTGGGGGCGGCTGCTCTTGTACGAGCAGTGTTCGCTCCACATGGTGTCGAACAGGGTCATTTCGGTCAGGGTGGGATCGCGACCCAGCAATTCGGCCACCTTGCGGGCTTCGCTCGGCGCCAGGGTCAGGCCGTGCTCACGCAGGTAGGCGGCCAGGGAAAGATCGTCATGACCACCCACGTCGATGGGTGAAAAGCTTTCATCGTTAAAAGCCATGGTGCTCCAGCGGGGAAGGGCGTTTCAGCCAGCTTGAAGGGGTCAATTTAACAGGTGACACCCCGGGGGGAAAGCAGGAATAGGTCCGGCGGCCCTGTCAGACAAAAAAAACCGCCCCGGTCTGAAGACCGGGGCGGGGGTTCGGCAGAAATCGCCTGGGCTAGGCCTCTTCCTTCGGATGGCAGGCGGTGCACTTGGTAGGAGCCTTGGTGTCGGCGTTTTCCTTCTTGGTGGCCTTGTGACATCCCATGCATGTGATGTGATAAGGGTTTTTCTTCGAGCTCTTTTCACTGCAAAGGGGCGTTTCAGCATCTTCGGGCTCGATATGGCAGGAACCGCAAGTGCCAACTTCCATTTCCGCCACGGTTTCAGCAGTCAGGCCCTCGGAAGTGTGGTGGCAGTCCACGCAGGCCGCCAGTTCGAAGTGGGCCTGGTGGGGAAATTCCACGGCCGACTTGGCGTCTTTGCAGCCGTCAATGGTGATGTTCTCGGGGACCTTGGGGGCCTCGGGGGCCTCGGGGGCCTCGGTCCCGAAGGCGACGAAGGCGGCCAACGCCGTCAACACGATGATGGTCGTCAGAAAGAGCTTCCGCATCTTGGATCCTCCTAGCGGGGTACATTCACCACCGACCGGTTCGGCCGGTACTGTTACCTGCGAAATTTATAACGGGCATGGGGTCAAAGTCAACCGCCGTCATAAAAATGTCACTTAAATAAACCCCCTACCAGTTTTTGAGTTCCAATGTTCTTTCGAAAATGACGGGAATATTTCGCAACTGGTGATTCAGATCAAAACACCGATTCAAGGTGTTTTCGTCCAGTTTAGAGGTGATTTCGGCGTTCTGGCCCAAAGCCTCGCGCAGGGAAATATCCTCGTCCCAGACCCGCATGGCGCTTTTTTGGACCTGAGCATAGGCCTCCTCGCGGCTGACCCCCGCCTCGGTCAACGCCAGCAGGACCGGCTGACTGAAGTACATGCCCCGGACCTTGTCCATGTTGCGCTTCATGTTCTCGGGGTAGACCACCAGGCCCCGGATCAGCCACTCCATCTTGACCAGCATGTGCTGCATCGTGTGGGAGGCGTCGGGAAAAATGATGCGCTCCACCGAGCTGTGGCTGATGTCCCGCTCGTGCCACAGCGCCACGTTCTCCATCGCGGTGTGGGCGTACCCGCGCAGGAGCCGGGCCATGCCGGTCAGCTTTTCGCTGACGATGGGATTTTTCTTGTGGGGCATGGCGCTGCTGCCCTTCTGACCCTTGCCGAAACTCTCCTCCACTTCGTGGACGTCGGTGCGCTGCAGGTTGCGGATCTCGACGGCCATCTGTTCGATGGTCGCGCCCAGGACGGCGACGGCCGAAAGCCAGGCCGCGTGCCGGTCGCGCTGCACGACCTGGGTGCTGGCCTCGGCCACCTTCAGGCCCAGGCGTTTCATGGTTTCGGTTTCCACTTCCGGATCGAGATGGGCGATGGTCCCCACCGCACCGGAAATCTGGCCGTAGCCGATCTCTTCCTGGGCGGCGTCGAGACGGGTCAGCCCGCGCCGGAGCGCGGACCAGTAGACCATCAGCTTCAGCCCGAAGGTGGTCGGTTCGGCGTGGATACCGTGGCTGCGGCCGATCATGACCGTGCCCCGGTGCTCCCTGGCCTTGGCTTCGACGGTGTCCAGGAGTTTGATCAACGAGGCGCGCAGGACCGTGCCCGCTTCCAGGATCTGCAGCGCCAGCGCCGTGTCCAGCAGGTCGCTACTGGTCATCCCCTGATGAACGAAGCGGCTCGAGGGACCGATGTACTCCGCCATGTTGGTCAAAAAAGCGATCACGTCGTGCTGGACGGTGTTTTCGATCTCCAGGACGCGAGCGGTTTCGAAATTCCCCTTGGCCCGGATTTCGGCGGCGGCTTCGGTGGGGATCTCACCCCGGTCGGCACGGACCTCGCAGACGACGGTTTCGACTTCCTGCCAGATGCGAAACCGGTTCTCGTCGGACCAGATGGCCGTCATTTCGGGGCTGGCGTAGCGGGAGATCATGGGGATCCTTCCTGGACAACAAGGCGACAGTGGGCTCGGAACCTGAGCCCCAAGCTAATCGCCCGTCCGGCGTGCGGTCAAGCCCCGGCCTTCCGGAACCCGACTTGGCCGTTTTGCGACATCGAGCCCGGTTTTTTCCTGCGCCCCGTTGGAGGATCATCTATCTTGTTGCGACTGCGGCACCCCCACCCGGACCACAACCCAATTGCGAGGACTTCGCCCCATGACCGACCGCCAGAAACTGGATCGCGACGGACTCCTGCACCTGCTGGTGGTCTACCTCGTGTGGGGCAGCACCTATCTGGCCATCCGCGTGGCGGTCCGCGAGGGGGCGGGCTTCCCACCCTTCATGATGGCCTTCATGCGCGTGGTCGCCGCAGCGACCATCCTGCTGACCTGGGCGGCGATCAAGAAAGAGCGGATCCGGGTGACCCGCAGCGAGTTCGCCCTGTTCCTGGGCACCGGGATCCTGCTCTGGGTCGGAGGCAACGGGCTGGTCACCTGGGCTGAGATGCGGGCGTCCTCGGGGCTGGCTGCCCTGCTGGTGGCGGCCATGCCCATCTGGGCCGAGCTGATCACCATGGTGGTCGACCGGCGCCTGCCGACGGCCAAAATGGTCGGGTCGATCCTGCTGGGATTCGCGGGCGTGGCCGTCCTTTCCTGGCCCGTCCTGCGCCACGGATCCACCGCCGACGTCATGGGCGTGATCGCCCTGCTGCTGGCGCCCCTGTTCTGGGCCATCGGGTCGCTCTGGCTGCAAAGACGCCAACCCGACCTGACGGTCCGCGCTATTTCGGGCTGGCAGATGATAGGGGGAGCGATCGGGTTTCTGGCAGTCATCCTGGTGCGTGGGGAAGGCCTCCCCCATCCCACGGGTGAGGCCTGGCTGGCCTGGGGCTACCTGGTCGTCTTCGGTTCGGTGTTCGCCTTCACCAGCTACATGGCCACGTTGCGCCTGCTGCCCTACCAGATCGTGATGACCTACGCCTACGTCAACCCGGTGATCGCGGTTTTTCTGGGTTGGCTGGTCATCTCCGAGGAAGTGACCGGATGGACGATCGCCGGCGCCACCCTCGTGGTCGCCGGCGTCGCGGGGATCTTCAACAACCGGTCCTGACGGCCAGGCCTCCTGCGCCAGACCGTCAGAGGGCCAACTTCATCAGTCCGGCCATGCCGCGAACCATGCCGCTGGGCGGCGGCAACAGGGCGTCCAGACGCTCGGTGGACTCCACCCATTCGCACAACCCGGGCAGCAACAGGAAATCTATGAACCCGTGAAGGGCCTGCCAGCCACCGAGCAGCATCATGACTTCACCGTCCATGACCATGCTCCGGTAGTCCATGTTCGCGCTGCCGACGGTGAAGTAGTAGACCATTTCTTCCAATTCCTCAGCCGAGAGATCCTCCAACATGTTGTGGATGAGATCCTCCCATCCCGTCTGGAGCTCTTCGGGGTAGGCCTGGACATCCGGGGCCGCTTCGGGACCATCGGTTGGCGCCGCTTGGCTGGCCAGATACTCGAGGTGGCCGCGAACTATCCGCCCCAGTTCAGGCCGGACATATAATTTTCTCCACGCCGTCCCGGAGGCGAAAAAGTTCGCTTTCAGATGAATCTTGGGTTTGATGTCCGTTTCCGCCTGGGACAGATAGTTCACGGAATATCCCAGGGAATCCAGGAGGGCGTCGACATGATCGCCCACCAATTCCACCTGCGGATTTTCCGGGTAGACCCGCCGGGACCATGGCGGGATATTTTCGAGGGCCTGCTTGAAACGCCCGGCGATATCCCCCACCCCCTGCTTGGGCGCGTAGAGGCCGACTTTCAGGATGCCCCCTTCGTTGGCCAGGGTCGCATCCATCGCGTTGGAAAACACGATCAACCTGCCGAGCAGACCGTGGGCCCGGGCCAGGGTCGGGGGGGCCCCGCTGGGCGCCGAGTCCTTGGTCGGAGCGATAATCAGCACCTGGCAGCCCCGCTGGGCGCTGCCCGACAGCAGGGAAGCGAAAACGTAACTCTGCCACAGGGAATCCGGCACCTTGAGCACCGAACCGGCCGGCATCATGCTGTACAACACTGCCTTGGCCACATTGATGGGCTTGTTGTGGAACCCTGTTTCACTGTGGAGCTGGATAGCCCCACCCCGGTGCTTCATCCAAGCGGGATTCTGGGCCTGGTGTTCCCTGGCCAGCAGCTGAGTGTAATCGGCCGCCTTTTCCCTTTGCCGCAGAGGATATGGCACCTCTTCGGTCTCGTATCCCTGGGCCAGCAGAAGGTTTCTCGCCGCATCCTTGACCGCCAGGGCGCCGGCGCCCTGGATCATGATGGCCCGGTCCTCCCAGTTGGCCCCCACGTAGTGCTCGCCGACCCCCATGCCCGTGAACATGGCCGTACCCCGGTATG
>CBDTUS010000102.1:0-13279 GCA_965363725.1 uncultured bacterium | reverse complement strand
CCCTTCACTCCGGAGGACGACCGACTCTACGTGGCCAATTCCGGACGCAACGAAGTGCAGCGGTACACACGTGACGGAGATTCCTGGCGACTTTCCAGCACGCTGGGTGGTCTGGGAAGCGGTCTCGGCCGATTCGCGGGTCCCATGGCAATCACCGTGGGTCGTACCGAAGGCGCCAGCAGTGACGACGTGTATGTGGCCGATGCCCACAATCGTCGCGTGGTTCATCTGAAAGACACTGGCTCAGGCCTGACCTGGGAAGGATCCTGGAACCACGACCTGGGCGTCGTGACCTCGTTGACCGCCGACCACTGGGGCAATGTGTACGCCGCGGCCCCCCAGTCCGGCGACGTGGTGAAAACCACGCGTGACCTGCAGCCGGTGGCTGACCTTGGCAAATCCGCCGCGCGGCCCCGCAGCTTCCACGTGCCGTTCGTGACCATCACCGATCATCTCGCCGGCACCGTCAAGAGGGCCGGTGAGGGCGGCGGCATCCTGGTCGAGCAGTGGACCGACGTGTCGGGGCTTCGCCTGCTTGACCTGGGAGTCGAATTGCGAAACGCCGCGGTTGTCGATGGAGACGACGTGGCCGTGAACCTGACTCTCACCGACCACGCCCAGGTCACTGCCGAAATCAAGCATCCGGTCACCGGCCAGGTCGTGGCCCGCCACGACGCCGGCCGGCTGGAGCCTGGTACCCAGAGTTTTCACTTTGAAGAGGGCGATCACCTGTCGGACTGGAACGCGGGGCTATACCTGGTGACGGTCAAAGCCGCCTCGACCTACGACGATGGTTTCGGCGACGAAGTCGAACTGGACGCGAACCTGCGCGGAGCGACCGCCGGAAACCTGCCCCGAAAACTCGAACTGCTGGGCAACCATCCCAACCCCTTCAACCCGACCACGACCATCAGCTTCACGGTGCCGGCGGGCATGAACGCCGAACATACGCTCAGCGTGTATGACGCCCGGGGCCGTCTGGTGCGGGAACTGGGCCGAGGCCCGGTGGAGCCCGGTATCCACCAAGTGGACTGGGATGGGCGCAACCAGGCGGGCGCGGCCGTCAGTTCGGGAATGTACCTGTACCGCCTGCGCGTGGATGAAAACGTTCAGACCGGCAAGATGGTGCTGCTCAAGTAGGAGATCATGATGATTTTTCGCGGAAATAAATTCCCGGTTTCGGCGATCGCGGCGGTCTGTATGGCGGCCGCGCTCGCCGGTTGTCTGGATGAGCCCGAAATCGACGAGCGCTGGACTCTGGTCGAATTGATGGCGACCTCTCCGGGGCCGTCGGCGCTTTTGCCGGCTGACCAGGAAGTGGACATCGCGGTCACCGGGCGCATCACCTACCGGGACATCGAAACAGGATTTCTGGTGGCCGAAGCGCGGTACGCCGACAACCTGAATCGCAGCGGTCTGGTCCTGGATCACTCCCAGCACACCCTGGCTTCCGCCCTGGAAATCGAGACCATCCTGAACAACTCGGTCACCGCCGGGCGCGCGGTCAAGGCCGTCACCGGTTTTGACCACCTGCAGCAGACCATCAACCTGGCCTTTTCCGCCCAGGTGCCCCCGGAAATGACGGCGGGGGATCCGGATTCCAGCGGTTTCAGGGGCCTCTATCTGTTGCTGTACATGGCCGAAGGCGAAGAGATCGAACTGGAAGGTGGGGCCGACTCGATGGTGGTGACGCCATTCCGGGTGGAAGAAACGCAGGTGCTTCACACGGGGCACCCTCTGAACATCGACATGAGCGGGGATTCACAGTGAACGGGCCACGGAAATGGGTTCTGGCGGTGTTGGTGAGCACATTGATGGCCGCACCCGCCGCGGCGGGAACCTGGGATCTGGAAATCGGTCCCCTGGCCGGGGCCATCACCCTGGATTCCGGCCTGGCCGACTACCGCTGGGACACCTCCCCTCGTTTCGAATCCGGGCTGGAAACAACCCTTGGCAAAGGACGCTGGCGCGCGGGTCTCAGGTTGCGCCGCAGTCAAACCACCCAGGGCACCGGATTGGATCTGGGCGAGGCCGACCCCACCGTTCGCACGACAACCGGCGAACTGCTGGGCCGTTTCCGGTTGGGGCGCCCGGTGGGAATCGGCATCTGGGCCACCGCTCACGCGGGCTGGATGCACCTGGGCTACACGCCTGATCAGATGAGTTTCGACCCAGGAACGGGGCTCGACCCGGTGACCGTGGATTTCAAACCGGTAGACGAACTGGCCCTCGGCGGCGGCCTGGTGCTGCGGCGAACCCTATCGCACGCGTGGGCTCTGGCCCTGTCGGGTGAAGCGTCCACCTTCGCCCTGGATACCGCTCACCGGCGGGGTGACGAGATCGTGTATCAGCGCGACAGGTTCTGGAACTGGAGCGCGCGGTTGACGGTGACCTGGCGCACCGAATTCGGCTCTTAATGGACAGAGAGGCAAAAAGATGAACAGGATTGCGAAGGGATGTCTGGTTGGGCTCGTCGTCATGGCGGTGACAGCCATCGCCGACCTGGCCCCGGCCGAGGATGTGACCATCGAGGCCCAGCAGGATGTCTATGGCCCCCATGTCCTGAAAGAGCGGAGCGTGCGGCTGAACGGCGGGGACGCCAACGTGTTGCGTAACGGCCCGGGCGACGGTTTCGCCATCGTCGGTGTGTATCCCGACGGATCCGAATTCCGCGTCATCGCCAAGAAGGGTGATTGGTACAACGTCCAGATCTCCAGCACCAACACCGGCTGGGTCCACTCGTCCTTGTGCGAAGAATTCGACGACATGTCGGACCTGGAGTTCCGGCCAAACCCCCGTCTCTTTTCCCGCATCGGCAGCTTCAGCCTGACCGCCTACGCGGGTGGGTACGCCTTCGATCGCAAATCCAACTCCCTGGTGCTGGGAGGAAGGCTGGGCTACTACGTCCTCGAGTTTCTGGACGTGCAGGGATCGCTCGGCTGGACCCACGTGTCGCGGCCGGCGGAAATCGTGGAATCCCTCTTTGGGCTGGCCCTCGAAGAAGAGGAATTCCACATGCTCAGTTACGCCTTGAACCTGAACCTCAGGGTTCTGCCGGGCCGGCAGATGGTGCCCTACGTCACCGTGGGCACGGGTAGCTCCATCATGGAAGGTCTGACCGAAACCAGTCTGAATTACGGAGCGGGGATCAACTTTTTCGTCAAGCGACAGACCGCGGTCGCCTTCGACGTCCGCGCCTTCTCCATGGAAACCGGTGCGAACAATGCCCGCCGCAAGAGCACCAACTTCGAATTCACCGTCGGACTTTCACACCTGTTCTAGGAGATGGCGTAATGCCTCGCATAACCACATTCGTATTTCTGGTTACGGCTCTCAGCACCCTGGTGTGTTCCGCTGGTGCCGGAGATCATGTTCCGTTCGCCGCTCGCGCCGGGCTGGATTTGGCCACCGAAGCGGCCGGCATCTGGGCCGAGGACGCGGACCTGGTCTACGTCGAAAACGATGAAGCTGTCGCCAGCAACGGCACGGCCGTCCGCTGGGGTTACCTGTTTTTCAGCGAATCCCGCGGCCGGGCGCGCGGCTATACCATTCGTGACGGAGAGATCCTCGAAGCGGCTGATCTCGATTTCGAACTCGACGCTCCGCCCCTGGACGCTGACTGGGTTGACAGCGGTGTGGCCCTGGCCGCCGCCGAGGAAAAAGCCGGCCGCGCCTACCGCACCGAACACGGCGGCCGCCTGGAAAGCATGCTGTTGATTCGCGGCGCGTTTCATGACGGCGATCCGGACGCCAGCACCTGGGCGCTGGTCTACACGGCGGATGGCGAACCGGCCCTGACCATCGTGGTGGACGCCCATGAGGGCAAGGTCGTCCGGAAGTGGAAGGGATAACCATGCTGCGTGAAACAATGCTGATGGGAATGATCTGTCTGGTGGTCGGATCGGTCGCCCCGACGGTGGGGGCCGACGAACAGACCGTCGAGAGGACCGAGGTCAAAACCCGAAAAACCGCCAAGCGGAACCATGACAGCCTGCGTTTCCTGCGGGACAACCGCGATTTTCTGCGGGCTCAGCTGGACCGCCTGCGCCTGGAGACCAAGTGGGAACGGCGCGGCGCGGCCGAAGGCCTGGACCCCCGTTTTCTGCGTCTTTCAGAAATGGCTGCGGCCATCGCCGCCGCCCGCGATACGGTCGATCACGAAGGAGCCGAGCTGGAGCGCCGGCAACTCATGGAAAGCGTGGCCCAGCTACAGGACCTGGAGATGCAGCTCGACCTGATGGACAGCCTGCTCGTCGACCAGGGCGCCCGGTTGACCTGGGTGGAGGAAGATTTCCTGGGTCGCCAGGAGACCGCTCTGGTGATTCTCGTGAAAGGAAACACCGGCACCGCTGCCCCGGGAAGCCTGGTCATCACCGACGGGGAAGAGAGCCTGATTGTCGCACTGGACGAAACCCAGCGCGCGTCTCTGGCCCGAGGGGGCATCCTGCAAATCGACCACCGGTTGGTGGAACCACGGGCGCACACTCTCACCGTGGCGCTGGCCGGCGGCCCCTGGGACGGCCATGGGGAAACCGTCGTTCAGATCGATGCCCCCCGCGACCAGATGACCTTTCTGGAACTGGATCTTTCCAACCTCGATCCGCAGCAGCCCTCCGTGGCTCTCGGTGTGGACGTGTGGCAGCGATGATCCGCACCGGAATCATTCTTCTACTCTTTTGGGCGTCGGTTGCCTTGGCGACTGATACCGTGCCGTCCCCCAGGGACTTGACCGATTGGCACCTGGGGCGAGCGGTCGATCTCTGGGTGTCGGGCGATCTCCACGGAGCGGCCGCCCATCTCGAAGAGATGGACGTTGGCCGGAATGCGACGACGCCCTCGAGCGATCGCGCGGCCTTCCTGCTGGCGGTTGCTTATCTGCGGCTGGGTGATCGCGAAGGTCTCTCTGGCGTGGTGGACATCGCCGCCGATCCCAACGGATCGTCCTGGCGTCGTTGGGTGGCCTATCTCGGTTTGCTCGAATCCAGTGGGGATCCGGTCGCTGTGGACGGTTTCGCCGGGGCGGATCTTCTGGCGGCGGCGCGGCATCTGGAATCCGGCCGTCCGGACCTGGCTTATGACCTGCTCGCCGGTGAAGATGACGTGGCCACCCTGCAATTGCGCACCTTGGCCGCCGAGGCCATGGGCCGCGATGCCGACCGGGACCGGAAGCGTCTGGCCGAACGCAAACCTGAATCAAAACCCGAGGCCGATCTGATCGGCGCAGCCATCCTGGCCCTGGCCGACGACGACCTGGCGGCCGGGCACGACCCGCGGGCCCGCCTCAAGAAGATGCCCCCCGAAAGCGCTTTTGCCGCCCGGGCGGTCCATCTTTCCGCCCTGAGTTCTTTGGCCAAGGGTGACACCTTGGCCGCGACCGGCCTGCTTCAGGATCTGGTGTCCGGGTATCCCGACTACACCGACCGACGCATGGCCCTGCTGGAGTCCGGCTCATTGGCCGGAGCCGAAGGTGACTGGCCCGGAGCCCTGGCCCGATACGAAACGGCCGAAGCCGATCTCGCCGAGGAACACCTCGAACTGAAGGCTCTCCAGAATTCCTCTGATGAGGCCTGGAAAATCTGGGAAGACCAGCACAACTGGCGGCAGGAAATACGGCTGGATACCGGAGCTGCCCGCCACACCCTGGATGAAGCAGTGCTGACTGCTCTTGATCTCGGGAATGACGACCGTCCTGCTCGCCCGGACGCCCTGTCCGCGTTGTCCCCTTCCACTCCTTTGGGCCGGGTCCTCCAAGATCAGCCCACGGCCGAGGAATGGCTCCAGGTGCGATCGTTGCAAACGGAAATGGCCGCCGCTGGTGTGGCGGTTGCCGACCAGAAGTGGCAGATCCAAGATTTGAGCGTGGAGCGTTCCCGCCGGCAGGATTACCTGGATGTGGGAACCCTTCGTGCCACCACCGCGGCCGACACACTGGCCGCGGCCGTGGCCCGGCTCGACATTTTGCTAGGGCGTCTCGACACCGCGCTGAACAACCTGGACTCCGCGCGCGATCGGGCTCTGGCGCGATTCGGAAACCGCTGCCTGACCATGGCCACGGAGTTGCGCCGCAATCTGCTTTACCTCGAAGCGGTGGGGCACTTCCATCTCGGCGGTCCCGCGAAAACACCGGCCCCTCCGGCGGGAATCCCCTCCCTGAATGAGTTGCTTGGTTTCGAAGCGTCGCTGGCACTGGAAATGGAATCTTTCCTGACCACCTTCGACGCCCGCAGTGAAGATCTGATCAACCGATCTCACGCCCTGGTCTGGCGGCCCCGTCTCGAGGAACAGACTCCGGCGCTGCGCACCGCCCTGGCGGCCGAACTATCCCGTGCCCAGCTGGCGGCTGTGGGCATCGACCTGGAGAAGGAACGGCTGGCCAATGACCCTGCCTGGCGGGATGCCGTGGCCCATCTTGACATTTTGGTGTCCCGGTCCGATTCCCTGGCCACCACCCATCGGGACCTGAAAAGGACCGTGGCCATCAACGTGGCCAACCGGGGATTGGCGCGGCTCGATGCCGAGCGCGAGGCGATCGCCCTTCACGCCGCCGACGCCGCCTTCTGGCTCGCTGCCTCTGCCGATGGGGACGAAACCGAGACCGCCCGCACCACTCGCACCGCGGCCCTGGAACGACACCAATCTTTCCTCGCCGACCACCCGCAGGCCGGCACGCGGAGTGAGATCCGATTCCGCCTGGCCGACCTTCACCTCATGCAGGCCCGCGACGATTTCCGCGAACACATGGCTTCGTTCCTGGGCGAAAACCCCTCGGCCGACGCCCTGCACGACCGCGGCCTGGCGCCCTTCGTTAACACGGCCCCGGCGGTCGCCCTCTTCGGCGCCATCCTGGCCGACGACCCGAGTTACGCCCATCGCGATGCCGTCTTGTTCAGCCTGGGGATGATCCTTGCCGATGACGGGCAAAGCGAAGGTGAAGCGCGACTGACCGAACTGGTCGCCGGCCATGCCGATTCCCCCTACGCCCAGGAAGCTTGGCTGCGTTTAGGAGATGTCGGTTTCGATCGCAAGGATCTGGCTGCGTGTCGTCAAGCCTATGGACGCGCCGCCGAGGGAACCGATCCCGACCTGAAGGCCATCGCCCTGTACAAGCTGGGCTGGGCCCGCTTCGAAGACGACATGTTCGCCGCGGCTGCTGACGCCTTTGGAGAATTGATGGACAGCGGCGTCCCGGACGACAGCGAACGGGCGCCCCAGGACCTGACCGACGAAGCCAAGGAATACCTGGTGCGATCCCTGGTCCGGGCCGGAGGCGCGAAAGCTTTTGCATCTCATTTCGACCGGAACAGCGACCGCCCCTACGCGGCGGACATCCTGCATGACATGGGTGCGGTGGACCGCCGCTTCAGCCTGTATGCCGAGGCCGTGGCCTGTGACAAGTTGTGGCTCGAACGCTATGGCACCGATCCCAGAGCCCTGGAAGTGGCCGAACGCCTGGTGGATTCGCACCACGGCATGGAACGACCCGACGAAGCGCTGGCCGCCTTGCTGACCCAGGCACCTCGTTTCCTGGACGGCAGCCCCTGGCACCAGGCCAACAAGGGTGCGGAGCTAAGGGTCGCCGGCCGGACCTTCGCCCAGGAAGCCTATCGCACCGCGGCCACTCGTTCCCATCACACCGCCCGTGAATCAGGCGACACCGAACATTGGCGAACGGCTCTCGGGCACTATGAAACCTGGCTCGGCCACTGGGGCAGCGATGCCTCCGCCCCGCGCCTTCACTACCAGGCCGGCGAGGCGGCCACCCGCTTGGCCAGGTACGAAGAGGCCATAACCCATTTCAGCCGAGCCGCCGTCGCGGACACGGGAGACTTCGTTCTTGACGCTGCCTGGCAGACCGTCGCCGTGACCGACGCCTGGTTCGAAGAAGCCGGCGCCGACTCTCTAGCAGAGCGCCTGCTCACTTCGGGGGAAAAATTCCTGGAAGACTATCCCACCGATTCGCGGGCCGCGGACCTGCGCTGGCGCGCCGGCAACATGGCTTACGGAAATGGGTGGCATGAACGGGCCGCAGTCATCTTCACCGACTTTGAAACCTCTCATTCCCGGGACCCGCGCGCCGCGGACGCCGCCCGCTTGGTGGCGGACGCCTGGTATCAGCATCCCGATCTGAAAAAAGCTGGGAATGCCTACGAGCACGCCCTCGGTCTGGCGCGAACCGCCGGCCGGGATTCGTTGGCGACGGTACTGGCCGCCACGGTGCCCCTGGTTCGATTCCAGCACGCCGAAACCGTGGCGGCCGATTCCACTCTTAACAGCGCTGAAGCCTCGGCCCTGTTCCTGACCGTCGCCGACCGTTGGCCTGCCTTTGATCACGCCGATCTGGCTCTCTATCGGACCGGCCTGGGGTTGGCGGACACCGACGGGCTAGCGGCTGTCGCCGCCTGGGAACGATTGCTGGATGGATATCCGGACAGTGAATACGACCGCGACGCTTCGGTGGAAATCGCCCGGCTTCACGAAAAGGACGGGCGCCGGATTGAAGCCGCCGCGGCTTATGAAAATTTTTCGCGCCGTCATCCCGACGACCCGGACGCTTCCGAAGCTCTGCTGATGGCCATCGATCTGTCTGAAAAGGACCCGGCGACCACACGCCGGCGGCAGGAAGAATTCGTGACCCGCTTCGCCGGTCAGACCGAGCAGGTGATGGCCATCCGTCACGGCTGGGCGCTGAGCGCCCTAACCGGAACCTCCGCGGCCTCCATCAGCGACGATCTTTCCAGCTACCTGGCCGCGGCCGCGGTCCATCCCGAATGGGCCGACCCGATGGTGCTGGCCGAGGTCGACTATCGCTCCGCCGAAACCGCTTACCAGGACTACTTGAAAATCGGCCTGACCCAGCCGCTGACCGCGTCCCTGGAAATCAAGAAGGCGCGCCTGGAAGAGGTCATCGGTCTGTACAACCGCTGCGTCCAGCAGGGCGTTCGGGAATTTTCCCACGCGTCGGCTCATCGCATCGGGTCTGCCATCGTTCATTTCGGCGACGCCTTGAAGGCCAGCGAAAGGCCCAGTGATCTGAGCGGCGACGACCTGTTCACCTACGAGGAAGTTCTCGAGGAACAGGGTTGGTCCTTCTACTCCCGGGGTGAAGAGGCCTGGACCCAGTTGCTGAAACAGAACCGGAACAGTGACGACGATCCCGGCGCCTGGATCGCCCGCACCCAGGAAGCCCTGTGGCCGCGGGTGGCTCAGCGCTTCATGCACCAGCCCGAAGTGGAGTACCCGCTGGTGGCGGCGGCGGCTCCGGCGAAGGCTTTGGAAATCACACGGAGCGAGCCTTGAAAGAGGCACGGTGCTTGCAGTTAACCCGGAATATCCCGGTTCTCAATCAGGCTGTTTCCTTCGTAAACGGCCTCCTGGGGCCGAAAACAGGAGAATTTAAGTCGTGTACCTCTCCTTGAAAAATGCACGCCCAATGCGGCCCGCATCCGCGGCGATCTTGCGCCGTGCCCGGGTCGTTTCCCTGTTGATTTTTGCGATGGCATTGTCAGCTTGCAGCGGCCGTGCGCCGATGCCCGAAACGGATCCCGCGGCGGACCTGGCCGAAGCCCAGGCGGGCCGGATGAACCAACCCGGCGAACCCTACTGGCCGTTCCGGTTGGCCAGTCACTACGCCGACGCAGGGATAATGGCGCAAGCGCATACACAGCTGGACAGCACCCTGGCCCTCGATGACCGCTACGAGCCCGCCATCGCTCTGCGCTCCAAACTGTTTTTCGATGAGGGGCGCCATCAACCGGCCATCGATTTGCTGAGTAATCATCTGGACCAAAATCCCCAAGCAGACGACGCGTTGCGCGCCGCCCTGGCCCTGCACCTGGACGCGATCGGCGCCTGGGAGGAATCGGATGCGGCCCTGGCCGCCTGTGGCGATGGGTCGGCCGAGGTCATCACCGTGCGGACCTTCCTCGGTCTTCGCGGGGAAGATCCCCTGGCGGCGACCGACGAAGCCGAACAAGCGCTGAAGGCCGATCCGGAAAGTGCGGTCAACCTCAACAACCACGGCATCGCCCTGTTGTATGGGGGAAGGCCCGCCGAAGCGAGGAAGGCTTTTTTGGCCGCGCTGGAGCGCGACGGCGAACTGTCCGGGGCCCTGTACAACCTGGCCATCGTGGACACCTACTACTTCTACGACGAAGAAGCCGGCCGGCAATGGTTTGCCCGGTACAGCGAGCTGGCCAGCGATGATCCCGACGACCTGGCCACGGTACTCGGCGTGACCGTGACCGCCGCGGCCCGGGAGGACCAACGATGATCCGCAACATTTTGATCCTGGCCCTGGTGGTAGGAACCACCGCCGTGGCCGCCGAGCCCGACCAACAAGAACCAGTCCAGACCCTGGACTCCATCACCATCGAAGGCGAGGTGGCGGTGCCCCAGGTTCTGTTCATCACTTCGCGCGAACACCCGCGCCATCCTCAAGACCTGGGCCTGGCCTTGCGCCCCGACGCCCTGACTGTGGCTCGGCGCGTGGCCGGACCCGATAGACTCGTCGTGATCGACGACTGCGTTTCCCGAATGATCAAGGAGCAATGACCATGAATCCCGTTACTGCGTTCGCGAATTTTTTCACCGGCGGCGGCCCCTTCATGTATGTGATCCTGGCCGTGGGCCTGCTGTGCCTGGCGCTCATCGCCGAGCGCTTCTGGGAGATCGGCCGCGCCGCGCGCATCAACTCCCGCAAGTTCGGCGACGATCTGCTGCGCTGCGTCACCAACAACGACCGGCAGCAGGCCTATGACCTTTGCCGCAAAGTGAAGGGTCCGGTCTCCGCCGTGGCCATGGGCATCCTGAGCCGAAACGCTTCCGACGAGGAGAAACTGCACGCCGCCGCCGACGCCGAAGCGTCCGTTGCGTTGCCGCCCTTGTCGCGCCGCCTTTCTTTCCTCGGCTTGCTGGCGAATTCGGCCACGTTGCTGGGTTTGCTGGGTACGATTTTCGGCCTTACCACCGCTTTCAGCGCCGTGGGCGCCGCCGACCCTTCGCAGCGTTCGGCCTTCCTGGCCGCGGGCATCAGCCAGGCTTTGAACACGACGGCCTTCGGCCTGATAGTCGCCGTGCCGGCCATGCTGGCTCACGGTTTTCTGGTCAGCCGGGTGGATGCCGTGGTCGAGCAGGTGGATGAAGTGAGTGTCCGCCTGGTCAAGGCCCTGTGCCGCCGTCAAGCCGGAACCCCGAACACCCAGAAGAAGGCGGCCTAGGAATGTCCGCCCGAGCCAACACCCGCAGCCTGCGGTCCCATGTCGAAGATGACCTGGAGATCATGCCGCTGATGAACCTGTTCGTGGCGCTGATCCCCATGCTGCTGATCTCGGCCGTGTTCTTGAACGTGACCGTGATCGACATGAAAGCCCCGCCCCCGGGTGAAACCGTGGCCCAGGATCCCGGCGAAGCGCTGGGGCTGACGGTGGCCATCGAAGACAACAGTTTTGTTCTGGCCGGCCATGGCCTGGACCGCAAGGAGATTTCCCGCGGGGACGAAAAGGCCTGGGACAAGCTGAGCATGGCTTTCCAGGTGATCGTGGCCGCCTATCCCATGAACGAGGACGTGGTCATCCTGTCACGGGACCACACCAGGTACGACGACATCATCGCAGTCATGGACTCCGCGCGCGACGCGGGGCTGCCCAAGGCCTCGTTGCTGGGCGCTGACTGACCGAACGGAGATTCAGGTGGCGAAAAAGTTCCGCAAAAAAGGACGCCGCTCCGGCGGAGGCAAGCTCCAGCTGAGGATGACCTCCATGATGGACATCCTGACGGTGCTGCTTCTTTTCCTGTTGAAAAGTTTCGTGGTGGAGGGCGAGGTCATCTCGCCGGTGCCCGGGGTTAACCTGCCCGAGTCCACCAGCGACCAGTCGCCCCAGTCGGCGCTGGTGGTGGCCGTGTTCGACGACACCATCATGATCGACGGACGCGAAGTCGCCAAGATTTCGGATGCCAATGCCCAGGGCGATTTGATGATCGGTACGCTCGGCCTTGAGCTCCAAAGGGTCCGCGCCCAGGAACTGGATCTGGCGCGCCGTCGGGGAACGGCGGAGCAGCCGGGTCGCATCGCCATTCAGGGGGACCAGGGCATCAATTTCGAGATACTCGAACGCGTCATGCACACCTGCAACCAGAACGGCTATACCGACATTTCCCTGGCCGTGATCGGAGCTTCCTAGCATGAGCGCCGTCGCCAATCCGCTGAAGGTTTACCAGCAGCCCCTTGTGGGCGGCATCGAAGGGGCGCTGCGCCATTGCCTGGTCGGGGCCGGCGTGTTGGGCCTGATTACTTTGGTGATGATCTTCCTGGCGCCGCCTTTACCGGTTCGTGACCTCAGCCTGGATGAAATGCCCGAACGCTACGCCAGATTGATCCTGGACAAACCCGAACCCGTGGTTTCGGCTCCGGCCGCGGACACTCCGGCCACACGGATCGAAATCCCCGAGGCCCCGCCGGCTCCCGAGCCGACGGTGGCGAAAAAGCCCCAACCCAAAACGATCCCCGAACCTGTCAGGCGCGCCGCGGTCAAACCCAAAGTTGCTCCGGACAAGGGCGTTCAGGGTCGCAAGAGGGCCACCGAAGAAGTGACCCAGAATCTGGCCCAGGTCACCGGATCCCTGGACAAGGCGCTCGACGATCTGACCAGCGCCCTGCCCACCGCCGGCGCGGGCGACAAGGCATCCCAGAAGAAACCGACCAAAAGGCGGCGGGGAACGCGTGGCGGACGAGGCTCGGCCCAGCTGGCTTCGGTTTCCGGAGTGGGCGACCTGAAGACGGCCGACATCGGAGGCACATCGTTGTCCACCGACGCAGTGGCCATTGCCGGCATCGCCGACCTGAGTTTTGGTGATGGAGGCGGAGGATCCGGAAGCGGTGGTTCAGGCGCTGGCGGGTCAGGTGCAGTCGGCCGCAGCAACCAATCTCTTCTGGCGGTGGTGCGCCGGTATGCCCCGGGCATCCAGTTTTGTTATGAAAACGAGCTTAAGCGGAACGCCGGCCTTCGCGGCAAACTTGTGGTCAGCCTGACGGTCGCGGCCAGCGGCCGGGTGACCGACGTGTCTGTCGTCGAAAACTCCCTCGGGTCCGATGCCGTGGTTGGATGCGCGGTGGAACAGATGCACGGTTGGGTTTTTCCGGCCATCGAGGCGGGGACCAGCACGTTCAAGGCTCCGTTTGTTTTTACTCCGCCAGATTGATCCAAAGATATTTGCACACTCTTGAGCCTAGTTGGCCTCTTCCAAAATTTCTGTTTGACGGGCGACCCGGACCAGGACAACT
>CBDTUS010000101.1:0-13443 GCA_965363725.1 uncultured bacterium | reverse complement strand
CGGCGCCGATCCGGTTGTCGGGCAGACTGTATTGCGTGCTGGAATTTTCGCAACCGCCGCCCTTGAGCATCATGCGCACCCGCAGGGATTTTCCCCGGGCCGGATGGAAGTGGAACGACGGGCTCCCTGGTCCGAGGTTGGTTCCGGAATTCTTGCCGGTGATGGAATCCACCGAGTTCTGCCTCAGGTAGCCTACCTTGGTCGCCTGGACCACCGCCTTTTCATAGGCCTTGCGGAAGGTCGCCTCGTCGCACCAGGCGGGCAGGTCGGCGTAACAGATGATCACGCCGGTGTCCTGGCACAGGGGCTGGGACTTGTCTTTGGCCATGATGATGTTGTCGCGAATCACCTTGAGGGCGTAGCGGCCGATGGAATCCTTCTTTTCCCGACGCAGGCCCTGATGGACAGCCCGGACCACGTCGGACGGCAGTTCGGCCGACGTGCGGCGGATCAGCTCCAGGAGGTTCTTTTGCAGCGTCTTGGCATCGACTTTCCCGGAAGACTTGGCGACGGTCCTGGCGGGCATAACGATCTCCTTGGTTTTTTGGGAAACCATGAATAGCATGAAGATAGTAGCCTCACCGCTGGGTGAGGTCAAAGGGATGATTGCTCCACCTGCGGGCCGGAGATTATTTTTTCGGTTTGTGGCGTGACCGGAGCCTTGCGGCCTTTTATGATGGGACGCGGTTCCGGGCCCGTCCCGGAACATCGTCCAACGACCGACCACACGGAGGATGACGTGAAGTACCTGCTGCTGGGCGCAGGCCTCCAAGGCACCGCCATCGCCTACGATCTGCTGCACCAGGCCCCGGGCACCACCGGTCTGGTGGCCGTGGACGTCGACCAGGCCAATCTGGACGCCCTGGTTGCGCGCCTGAAGGACAACCGCCTGACGACGGTCTGCGCCGATGTCCGTGATACGGGCGCCATCGGCCCGCTGATGGAGGATGCCGATGTGGCCGTCAGCGCGGTAAACTACTGGTTCAACGCCACTCTGGCCGCCATGGCCGTCGAGGCCCGGGCCCATTTCCTGGACCTGGGCAGCAACAACGACATCGTGGCTCGGGAATTTGAACTGCACGACGAGGCCGTCGCCCAGGGCGTCACCATCATTCCGGACTGCGGGCTCGCCCCGGGCCTGGCCGGTATCCTGGGGTACTGGCTGGTAGACGGGCTCGAGCGCGCCGAGAGTCTCAAGCTGCGGGTGGGCGGCCTGCCGGCGGATCCCCTGCCGCCCATGAACTACAAGGTGGTGTTTCCCGTTCAAGGGCTGATCAACAAATACATCGAACCGGCGGTGGTCATCCGTGAAGGAAGGCTCAAGACCGTGCCCTCCCTCAGCGAGCTGGAAACCCTGACCTTCCCCGAGCCTTTCGGCGATCTGGAAGCGTTCCAGACCAGCGGCGGCACCTCCACCCTGCCCCGCAACCTGGACGGCGTCGTGCCGAACCTCGACTACAAGACCATCCGCTACCCTGGCCACTGCGCCCAGATGAAGCTGCTGGCCGATCTGGGGCTGTGCGACTCCCGGCCCCGGGAATTTCGCGACGGCAAGGTCGCGCCCCGCGAGATGCTGGCCCGCCTCATGGAGGAAAAGCTCGACCTGCCGGGGCCGGACGTGGTCCTGCTGTTGGCCGAGGCCGAAGGCTGGGACGCCGAGGGCCTGGCCGTCCGCAAAACCGTCCGGATCATCGACCATCACGACGACGCTCACGACATCTCGGCCATGATGCGCATGACCGGTTTCCCGGCGGCCATCATCGCCTGGATGCTGGCGGCCGGCCGGATCGATGCGCCCGGGGCCCGCTGCCAGGAACTGGTGGTGCCCGGAGACGAGTTGATCGCCGAGCTGCGCCGACGCGGCGTCGCCATCGAGGTCCTGACCGGCGATCCGGGGTCCCGGTCATGAGGGGCCATGGCGACAGTGCCGGCAGTCTTGGAGGCAACCTCTTGTGGGGGTTGGTGGCCCTGGCCCTGCTGGTGGGGCACGGCCTGATCTTCCGGTTCGTCATCGATGACGCCTTCATCTCGTTTCGGTATGCCCAGAACCTGAATGACGGGCACGGGCTGGTGTTCAACCGTGGCGAAATGGTCGAGGGGTACAGCAATCTCCTGTGGGTCCTCTTGAGTTCCTTCGGCATGAAACTGGGCCTGCCCGCCCTGCTCTGGGCCAGGATCATGGGCGCCGCCGCCATGGCCGGCGTCCTGGCCTTGGCGCCTGGCATCGTGCGCATCCTGGCGCCCCGGGCCTCCGAGTTCAGCCCCGTCCCCGGCCGGATCGCCCAGCTGCTGCTGGCGGGCGCCGGGGCGGCCGCCGCCTGGATGCTGGCCGGCCTCGAAACACCTCTGTTCACCCTGTGGGTCGTGCTGGCCTGGCGTCTGGCCCTGACGCGAAATTCCCTGGGAGTCGGCCTCGCCGGTGTGCTGCTCATCCTCACCAGGCCCGAAGGACCGGCCCTGGCGGTGATCTTCCTCATCTGGTCGATGGCCCGCCCGCGGGACGCCACGTTTTTCCAGAATTTGAGACGGTCGCTGGGCTGGGTCGTCCTGCTGCTGGGCGCGGCGATCTTCTTCATCTGGCGGCACGACGTCTACGGATGGTGGCTGCCCAACACCTACTACGCCAAGACCGGCGACCTGGCCGGACAGATCCGAACCGGCCTGCCCTACACCCTCTCCTTTTTGCTGAACTACGGATTGTCGCTGGCGGTGGTCGGAGGCGCCGCGGGCCTGGGTGGGGGATTCGCCACGCTGCGGCCCCGGGACACCATCTTCGGGGCGGGTCTGGTCGTTTTCTGGCTCCTCTACGCCACGATCATCGGCGGCGACATGCTGGGCATGTTCCGTTTTTTCGTGCCGATCCTGCCCGTGTTGATCGTCGGGGTGGTGGCCCTGGCGGCGGAGGCCGGCTGGCTGTCCCAGCTGCAGGGGGCCGCCGTTTTTGTCCTGGTGGTGGGGCTGGCCCTGATGCCCCCCTCTTTCTGGGGCAAGCAGCGGCGGTTGGTGGACATCCACATGAGTGAAGCCAACCTGGGCGGTTGGATCCTGGCCGGTGACGCCCTGGCCGACAAATTGCCGCGTGACGCCGTCATCGCCCTGGGGCCGGCGGGCTACATTCCCTGGAAAACGGGAGTCCGCTCCTACGACTTCTATGGGCTGGTCGATCCGGAGATCGCCCACCTGGAGATGGAGTTCACCCACGGATATGCGGGCCACGAAAAACACGATGCCGCCCTGGTCCTGGCGCGCCGCCCCGACTACATCCTGATCGGCAACGTCGACATCACCGACCAGCCGCGCACCACCCTGATTCCGCCGCTGGACCGCGAAGTCGACATCGTCACCCACGAGGAATTCGTGTCCAATTACGAACAGATATACATACCGGTGGAGGGCGGGAAGTACCTCAACCTGTTTCGCCGCAAAGGCAATTGACGAGGAAATCTGCGGTCAGATCAACCGCGAAAAGAATCGCCACCAGCGGGGTTTGTAGTGGTCCTCGTAATCCAGGGAGAAGGCGATGCCTTCGACCCGGCCGACCACATCGGCCCGGGGCACGAATCCGAAATAGCGTGAGTCGGCGCTGTTGTCCCGGTTGTCCCCCATCATGAAGTACTGGCCCAGGGCCACCGTCACCGGACCGAAATTCCGGATAGCCCTGATCCCGGGAGTCACGGCCACGGGGTGCGGGCGGCCGGAAAGATCTTCGGTGTAGAACAGGTAGTCGTCGGCCTCGTCCCCCAGGCCCCGGGCCAGGATGTTCCGGTCGGCCTCGGCATAGGGCAGGGAGGTCCCGTTGAGGATCAGCCGGCCGTTCTTCATCTCCAGGATATCACCCGCCACACCGACCACCCGCTTGACCAGGCGGGCGCCGTCGGCGGGGGACCAGCAGATCACGATGTCGCCCCGCTGTGGGTCGCCCCAGGCGACCAGCTGTTTGCCGAGGAATGGCACCTTGAGATCGTAGGCCAGCTTGTTGACGAAGATGCGGTCGCCGATCAGGATGGTCGGCTTCATGGACCCGGTGGGGACGTCGTTCCAGTCGGCGATGGCGGAACGGAAGGTGAAGACCGTCAGGACGACCAACAGGGAGGAAAAAACCCAGTGGCGCACCAGGCGGCCCAGCAGCGGCCGGATTTTTCTATTCACGTTCAAACCTCCCGGGAAGATGTCAAACCAAGTCGCCCCCAGGTTTCGAGGGAACCGGACAGGGCCATCTCGTATATACTGGTCAGGCGAGGATTTGTTCCATTCCCCTGCGGAAGAACCTTTATGAAATCCCTGATCCTGTCCTCATTATTTCTGGCCCATTTTCTGGTGCCGGCCGTTTCCTTCGCCGACCCCGTTCCCCGGGTCGACAACGGTCTGCGGCCCACCCAGACCATTCGCAACTGGCATCTGCAGGAGCAATGGCGCGCCGGTCCGGAAGGTGATGGGTTCCTGTTCGGATCCCTGGTCGATCTGGCGGTCGATGAAGCGGGCAACACCTATCTGCTCGACTATCAGCAGCAGGAGACCTACGTCTTCGACCCGGCCGGAAAATTTCTTTTCGTACGCGGCCGCCAGGGCGAGGGGCCCGGCGAAACCACGATGGCCGGCAACTTGCTGCTCGGCCCGGACAGGTTCGGACTTCTGAACCGCTTCCCCGCCCAAATCGTCTGGCTGGACTCCCAGGGGGATCCCGCCGGTTCGGTGCAGCCATTTTTCCCTGAGGGACAGGAAGGTTTCCTGGGCAGTTGGTTCGGGCGTCTCCGCCACGGTCGGATTGTCCTGGCCATGACCCGATCGATCTTCGACGGCCAGATCAAGGCCAATCTCGACATCCTGGCTGGGTGCAGCTTCGACGGGGCGTTGACGACCGTCTACGTCGACTTCGGCGAAACTCTCAATCGCCGCGATTCCAGTGATGGTGTCGTGGACGAGGGCCGGATGTACGACCCTCTGGTCGGGCGATGGGACCTGGACGAAAAGGGCCGCCTCTGGATTGCCCCGGAACGCGACCGGTATCTGCTCCGGGTGTACGACGCTTCCGGCGCCCCGGTCCTGGAAGTCACCAGAGAATTCGCCGGACCGCCTCGAACCCCGGCCGCCCGAAAAAAGGTCCGGCAGTCGCTGGAAAAAAAGTGGCGCAAGAGCGGCCTGCCCATAGCCGTGGGCGATCACGCCCCCTGTATCGGATCCCTGTGGATCATGGAAAATCCCTGGGGCACCGAAGTCTGGGTCGAATCCTCCGCCAGCCACCACGATCTAGGACCTGGCGTCATGGTCCGCTACGACCTCTTCAACCTGGACGGTGAATTCACCCACCAGGTGGACATCGTCGGCGACGGCGATCCTCTCTTCGACAAGTGGTACCTGGTCGGGAAAAACCGCCTCCTCATGGTCCGCAATGCCTCCCCAGGCAGCTACGCTGATGACGACCTCGAAAATCCCCGCTTTGACGATGGCGAGTTGGAAGTGATTTCATATAGAATCGTCTGGGAGGAATAACCCGAGGCGCCCCTACTTTCGGTGTCTGCACAAAAACGATCCCGGTAATCCACAGGCACGAGGACATCCGGGATCGTTTTTGTGTAGGCACCGAAAGTCTGGTACCCCTAGTTCAGGTACTCCTCCAGCCGATCCTCATGAATAGTAAAACTCAGCATCTTCAGCTTGATGTAGTCGCCGTCCCAGAAGTAGTAGCCCTTGTGGGCACCCAGGCGACTGGAACGATTGGAATCCTTGATCAGGAACCAGTCACGATCACCGAGGGAAGTGTAGCCGACGATTTGCACCCCGTGGTCGTCGCCGGTGGTGCCGTTGGCGATGCGGAACTCACGGCTGCCCTGGTTGATGAATTCCGACGGGATGTCCCACTCCGGCACGATGGCGACGTCGAATTTTCCGTCCATCCCGGCCTCGCTGTTGTCGCCGCCGATCGACACCGTGTAACCATCGGCGACCGCCTGCTTGATCACAGCGTAGAAATCATCCAGGGGCAGGTTGAAGTAGTCATCCTTGCGCCGCCAGTTGTCGTGCACGTCCAGCAGCACTTCGCTCCGAAAGGGTTCGTCCATGCGGGACACGACCGAGCGGTACTGCCCCATGTCCAGCTGGAGAACCTCGGCCAGGAATGAAGGGGGCGAATAGGTCCGGCCCTCCCAGTCAAACTCGGTCGGCGGCGGCCCCATGTGCTTGTCCAGGATGGACCGTACGTAGGCCAGGTTCTGCTCTTCGTCCCAGCTTCCGTTGTCGAGCACCCAGTTGAGATAGCTCTTGAGCTCCCGATTCAAAAGGGTGTGGTCGTGTCGGCCCTCGCTGTCCAGGACGCCTGCGTAGGCCGCGTGGGGCACCGCCCCGTACTTCTTGAGGATCTCCAAGGTCCCGTGGTCCTGCCCGCCCTGTTCGACGGGCGTGTGACCGAATTCCCTCAGGAAGCTGAGGGCCTTTTCATAGTATTCCCAGTAGACGACCCACATTTCCGACAGCTTGACCTCGACGTCGTTGATTCGTTTGGCCTCGCTTTCCAGATAGGAGGTCGAGCAGAAGGCCCAGCAGGTTCCGGTGTAGTACTGGGGGACCGGTGGCGTGTGCCAGAGCTGATCGAACTGGTCGGGGTCCGTCGGCGTCTCGATCTGCGACCAGTCCACGCGGAGGTCCCTGGCGGCTTCTTTCTTCGCCTTTTTCTCATCCGCATAGAGAACGTCTATTTCCGCCCGAACGGAATCGCGGAAAGCCAGCAGGGAATCCCGCTCGGCGGTCATGGTATCCAGCACGGGGTATTCATTCTGCGTCCGGTAGACGGGCTCTTCGGCCGCCGCCACCGCCGTAGACATCATTGTCAGCAGGCAAAAAAATCCAACCAGGAGACGAATCATGTCAAGCCTTCCGAAAGAGTGGGTCAGCCGGCGGCCAGCAGGGCGGCACCGCCCACACCGAGCGCGGCGACCATGAAAATGATGACGAACTGGACCAGCCAGCCGATGACGCAGACACCCACCGCCCGTCCGGTGGTGCTGTAGTTCAGGACCTGGCGGATGGCCACGACGAAGGCGGCCAGCATCCACAGGGACGCTACCAGGCTAACCAGTGTTCCCAGAACCGGAATGATGGCAAAGATGCGGATCACGCCCGGCGCGGCCGCAAATCCCGTCACCCTCAGGACCTGGTTCAGGCTGGCTCGGGTCGTCGGTTCCGCCAGGATGTTGGTGCCGATGAAGTGCGACAGGACCGCCCAGATAAACCAGCCCACCAGGGCGGCGAGGCCGCCGAACACCAATCCCACCGGTCCGCCGAGGCCCGCGCTCCCAAGGCCCGCGGCCAGACTGGATATGAGCACCACGCCCATGGCCTGGTTCATGCTTCCTTCGTCCCGGTCCACTTCCTCGAACAGGGTGACGTCGAGCTTGGCAGCCCGGATCATGCGGTCGACGATAGAGGCCATGACACGGTCCTTTCGTTGGCAGGCGGGTCGTCCCGATTCCATCGCCTTACTATACAGGTTTTCAGCCGGCCCGCCGATGAGAGATTTTTGGTGGGGCTCCGGGATCGCTGCCCTTACCTTGCAGGAAGACAGGACGTCCGGCCATCCACCCTTCCTTCCGGGAGACGCCATGCCCGATCCCAATCCCCTCTTCCGTTTCCTGGGGACTCAGCGGGCCGTGATTCTCGACGGAGGTCTGGCCACTACTCTGGAGGATCGTGGCCACGATCTGGACGACGAGCTGTGGTCGGCCCGGGTCCTGCTCGAAGATCCCGCAGCCATCGGCGCTCTCCACCGGGATTTCCTGACCTCAGGGGCGGACATCATCACCACGGCCACCTACCAGGCCAGCTTCCAGGGGCTGGCCAAGCGCGGACTAAACCACCGGCAGGCCGGGCGGCAGTTCGAACTGGCCCTGGATCTGGCCCTGACTGCCCGCGATGAATTCTGGGCGGCCTCTTCCCACCCGCATGGCCGCCTGCGCCCTCTGGTGGCCGCCAGCGTGGGTCCCTTCGGAGCCTACCTGGCCGACGGATCGGAATATGCGGGCCGCTACCAGGCCGGGACCCGGGAACTGGAGGCCTTCCACCGTGAGCGGTGGGAAATCCTGGCTTCCTCCGCAGCCGACCTCCTGGCCTGTGAAACCCTGCCCAACCTGGAAGAGGCAGCCGTCCTGCTGGAATTGCTGGGCCAGACCCCGGGAAAGTGGGCCTGGTTCAGCTTCAGCTGCCGAGACGGCGCCTCTCTGTGCGACGGTACACCCCTGGGCGAGGCGGTCGAACTTTGCGCGGAGGCTCCCGGGGTGGCCGCCATCGGGATCAACTGCACCGCACCCCGATTTATCAGTCCCCTGCTGGACATCGCCCTCCGGATCACCGGAAAGCCGTTGATTGTCTATCCCAACTCCGGGGAACACTATCAGCCGGACTCCCGAACCTGGGCTCCCACGCCCGGTGACGGGGATTGGCTCGGTCTCGCCAGGGAGTGGGTAAACAGCGGAGCCAGGGTCGTCGGCGGCTGCTGCCGCACCGGGCCCGGCGCCATCGCCGATCTGCGGCACCGCTTGCTTGATTGACGGTTCGTTATTAGGCTGGAAAAAAGCGGCCCGCTCCTGAACCGACGATTTGCCGACCTTCGCGGGCTTCCCCTCAGGCACGATCCATCGTTTCTTTTGGTTGGAGGATGACCATCATGAAGAATAAAAGAATTTCCCTGCTCCTGGCTGTTTTTGCGGTGGCGACCCTTTTCCTGCCGGCGACCTTCGCTGCCCAAGGTGATCCCTGGTTCGACCTGGACAACTGCAAAATGTGCCAGCCCATGACCCAGGAAAAAGGTCTGATGGAAAACATGGAGTGGGAGAATCACCTGACGGCGGACGGCATGATGACCGTGACGGTCATCGCCCCCGGTTATGAGAAGGCCTTCGAAAGCGCCATGAAGAAAATGGAGGCCACCGGTGAAAAACTCATGGCCGGCGAGGAGATGTATCTGTGTGGCTTCTGCCAGTCCTACGGGGGGCTGCACATGGCCGGCGCCACCTTCGAGAATTTCGTCACCGGCGGCGGGCTCATCAACCTGGTGACCTCCCGGGATCCGGCGGTCATCAAGAAGATTCATGAACACGGGCAGAAGACCATCGACGAACATGCCAAGATGGTCGCTTCCGCGGGCGGTGACGATCACCCCCACAAGGACCACCCTGATCACCCCAGCAACTAGGCCGCCCTGTCATTTTTCCCTTCCGTTTCGGGGCCCTGTGCAAGCGGGGCCCCTTGTGCTATCTTTGCCCCGCCCGAATTTCTCCAGCGATACATTTCGCGCCGCGAGCGCCGAGGTTTTCCCATGACCCGGGAAGAATTCCAGCACCATATCCGCCAGGGCATCGCCGATGTCCCGCCTATGCGGCCGGTTGAGGACCCCACCGTCAGCCGGGCACCCGAACGCCCAATGCTTTTGAGTCTCGAGGAGAAAAAGTTATCTCTTCGCAACGCCTTACGGTACTTCCCTGAGAACATGCACCAAGAACTCGCCCCGGAATTCGCGCAGGAACTGGCGCGCTGGGGACGCATCTACATGCACCGTTTCCGGCCGGCCTACGCAATGCACGCACGGCCTCTGTCCGACTATCCCGCGGTGACCCCGCAGGCCGCCGCCATAATGCTGATGATCCAGAACAACCTGGATCCCGCAGTCGCCCAGCACCCCTACGAACTGATCACCTACGGCGGCAACGGCACCGTCTTCCAGAACTGGGCCCAGTACCTGCTGACCATGAAATATCTCTCGGAGATGACCGAAGAGCAGACCCTGGCCATCTACTCCGGCCACCCCCACGGCCTGTTCCCCAGTTCACCCGACGCTCCCCGCGTGGTAGTGACCAACGGCATGGTCATCCCCAATTACAGCAGCGGCGACGACTACACGCGCCTGGCCGCCCTGGGCGTGACCAGCTACGGCCAGATGACCGCCGGCAGTTACATGTACATCGGGCCCCAGGGGATCGTGCACGGCACGACCATCACCATCCTGGGCGCGGGACGGCTCTACCTGTCGGGGGACGGAGACGAAAATCCCCTGGTGGGCAAGCTCTATGTCTCCAGCGGTCTGGGCGGCATGAGCGGTGCCCAGGGCAAGGCCGCCGTGATCGCCGGCTGCGTCGGAGTTCTGGCCGAGGTCAATCCCGACGCGGTGAAAAAACGTCACGAACAGGGTTGGGTGGACGAGGTGTTCACCGGGCTGCCGGCTTTGCTGGACCGGATCCGTCAAGCCAAGGCCGGCCGGGAAGCCATCGCCCTGGCCTATCAGGGAAACGTGATCGACCTGTGGGAAGCGTTGGCCGACAGCGACATCACTGTCGAACTGGGCAGCGACCAGACCAGCCTGCACATCCCCTACACCGGCGGTTACTATCCCGCTGGGATGAGCTACGCAGAAAGCAACGCCATGATGGCGACCGACTCGGGCACCTTCAAAAGCCGGGTCCAGGCCTCGCTACTGCGGCACATCGCGGCGGTGAACCGGTGCGTCGACCAGGGCATGAATTTCTGGGACTACGGCAACGCCTTCCTGCTGGAATGCAGCCGGGCCGGGGCCGACATCGCCAAAAGTGACGGGCGTTTCATCTATCCCAGCTACGTTGAGAACATCATGGGTCCCATGTGTTTCGATTACGGTTTCGGACCCTTCCGCTGGGTCTGTACGAGCTGCGATCCGGCCGATCTGGAGACAACCGACCGGATCGCCGGCGACGTTCTCGAGGCCTTGGCTGCCTCCGCCCCCGACGAAACACGGCAACAGTACCTGGATAACCTCCTCTGGATTCGCCAGGCGGGCGCCAACCAGATGGTGGTCGGCAGCCAGGCGCGCATCCTGTACAGCGACGCCGAGGGCCGAAGGGCCATCGCGGCGGCCTTCAACCAGGCCATCGCCGACGGTGAGATCACCGCCCCGGTTGTGCTGGGCCGGGACCACCACGACGTTTCGGGCACGGATAGTCCCTTCCGCGAGACAGCCAACATCTACGACGGATCGATGTTCTGCGCCGACATGGCCGTGCAGAACGTGATCGGCGACAGTTTCCGCGGAGCCACCTGGATCTCGCTGCACAACGGCGGCGGCGTGGGCTGGGGCGAGGTCATCAACGGCGGCTTCGGGATGGTGCTTGACGGCACCGCCGATGCGGACCGCCGCTTGAAAAGCATGCTGCACTGGGATGTGAACAACGGGATCACGCGCCGAGCCTGGGCCCGCAATTCCGGGGCCGAGTTCGCCGCCCGCCAGGCCATGAAACTGGAACCGGATTTGCGTGTCACCTTGCCCGTGCACGCCGACGACCAGCTGGTCGATCAGGCCATCCGAAAATCTTTTGACTAGCCACACCAATAGGAGAACACATGGATGCGCGCCCTGAACGGTCGGAAATTTTGCCCCGCCCCCGTTCCGAAGCCCTCGACGGGATCCTCGGCAAACCCTTCAAGGTTCTGGATGACGGTTTGATTCGCGTGGTGGACTACATGGGCGACGACTCCGCGATTGTCCAGGCGGCCCGCGTCTCTTACGGGGCCGGCACCAAGAAAGCCTCCGACGACAGGGGCCTGATCCGATATCTACTTCGACACCGACATACAACGCCATTCGAGATGTGCGTCATCAAGTTCCACGTTCGCGTGCCCATGGATGCCTGGCGACAGTGGATACGTCACAGAACTGCCTCTACGAATGAAGTTTCTACTCGCTATTCCATCGCCATCGAAGGAACCCAAAAAACCGCCCCCGAACAGTGGCGCATCCAGGCCACCGACAACAAGCAGGGCAGCAGCGGTTGGCTGGACCAAGAGGCCGGCGAGGAATTCACCCGCAAGGAAGCCGATTTCCACGGCACCGCCCGCGCCCTTTACAATGAACGGCTGGAAGCCGGTATCGCCCGTGAGCAGGCCCGCAAGGACCTGCCCCTGTGCACCTACACCGAAGCCTACTGGAAGATGGACCTGCACAACCTGCTGCATTTCCTGGCCCTGCGCATGGACCCCCACGCCCAGCAGGAGATCCGCGAATACGCCAACATCATCGGGCGCGAAATCGTGGCCCGCTGGGTGCCCCTGACCTGGGAGGCCTTCGAGGACTACCGCATGGGCGCCAAGGTGTTTTCCCGGATCGAATACGGGATCATCGCCGCGGTCGGGGCCCACGACCTGGATAAGGCCCGGGCCATCGCCCGTGAGGCCGGATGGCTGAAGATCGGCAAAACCGGCAAGATGCTCCGCAATCGCGAGCGGCAGGAACTGGAAACCAAGCTGGAGCAGCTGAACCTGGTCGTCCCCTGGCAGGATTAGGTTCTGGCCACCAAAAAAGGAGGGCCCCCGGGGGCCCTCCCACCTGGAAATTCCTTACCCCGTCAGCTTGCTCCACAATTTTCCCGCCCTGAGTTTGGACATCAGGAGATTCGGTTCACGACGGTGTTCCTCATTGGCCGGTTTCGGGAAAAAGGCGGCGTGGATCGCCCCTGAATCCACCACCAGGGCCGACCCGATCAGGTCCGGTCCCAGGAAACGGACATCCTCCCCCATGGCCACCGAAGGAAAGAACTTCCCTTCACACTGGGCGACGGCAGCCAGAAAATCGGCCACCGGATCTCCCTGGGGACCATCGGCAGGGTCCCTATGCGGCCGCGGCCGCTTCACCACCGCGTCCACCGCATAACTTCGCAGCAGTTTGGCGTGCAGCTTTTGGTAGACCTGGGGCCGGGACACGAAATCGCAACCGGCCAGGCGCCCGTCGATGAAGGCCAGGAGGCCCGCCTGGTTCTCTTGCGCGGGAAAGGCATTGATGAACTCTTTCATGCTGTCCCCATATTCCCGGAACGTGTCGTTCATGGCCCCCGTGGGGGAAGACACCCCCGATTCCGCCGCCATGTACTGGATGTCGCGCCACACCTTCGCCTGGTCGCTGGCATAGCCCCGCCCCTGGCTCAGGGACAGATGGACCGAACCCATCTTGCGTGAGCGGACATCATGCCGCATGACGTGGTCCGAGGTGGAAAACTCATTCGATTGATAGGACCAGCGCCCCTGTTCCGTGCAGCTGACGGGAACCAGCAATTCCTCACCCGCGGCCACCATGATGGTCGTGTTCACCACGCGGTTCTGTTTGGCGCCGTGCAATTCCTCCCCATCCAGGATCAGAACAGCCGATTTCCCCTTGTTCTTCAGGGCCAGGTTGGGAACGCTGCCATCGGCTGAAATTTCCTTGATGACCACATTCTTACTATCCACTGCTTCCTCCAGGGAAATGTAGTCCGGGCCAATGGCCCCCTTGAATATGACAGGGTGGATCGTCATGTTCTCATGGTGTTGCGGCGCGCCGATTTCGATGTTGGTCAGGATTTCCGTAGTGATGTTCGTCATGTCTCCATACCTCCCGATGGGTGCATCCAGGGTGACCGGCGAGGCGAGGGACCGGTCGAGGGGGGTGGCACAAGA
>CBDTUS010000100.1:0-13596 GCA_965363725.1 uncultured bacterium | reverse complement strand
CCGGCAGCGCAAGGGCAAGAACCTGTGGACCAGCGGGGCTGACGGTGACCTGTTGTGCGAGGAGGAATTCTTCGACGACGAGGACGAGGCCGCGCGCCTGGTCGACATCATCAGGGCCGAGGTGGCCGCGGGCGCAACCCGCGGCGACGTGACGGTGCTGTACCGGACCAACGCCCAGTCCCGCGTGCTGGAAGACGCCCTGCGGCGGGCTTCCATCCCCTACCAGATTGTCGGCAGCCTGCACTTCTACGACCGTAAGGAAGTACGCGACCTGATGGCCTATCTGAAACTGGTGGCCAATCCCGCCGATCAGATCTCCATCCAGCGGGTGATCAACGTTCCCAAGCGCAAGATCGGCGACACGACGGTGAACCGGCTGGTCGGTCTGGCCGGACGCATGGACATGACCCTGGGCGAAGCGGCGGCGGATCCCGGACTGCTGGAACAGGAAATAGCCCCAGCAGCGTGCCAGCGAGTGCGCGCCTTTTTTGATATGGCAGTGCGTTGGCGCATGCTGGGCGGAACCGGGGAACCGGTCCATGATCTGGTGGTCCGGATCATGAAGGACATCGGTTACGAGGGCTACCTGGAGGCGGACGATCCCGACTCCGCGGGATCACGCAACGAAAACGTGGCCGAACTGATCAACGCCGCCGCCGGTTTCCACGAATCCTCGGGGGGGGGCACCCTGGACCAATTTCTCGAGCAGGTGGCTCTGGTGGCCGATCCCGACACGATCGTTGACGGGGAAGGGGCGGTCCGGTTGATGACCATCCACACCGCCAAGGGTCTCGAGTTTCCCGTGGTGGTCATCACCGGCTGCGAGGACGACATCCTGCCCCATATCAACAGCGCCGAGGACGAGCACGGGCTGGAGGAGGAACGGCGGCTCTTCTACGTGGCGATGACCCGGGCCGAAAAACGAATCTACCTGCTGCACGCGGCCCGCCGACGCCGCTTCGGTTCATGGCAGGACAGCCTGCCGTCCCGATTCCTGGTCGAGGTTCCGGACGGGTTGATCGAACGGCGCCATCTGGATTCCGGCACCCGGATCCAGGCCCCGGTGGCGCGGTCCCTCTTCGGCGATTCCTCGGGGTTCGGTAAAGGCACGGGCCGGGGTCCGACCGGCTCGCGTTCCCATTCCACTTCCCGGTCCGTCCTGCCCGACGAATGGGGACAGCGACAGCCGCCATCCCAGCCGCACCGGCCATCGGAGCCGGACTTGCCGGAGCAGGACGCTGACTGGGCCGATGAAGTTGTCCAGGACACCCCCTTCTACGAGGGCCAGATCGTGTCCCACGGGATCTTTGGCAGCGGCGTGGTCAGCCGGGTCGAAGGCCGCGGCGACGACATGATGGTGACCATCGATTTCCATGAGGCCGGCCGCAAGCACATCAACCCTCGCTTCGCCCCCCTGGTGCCGGTGGATTGACGACCGGTATGTTATAATGACGGCTGGTTGGTCTTTCACCGGGGTTCGTCGTTTCCAACAAGCAGGTCGGTGTGCGTTTGTGCCCTCGAATTCTATTTCTGGTTCTGGGCCTCCTGCTGGTGATGGCCGCTCCGACGGTCGGCCAGCAGGACATCGCCGACGAGGTCTTCTATCATTTCATGCCTATCTGCTGGCGGGACTCCGACGGCGACACCTACCGTTTCGGTGACTTCGGGGGCATGACCGAATCTCTCGACTACCTGGCCTCCCTCGGCGTCACCGCCGTATGGATGAACCCCATCTTCCCCTCTCCAGCCTACCACGGGTACCAGCACGGGCCAGGCGATGAGGTGAATCCATGGTTCGGGACCGAAGACGATTTCACCGCCTTCTGCGAAGCGGCTCACCTGCAGGACATCAAGGTGTTCGTGGACCTCGTCAACTACGGGGTCAGTCACGACTCCGTCTACTTCCAGGATGCCCTGGGAAATCCCGGCAGCGCGTTCGACGGCTGGCTGGCGTTCACTAATCCCCCGAACACCGAGTACCAGGGCTTCACCTACAACACCTGGAACGGGGACCAGGTGGGCTTCATCCACTGGGATCTGAGGGACTCCCATCCGGTGACTCTGGTGACGGACTGGGCGCGGTACTGGCTCGACCCCAACGGCGACGACGATTTCTCCGACGGCCTGGACGGCTATCGCCTGGACCATGTCTGGAAAACCTATCCCAACGGACCTGACGGTTGGGGATACCACCTCGATACCTTCTGGGCCCCCTGGCGGGAAGCCCTGCGTGCGGTCAACCCGGCGGTGTTCGTCTTCGCCGAGCAGGCCGACTGGGGCAGCCAGGGCGTCGAACTTTTGACAGGCCTGGACGCGGCCTTCACCAAGCCCTTCGAGTTCGGGGCCCGGGACGCCCTGCGCTGGGAATACGCCGAGCCCTTGTACAGCCAGATGGCCGCCGCGGTGCTGGCCCTGAACGGTGCCGCCGGCACCGGGACCCTGATGACCACCATCGGCAACCACGACGTGGACCGTCTGGCCAGTTCGATCGGCGATGATTTCGACAAGGGCAAGGCGGCCGCCGCGGTCCTGCTCACCCAGCCGTTTCCTCCGGTCATCTACCATGGGGACGAGATCGGCATGCGCGGCGCCAAGAATCCCTCCTATCCGGGGGACGCGGCGGACATTCCCATGCGCGAGCCCTTCAAATGGAAGGCCGTGGCCGGGCCACCGATGTCCAACTACGACGCCGCCAATCCCGCGGTGCTGGCCGGGCGTATCTCCCAGGACCACGACGGCCGCAGTGTCGAGGAACAGGAAGGGGTGTCCGGCTCGCTGCTGGAGGCCTACCGCGACCTGGTCGGAGCGCGTCGCGACAACATCGCCCTGCGCAGGGGCGGGTACCATCCCGTCCTCGTCAGCAGCGGTGCCGTCTGGTCCTTCGTGCGGGCCCACGACGACCAGCAGATCCTGGTGGCGATCAACGTGAGCGGGGCCCCGCAGTTCCTGGAACTCGACCTGGGGGATTTTTACATCCCCGCCGGTTCGACCAGCGTGGTGGACGTGGTCACGGGGGCGGTCCACGCCGACCTCACCGACCAGAACCAGGACGCCTATCCCCTGCAGTTGGATCCCTTCGGCTACTCCCTGCTTGCGGTGCAGGTCTCGGCGCCGGAGCCGCCGTCATCCCTGGTGGACGGGAGGAACTTGCCGGCTAAATTCGGCCCCGCCGGATTGCTGGGCACCCAGGCCAGTCCCACCCACCTGGGGGACAACCAGTCCGAGCTCAACCAGCTCTATTTCCGGGCTTCCGGCGACTCCCTGTTTCTGGGGTTGACCGGCAACCTGGCCACCGACGGCACGGGCCTGGTGATCCTTCTGGACACGCAGACCGGCGGGCAGAATATCCTGGACCTGGGGAATATGGTGCCACCTCCGGCCGGGCCGGACCAGTTGACCGGGACCAGGTTGGACGAAGGTTTTGCACCTGACCACCTGCTGTTCGCCAACGCCTGGGCGGGAACTATCTACATCGACCAATACGCCCTGGCCACCGAAGGGGGAGCGGTGAAGACCTACCGGGGACAGGGCCTGGTGGGCAGCGGCCTGGGGCTGTTGTCCGGCGGGTCGAATCCCCACGGGATGAGGTTCGCCCTGGACAACACCAATACGGGCGGGGTCACCGACTCTTCGGTCCAGGACGCGGCGACCGCCACCACCGGAATCGAAATCTACCTCGATCTGCTCGATGTCGACCTGACGCCCGCACAGATTCCGGGGGCGAAGCTGGCCGCCTTCCTGCTGGAGTCGGACGGCCGGGTGAGCAGCCAGTGGCTGCCTCCGGTCAGCGGCATCAGCGGATCCCTGGACTACGCCCCTGACCTGCGCGGTTACGCGGGAGACCAGTTCGCTTTTCTGGCCAGCGTCTCGGCGGTGGATCCTTCCGGTATGGAAGGCGGCGAAGCGGAACTCACCTTTGCCGCCAGCGCCGGCCGTGCGGGCGGTGATGGCGCCGTGTTTTCTTTCCGGCTGTCCCGGTCCCAGGCGGTGCGGATGACCGTTCATGACCTGAGCGGGAGGGTGGTTCGGACCCTGGTGGATAACGTCACCTTTGCGGCGGGTCCCCACGAAGTCCTCTGGAACGGGCGGGACGGGGCCGGGCGCCGGCTCTCGGCGGGCATGTATCTCGGGCTGCTGGAGGCGGGCTCCCTGCGGGCTTCAATCAAGATAACTCTGGTGCGGTAGGGGGTTCAATGCAGGAAGGTGAGCTTGCGGACCGCGCGAACTCCTGAAGCCTCGAATTCCGCCCAGTAGACCCCGGCGGGAATCCGGGCCGCGCCGGCTGCGTCCGGCCAGGTCCAGAGGTGTGGTTCGCTGGCCGGGTCGTCCATCGGTCCGGTGGCGGCCAGATTCCCCAAGGGTGATTCCTCTACGAGGCGTCCGCGTGCATCGTATATCCTGGCAATAACTTCCCGATCCATCATCAAGTAGATCCTGAATTCAGCCCCGGCCGCGGTGATGGGGTTGGGCCAGGGGCCGACCACCTGCAAAACGGGCGGCGGAGCCGATCCCTGGCGCATCAGCACCAGGCCCTCGGGATCGATGGACACCGAATCGACCCGACAGGATGTCTCCAGGGTCAGGGAATGCGAGGCCCCGTCCATCATCATGATTCCGGGAATCGAGCGGCACTCCGTGTGGACGACCAAAGGCACGGCCACCTGGAAGAGGGGAGTCTGGAGCTGGTTCAGGGTGACGACGACCCCTTGGTTTCCCTGGCCGGGATGGAGCCTTCTGGTCTCGCTGCTGATCACCGGGACCTGCGAAGTGGTCAACCAGGGGCCGAAAAAACCGCTGAGGTCGCGCCCTGAAGCGGCTTCGGCGAAGCGGATCATGTCGCTGGCGGTCACGCTGCCCAGGGCCAGTTCCGGCGCCGTCGCGTAGCTGTGAAGGAACTCCCGAAAAACGGTATCCCCGATCCACATCCGCAGCATGTGCAGAACCCAAGCGCCCTTGTCGTAGACCAGGGTGTTGGGCAGGATGGGGTCAGGATCGCCCAGCACCCCGGCGTTCACGAATAGGTCGGGGTGTCGCTGGGGTCCGATCAACCGCAGGAAGTCGTTGTAGGCCTGGCGGCCCTCGGTGCGTTCGAGCCAGAGGGCCTCGATGTAGCGGGCGAATCCTTCGTTGAGCCAGATGTCGGCCCACACCGCCGGGGTCAGGCTGTCGCCGAACCACTGGTGGGCCAGCTCGTGGATGACCACCAGTTCAAAGAAGCGGTCCCCGGTGAAAACAATGGGGCTGAGGCTGGTGGCCGTCTGGTGCTCCATCGACCCGGCCCACTTGTACTCCACCTGGGCATATTTCTCTCCCGGGAAGGGATAGGGCCCCGCCAGGTCGACCATGAAATCCATCATGTCGCAGGTGCGAGCCAGGTCATACTCGGCTTTGGCCCGATCGTGGGGGAACACGTGGAAGTCCAGGCGGACGGGGGGCGCGTCGCCGGGCAGGCAGTCCTCGCTCCAGGAATCGTAGTTGGTGGCCGCCACCGAAACCAGGTAGGTGGCGATAGGATAGGCCTCGCGCCAGGAGGCACGGCGCAGCCCCGGCGCCGGGGCGTCTTCGAACATCAGGGTGCCGTTGGAGATGGCCTTCAGATGGTCAGGAACCGTGACCGTCAGGCTGACCAGCGCCTTGTCAGACGGATGGTCCTTGCAGGGCCACCACGAGTGCGCCGACCAGGGCTGGTTCTGGTTGGCGATGATGGGCAGGTCGTCGTCGGGGAAGCCCGGCGTGCCGTTTTCGTTGGTGCGGAACATCAGGCCGGTATTGAAATTTCCATGGGGCAGGGGCCGGCCGTGCCAGCGTACGGTCAGCGTCTCGGTCGAGGTGGTGGCCAGCGCCTCGCTGAAGACCACTTCGAGGCTGTCGCCCTGATGGGTGTAGAGCGCGTCGGCGCCCCGGAAAGTCACGCCGCCAATGATCATGTTATCGACCAGGTCGAGCCGCAAGCGGGTCCGCCCCGGATCCAGGGCCCTGACCCCGATGTCCACGGTGCCGGTGACGGTCCGACTCACCGGATCCAGGTTGATGTCCAGGTCATAACTGAGGACGTCGAAGCCGCGGTCATCGGCCGGTGGTGGTGGGGAATCGTCGCTGGGTAACATGGCAAGGGGAATTTGGCACTTGGCCGGACTGGGCTCGAAAGCGGGGCGTTCGAAACCCGAAGCTGGGCCACCCAGAAAAAGGACCGCCGACAGGAACAGTGGGATCAAGGGGGGCTTCGGATTCATTCCCTGTCGCGGCCGCATTTCCAACAGGCGTCAAAGCTGCCGTCTATTTCTTCTCCGCAACTGCAGACCCACACACCGGTGGTTGTCGCCACGGATTTGTCAGTCAGGATTTCCCGGGCCTTATCGGTCTCCTGGTCAGGTACATACAGCTTGACCCCGGCCTGCAGATCGAGGTGGGGGCGCATGCCGCCGCAGTTGTCCTTTTCCAGGACCACGGTCACGCCGAGGGATTCGAGCCGCCCTTTGGCGATTTCGGCTTCGATTTCACTGGTGTAGGTTTCCAGGCGGGTCATTCCGTCGCGCATGGAAGCTTCCTCCGCAGGTTGAGTGATTGTCTGCAACATAAGAATACCACGGATATCCGGCACGACCAAGCCGGCGTCGCCCCCCGAATCGTGCACCTCGGCCTTGCGGACAGGCGCATTCACAGCGACAATGGACCCGATGTAATCCCCATTTTCCTGCTGCGCAGGAAGGCCCTTTCCGGAGGTACTGTTTTGAGCCGACGCGATCCCCATTCCTTCAGCGACCTGGACCAGGGCCGGGTCGTCAGCATGGACCTCGATCTGAACGTGAATTTTTCCAACAGCAGAATCGAGGGCAAGGCTACCCTCACCCTGGAAAAACCGGTGGGTGGGCCGTTGGATCTGGACACCCGGGATCTGAAGATCAAGGGCGTGAAGGGGTCTGACGGCGGCGAACTGCCCTGGGAAATCGCCGAGAAGGACGATATCCTGGGTTCCTGCCTGCGGGTCACCCTGCCGCAGGGCGCGGACTCCTTTACCATCGACTATGCCACCAGCCCCACCGCCAGCGCCCTGCAGTGGCTGGAACCCGCCCAGACCGACGGCGGCAAGCATCCCTACCTGTTCAGCCAGTGTCAGGCCATCCACGCGCGCAGCGTCATTCCCTGTCAGGATTCACCCCTGGCCCGGTTCACCTTCACCGCGAAGATGACCGTGCCCGAGGATTTGACCGTGGTCATGGCCGCCGCCCCCGGTCAGGCCGCCGCGGGTGATTCCGCCGGCATCCGCTCCTTCAGTTTCGAGATGCCCCAGTCGATCCCGCCCTACCTGTTCGCCTTCGCCGTGGGCAACATCGTGTCCCAGGACCTGGGCCCTCGTTCGCGTGTCTACACCGAGCCCGAGACCCTGGAGAAATCAGCCTGGGAATTTGCCGATGTGGACAAGATGCTCCTGGCGGCCGAAGAGGTATTCGGCCCCTACCTGTGGGACCGGTTTGATTTCCTGGTCATGCCTGGTTCGTTCCCCTACGGCGGCATGGAAAACCCGCGGCTGACCTTCCTGACGCCCACGCTTTTGGCCGGTGACCGTTCCCTGGTCAACGTCCTGGCCCATGAGCTGGCCCACAGCTGGACCGGCAACCTGGTAACCAACGCCACCATGGACGACTTCTGGCTCAACGAAGGTTTTACGGTTTGGGCCGAGCGGCGCATCCTGGAGAATCTCGGCGGGCTGGAGGCCAAGTCGCTGGCCGCGGCCATCGGTCGCAACGGCCTGATGGAAGCCATGAACTCCTTCGGGATGGATTCTCCCTTCACCCAGCTGGAAACCGACAGCAAGGGATCGGACCCGGACGAGTTCTACTCGCTGGTGCCCTACGAGAAAGGCTACCTGTTCGTGGCGCTGCTGGAACAGGCCGTCGGCCGGGAGAAATTCGACGCCTTCATCAAGAAATACATTCAGCACTTCAGCTTCACGTCCATCACCACCGCCCAGTTCGAGGAGTTCCTGAACGCGGAACTGCCGGGAGTCGCCGACCAGGTTCGCGCCGACCAGTGGATCCACCAGGCTGGCCTGCCGGACAACGCCCCGGTGTTCGAGTCCGAACGGTTGGCGATGCTGGAAAACCTGGCCAAGAGCTGGTCCGACGGAGGAAGACCCGAGGTCGCTGCGGCCAGTAAGTGGAGCCCGGAGGACTGGCAGATCTTCCTGCAGGCCCTGCCGCGCACCCTTCCCCAGGAGGACTGCGCCTGGCTCGACGAGAATTTCGCCCTCACCGGCCAGGGCAACAGCGAGATCCTGTGCAACTGGCTGATCATCGCCACGGGTAGCGGGTACGAGCCGACCTTCGACCGGACCGCGGAGTTCCTGAGTCAGGTTGGTCGGATGAAATACCTCAAACCCCTGTACACCACCCTGTTCGAGGGCGCCAAGACCAAGGACCTCGCCCAGGAAATCTTCGCCGCCAATGCGGGAGGATATCATCCCATCGCCAGGGGCGGCATCGAACGGATCATGGCCGGCTAGAATTCCGGGGCTTTCCCCACCGCGACGGTCGCCTGCGAGGCGTGCGAGTGGTAACAGGCGTCCACCACCTGAAGGGTGGCCAGACCATCGGCCGCGGTGACCGGGACGGGATGACCATCCCGCACCGCGGCCAGCCAGTCCGCCAGCAGGGGAGGCAAGGTGGGGACCGCTGCGGAAACCTTCAGGGTTTCCTCGTGGCGGCCCCGGCGCAAGGTGATCCCTCCGTCCAGGTAGTCGGCCAGCAACTGTCCCTCTTCTCCCACCATCTCCAGCCAACAGGCCCTGCTTTGGGTGAATTTGCTCACTTCGAGGCTGACCCAGGCGCCGTCCGTCAGGAGGCCGCGGGCAAGGAACAGGTCTTCGACCACCGGATTCATCACCTGCGTCTGGCGTGAATCCATGCTGACAAACTCCGAGCCGGTAAGGTATCGGGCCAGGTCGAAGATGTGCACTCCCGTCAGGAGCACCGAACCCCCGACCGTTTCGGACAGCTCGCGCTGCCACGGCAGGGTGGTGGGGGCCAGCCGCTGGGCCAGACGCACCAGGTGGATGCGGCCCAGGCTGGGCGCCAACTCCCGCACCTTGAGAATGACGGGGTTCCAGCGCAGGGCCTGGGCAAGCATCAGGGGGCGGGTCGCCGCCGCGTCCAACCGGACAAGTTTTTCCGCCTGCCGCAGGGTGCCGGTCATGGGTTTTTCCAGGAGCAGGGGTTTGCCGGCTGCCAGGACCGCCCGGGCGAGATCGAAGTGGGAGGCGGGCGGTGTGCAGACCACGACCCCGTCAACCTCCGGATCCGCGATCAGGTCGGCGGGTGACGCGTGGTAACGGCAGTGGAATTCATCGGCGAGACGTCGGCCCTCGGTCGGGTCCCGGCGGCACAGGGCGGTGGCGGTCATTCCCGGCACATCACGCCGGGCGTGGCGCAGATAACGCGTGCCATGGGCGCCGGCCCCGATGACCCCAATGCGGAAAACCATGTTCGGGTCCGTTTCTGGCTGAGGTGGTGGGCCCGGTGAAGCGGTTGCAGAGAGGCGCCGCCGGTACCGGGCATTGGCGCGCCTCCCAGAATGGAGTCTATCATGCGCTCCAGGATCATGTCACGGCCGGCCGGCGGGGTCGGTATCACGCTTCTGTTCGCGGCCCTTCTTCTGGCCGGTGGCCCTCACGGAGCCGCCGCCCTGGAAGACGAGGAGATCTTCATCAACGAGGTGCTGGCCGACCCGGCCAGCGACTGGGACGGCGACGGGACGGTCGATTTCAAGGGCGACGAATGGATCGAGGTCATGAACGCGGGTCCCGATCCCATCAACCTGGCGGACTATTTTCTGAGGGACATCCTCGGCGAGGAGCCGCACCTGAGGTTGTCCGGAGTACTGGACCCCGGCGAAACGGCGGTTTTCTACGGGTCCGAAGCTGTTGCTTGGCAACAGGGGATGGGCCTGACGACGTCCGGTTTCAGCCTCAACAACGGAGGTGATTTCGTTCAATTGCTTCGTGTCTTCCAGGGTCCGGAGGGGCCGGAGTTCGAGTTGATGTTCTCCATTTCCTACGACGATCACGAGGCCGAAGACGACCGGTCCTGCGGCTTCAACGCCGATCAGACCGACTGGATCCTGTTCGACGGCCTCAATCCGTATGGCGGGGAGCAGGATCCCGTAGGGACCGGGTGCCAGCCCACCCCGGGGGATCCCAATCTGTGCCAGGACCTGGTGCCCACCGAAGGTCGATCCTTCGGAGGGGTGAAGGCCATATTCCGCTGATTTTTCTACTGCCTCCCATGCCGGGCCGTCCCCGTGACCCGGCAGGCGGACGGGCCGGGAAAGGAGTCCCGGTCCGTCCCATTTTCACGGACCATCCCCCTGGGCGCCCTCCGGATGAAATCCCGCCGGGCGGGGCCAAAACGGTTGAATTCCCTTTCATTGTTCCCATTGTTGAGGTAGTCTGGCAAGTCGTTCGTACGACTTGCTCCCGCGTATTTTTCAGCGGGAATTCATCGGTATTTTGCAGGCCTGCCGGGAGTGGAAATGCTTCTCAACGAAAACCAGAAAATGATCCGCCAGATGGCCCGGGATTTCGCCGATTCGCGCCTGGCGCCCATCGCCGCGGAAATCGATCGGTCCGGCGAATTTCCCGCCGCCACGGTCAAGGAGATGGGTGAGCTCGGCTTCCTGGGCCTCGCCGTTCCCGAGGCCTACGGCGGCGTCGACTCGGACATGACCAGCTATGCCCTGGTGGTCGAGGAGGTTTCCCGGGTCTGCGGCAGCCATGGCCTGACGGTGGCCGCCCACAACAGTCTGGGTTGCTGGCCCATTGCCAGGCTGGGCACGGAGGAACAGAAAAAGGAGTTCCTGCCGGCGGCCGCCACGGGCGAATCCCTGCTTTCGTTCGGACTGACCGAGGCCGAAGCCGGCAGCGACGCGGGGGGGACCCGCACCATTGCGGTCAAAGATGGCGACCACTGGGTGCTGAACGGCACCAAGATGTGGATCACCAACGCCCATTTCGCCGGGGCCATCATCATCACCGCCAAGACCGACCCCACGGCCGAGGGCAGCCACGGCATCAGCGCCTTCATCGTACCGGTGGGCACCCCGGGATTCACCGTGGAGAAAAAGGAAAACAAGCTGGGCATGCGGGCTTCGGACACCGCGCCCCTGACCCTCGAGGACGTTCGCATTCCCGCCGAAAACCTGCTGGGCGAGGAGGGCGACGGGTTCAAGTATTTCATGATGACCCTCGACGGCGGCCGGGTTTCGATCGCAGCGGTGGCCCTGGGCCTGGCCGTGGGAGCCTACGACACCGCCCGGGCCTACGCCAAGGAACGCAAGCAGTTCGGCAAGGCCATCGCCCGCTTTCAGGCCGTGGAATTCATGCTCGCGGACATGGCGACCCAGATCCAGGCGTCCCGGCTGTTGACTTACGAGGCCTGCCGGCAGAAGGACGCGGGGGAGAACTACGCCCATCTGGCGGCCATGGCCAAGCTGCACGCCAGCGAAACGGCGATGTTCGTCACCGACCGGGCCATCCAGATCCTGGGCGGGTACGGTTACACCACCGAATACCCTGTCGAACGCATGTACCGGGATGCCAAACTTTGCACGATCGGCGAAGGGACCAGCGAAATCCAACGCATGGTCATCGGACGCCACGAACTGGCTGACTGAAAAGGAGACTGAAACATGAGCAACCGATCCGTGATCTGCGAGGCCGTCCGCACTCCCATCGGCCGTTTCCAGGGAGGGTTGGCTTCGGTCCGGGCGCCCCAGCTCGGGGCCCTGTGCGTGCAGGCCGTTCTCGAAAGAACGGGCCTCGATCCCGCCAAGGTGGATGAGGTGATCATGGGCAACGTCTGCCAGGCGGGCCTCCAGCAGAATCCGGCGCGGCAGGCGGCCATCTTCGGGGGGGTGCCCTCTTCGGTCAGCGCCATGACGATCAACAAGGTCTGCGGCTCGGGCCTGAAGTCCGTGGCCCTGGCCGACCAGGCCATCCGCGCCGGCGACAAGCAGTGCGTCATCGCCGGAGGCTTCGAGAACATGAGCCAGATTCCCTACGCCCTGCTGAAGGCTCGCGACGGCCTGCGTTTGGGCGACGGCAAGGTCACCGACCTTCTGGTCCACGACGGGCTGTGGGACATCTACAACAACTACCACATGGGCATGACGGCCGAATGGGTGGTCGACACCTTCGAGGTGAGTCGCCAGGACCAGGACGCCTATGCCGCGCGGAGCCACCAGCGCGCGGTCGCCGCTTGGGAGGCCGGCAAGTTCGACGCCGAAGTCATTCCGGTCGAGGTGCCCCAGCGCAAAAAAGACCCGATCGTCGTCGCCCGGGACGAGGGCCCACGGGCCGATACCACCGCCGAAGGCCTGGCCAAACTCCGCCCGGCCTTCAAGCGGGACGGCGGTTCGGTTACCGCCGGCAACGCCTCATCGATCAACGACGGCGCGGCGGCCCTGCTGATCTGCAGCGAAGAGTTCGCCCAGAAAAACGGCCTGTCCATTAGGGCCTATATCGACGGCGCCAGCACCGGCGCCGTCGAACCCAACGAGGTCATGATGGCCCCGGTGACGGGCGTCAAGAACCTGCTGGCCAAGACCGGCAAATCCATCGGCGACTACGGACTGTTTGAATTGAACGAGGCCTTCTCCGCCCAGGCCGTGGCCGTGGTACGCGAACTGGGCCTGGACGAGGACAAGGTCAACGTCAACGGGGGCGGGGTGAGCCTGGGCCATCCCATCGGGTGCTCGGGTGCGCGGATCCTGGTGACCCTGCTGTATGCCATGGAGGACCGCCAGGTCAACGACGGTATCGCGAGCCTGTGCCTGGGAGGCGGGGACGCCGTCAGCCTGGCCATTTCATTGCCCTGAACATCCGGGTGACCGGGAAAGGAACTGATCATGAAAGTTTCGGTGATCGGCGGCGGGACCATGGGCAACGGAATTGCCCACGTGTTCGCCCAGTGCGGCAACGACGTGAACCTGATCGACGTGGAACAGAGCTTTCTGGACCGTGCCCTGGGGACCATCGAAAAAAACCTGGGACGGCTGGTGAAGAAGGAAAAGATCAGTGAGGACGAGGCCACCGCGACCCTCGGGCGCCTGACCGCGTCGACCGAGCTGAAGGATGCCGCCGACAGCGAACTGGTGGTCGAGGCGGTGTTCGAGAGCTTCGAGATCAAGAAGGACATCTTCACCACCCTGGACAAGGTCTGCGGTCCCTCGACCATCCTGGCCAGCAACACCAGCAGCATCAGCCTGACGAAGATCGCCGGGGTGACCGGGCGCGCCGACAAGGTGATCGGCATGCACTTCATGAACCCCGTGCCCATGATGAAGCTGGTCGAGATCATCTGCGGGCAGGCCACCAGCGAATCCACGCTGGCGTTCACCACCCAGACCGCGAAGGACCTGGGCAAGGTGCCGGTCACGGTGCAGGACTACCCCGGTTTCATCGCCAACCGGGTGCTGATGCCGATGATCAACGAAGCCGTCTACTGCCTGATGGAGGGTGTGGCCGACCGCGAGGCGATCGACACGGTCATGAAACTCGGCATGGCCCACCCCATGGGCCCGCTGACCTTGGCCGACTTCATC
>CBDTUS010000099.1:0-13765 GCA_965363725.1 uncultured bacterium | reverse complement strand
CCCACCGAAAGATCGATACCGCCGCTGATGATCACTAATGTCTCGCCGGCCAGATGCAGGAGCAGGGCAAGCCCGCCGAGATGATCGACAAGATTGTTGAAGGCAAGGTGGACAAGTATTACAGTGAGATCGTCCTGCTCGAGCAGAAATACGTCAAGGATCCGGACATGACGGTGGAGGACTACTTGAAGTCCATCATCGGCTCCCTGGGCGAGAACATGCAGATCAATCGTTTCTCGCGCTATCAGATCGGCGGTTAGCCCGGAGCGTTTCAGGGCCCGGGTCGCTGGCCCGGGCCTTTTTTTTGATGATTCCGCCTCAACCCCCACGGAAAGGTCGCCCTCCGGTGAAATTCACACGCATCCTCCTGAAGTTGAGCGGCGAAGCTCTCATGTCCGACGGTGAACAGTACAGCCACCGGAAACTGACCGGCCTGGCCCAGGCCATCGGCCAGGTGGTCCAGCAGGGCGTCCAGGTGGGCATCGTGGTCGGGGCGGGCAACATCTTCCGCGCCAGGTCGGCCAACCTGGAGATCGTGGACCGGGTAACGGCCGACAACGTGGGGATGCTCGGCACGGTCATGAACGCCTCGATCATGCGGGACTACCTGCGCGCCGAGGGTTTGCGGGCCAAGGTCCTGAGTCCGCGGGAGCAGCGCCCCTTGACCAAGTCCTTTGCCCGGGACGACGCCCTGGCCCTGATGCAGGCGGGGCACGTCCTGCTGTTCGCCGGGGGTACCGGCAATCCCTATTTCACCACCGATTCCGCCGCCTCGCTGCGGGCCCTGGAGATCAGCGCCGACGCCCTGCTCAAGGGAACCCAGGTGGACGGGGTCTACGACAAGGATCCCCACCAGCACGACGACGCGCGACGTTTCGATCAGTTGACCTACGACGAGGTCATCGACCAGCGACTGGGCGTGATGGACCTGACCGCCGTCACCCTTTGCGCGGAACAGGGACTGCCCATGTTCGTATTCGATATTTCGGAACCGGCCAATCTCGTCCATGTTATCGAAGGTACCCAGCCGGGAACGTGGATCAAAAAGGAGTCACAGTCATGAGCGCCGATGTCACCGATACCGCCGAGATGTCCATGGAGGAAGAGATCGAGACCATCAGGGGTCGTCTGAGCCGGATTCGCACCGGCAAGGCCACGCCCGCTCTCCTGGACGGGGTCAAGGTGGAATACTACGGGGAGCCGACGCCCCTGATCCAGTTGGCGACCGTGGCCGCTCCCGAACCCCGCCTGCTGACGGTCAAGCCGTTCGACCGGGGGGTCATCGGGGCCATCGAGAAAGCGATCCAGGCCGGTAATCTCGGGGTCAATCCCTCCAGTGACGGCATGATGATCCGCCTCCAGATCCCCGAGCTTACCGAGGAAAGCCGCAAGGAGCTGGGCAAGCTGGCTCGGGAAATCGCCGAGGACGGTAAGATCGCCGTGCGCAAGGTGCGCCAGGAAGCCAACGAAAGCCTTAAGAAGGAACAGAAGGACGGCGAGATCACCGAGGACGAATTCCACGGCGACAAGGACGCGGTCCAGAAACTCACGGACCGGTTCTGCGATGAGATCGACAGGATCGTCGGGGAAAGACAGTCCGAAATCATGGAACTCTAGGAGACGCGCCGCCCATGGCTTCGCCGCACGACATGGATGAACTGGCCGCGCTGCCGGTAGACGACCTGGTCGAAAGGGTGACCGGGCGGGGTGGTCTGCCGAGGCATATCGCCATCATCATGGACGGCAACGGCCGCTGGGCCCAGAAGCGGTTTCTGCCGAGGGTGGCCGGCCACCGCGCCGGGCGTCACGCGGTGCGGCGCTGCGTGGAAATGTGCGGCCGAATCGGCATCGACGTCCTGACCCTCTACACCTTCAGCCAGGAAAATTTCAACCGGCCCAGCGCCGAGGTGAAAGCCCTCTGGCATTTCCTGCAGGAATCCCTGCTGGCCGAAGGCGAGGAACTGGCCCGCCGCAACGTGCGGCTGGTCGCGAGCGGGGCTCTGGATCAGCTGCCGGACAAGGCGCGCCTGGCCCTCGAAAAAGCCATCGAATTCCTGTCGGGGAACACCGGTTTGACCCTGAACCTGGCGGTGGCCTACGGGGGGCGCCAGGAAATCCTGCATGCAGCCCGGCTTCTGGCCGAGAGGCTTCAGCGTGGAGAAATCAGGCCCGACCAGGTCACCGAAGAGGAATTCGCCCTCGGCCTCTACTCGCCGGGCCTTCCGGATCCCGATCTGGTCGTCCGCACCAGCGGCGAAGCGCGTCTCAGCAATTTCCTGTTGTGGCAGTCCGCCTATTCGGAAATCCTCATCACCCCGGTGCTGTGGCCCGATTTCAGCCAGAAGGATCTGCTGCTGGCGGTGGCCGATTACCAGAACCGCGAGCGGCGGTTTGGCGCCCTGCCCGAAAACCCCCAGGGTGGCGAGCGCCAGGAGCGGGAAGCCCTGCTGGACCCCGCCCGCTGGAAACGCCTCCTGAAAGTACGCCCGTGACAGAAGAAAACCGGCAGCCGCCCCTCCCTTCGGACACCCCCGCCGGCGATTCCCCTGAAGCTTCACGCCCGCGCACCTGGCGGCGATTCCTCAAGGCGGGTCTGCTGCCGCGGGTGGCCGTCATCCTGGTGGGGATTCCCTGCCTGTATTTCATCACCCTGCGGGGCGGCGTTTTTTTCCTGGTGCTGGCGGACCTGATCATCCTGCTGGGTCTGCGGGAGTTCTACGTCCTGATGCGCGCCAAGGGCTACGAGCCCTTCGAGCTGCTGGGCTATTTCTGCGCCTTGGCCATCAGTTGGTACGCCTGGGGACAGGGCATCGGCGTGCCGCTCATCCTGACCGGCAGCCTGTTGGCCATCATGGTGCGCGAACTCTTCCGCAAGGACATGTCCCAATCCCTCGCCCACATTGCGGTGACGATTTTCGGGATCATGTACATCGGCTGGATGGGCAGCCACCTGGTGATGATGCGCCAGTTGCCCGCGGCCCTCGGCCTCGACGATTATATCGGCGCCAGGCTGGTGTTCTTCGCCGCCCTGGTGACCTGGGCCACCGACACGGGGGCCTATCTGTTCGGCGTGGCTCTCGGGCGTCACAAGCTGATTCCGCGCATCAGCCCCAACAAGACCGTCGAGGGGGCCATCGGCGGGCTGCTGGCCGCTTCCTTCTGCGGCTGGCTCTGCGCCAAGACCATGATGCCTTTCCTGACCCCCCTGGCTGGCGCGGTGGTCGGGCTGGTCACCGGGGTCATGGCCCAGCTGGGCGATCTGACCGAATCGATGATCAAGCGGGACGTGGGCATCAAGGATTCGGCCGAACTGATTCCGGGGCACGGAGGCGTCCTGGATCGTTTCGATTCCCTGCTGTTCACCGTTCCGGTGCTCTACTACTACTTCCGCTTCTTCATCGTCTGATGGTTCAACCCACAGGGAGGGGGTGACCACCACCATGAATGCCACCGCCGATGATGGCGCCCGTCGTTCCCTGTACCCTTGCGGCCGGCCTCTGCTCGAGTTTCCCGAGCCCCTCCGCCTGATCATCCTGGGGGTGACCGGTTCCATCGGAACCCAGACCCTGGATCTGGTGAAACGCCATCCGGACAGACTTCAGGTGGTGGCGGTCGGCTGCCGATCCAGGATCGGCGAGCTGACCGGTCTTCTGAAAGATCTGGCGGCCCACTGTCCCGAACACGAACCGCCCCTGGTGGCGGTGACCGACCCGACCGCCCACGCCGCAGCGGCTTCGCGGCCCGACCTGGCGCCTCGGCTCCTGGGTCCCGGATCATCCGCCCTGGTGGAAGCGGTTCGTGAAGCCAGCGGCGCCCATTGCCTGGTCAACGGCCTGGTCGGCGCGGTGGGTCTGGAGCCCACCCTGGCCGCGGCCGCCCGCGGGTTGCGGATCGCACTGGCGAACAAGGAGTCCCTGGTGGTGGGGGGAGATCTAGTCGCCCAGGCCGTGCGCGCCGGCGGGGCGGAAATCCTGCCGGTGGATTCGGAACACGCCGCCATCGCGCAGTGCCTATCCGGCCGCACCGAAACGGAGATCGGCCGTCTGATCCTGACGGCTTCGGGCGGGCCTTTCAGGGAAACCTCGGCCGCCGACCTGGAACAGGTCACCCTGGAACAGGTTTTAAATCATCCCACCTGGAACATGGGGCCCAAGATCACTGTTGACTCCGCGACCCTGATGAACAAGGGACTGGAGATCATCGAGGCCCACCACCTGTTCGGCCTCACCTACGACCGGATCGACGTGGTGGTGCATCCGGGATCCATCGTGCATTCGCTGGTGGAGTTCATCGACGGGGCCCTGCTGGCCCAGCTGGGCACGCCGGACATGAGGATTCCCCTGCAGTACGCCATCAGCGGGGAAAAGCATTGGCCGCTGGAGGCGGGCAGGCTAGACTTGCTGGAGACGGGAAAACTCCTGTTCGAGGCTCCGGATCCGGTGCGGTTCCCGTGCCTTCGTCTGGCCCGCGAGGCGGGCCGGGCCGGCGGCGCCGCGCCCATTGTTCTGAATGCCGCCAACGAAGTGGCTGTCGCCGCCCTGCTGGAGGGCCGCCTCCGGTACGGCGACATTCCGTGTGTCATCGAAGAATGTCTGACGGACCTCGGCCCAGGTGGGATCCCCGATCTCGCCACCGCCCTTTCCGTCGATCAACAAGCCCGCCGGGCGGCCGCCGGTCACGTCGACCGCCGATCCGCCGCCGGGGAATAGAGGTTGGATTTGTCGAGCAATCTACCCATCACGATTTTCGCCTTTCTGTTTACCCTGGGACTCGTGGTCATCGTTCACGAACTGGGGCATTTCCTGTTCTGCAAGCTCTTCGGGGTCTACGTGAAGACCTTCTCCATCGGCATCGGACCGAAATTCGTCCGCAAGCGCTGGGGAGAAACCGAATACGTTCTTTCGGCCATTCCCTTCGGCGGCTACGTCAAGATGGCGGGCGAGGGGGTCATGGAGGAAATCCAGGACACGGGGACCTGGGAAGAGCGGAAATATCCCCTTGGGACCGAAGAAGGCAATGCCGAGAACGCCGGGACGGACGACAACATCCCGCCACACCGGCACCTCAATACCCGGCCCGCCTGGCAGCGCCTGCTGGTCTTCATCGCCGGTCCGCTGTTCAATCTGGTGCTCGCTTTCCTGCTCTACACGGGCCTTGTCATGGGCAACGGGCTGCAGAACATACCCTTCACCACCGTTGGCGACATCCGGCCCGACACGCCGGCGGCCACCGCCGGTTTCGCGGTGGGGGACGAGATCCTCCTGGTCAACGGCGAGGCAGTGACCAACTGGGGTGAGTTCGAAGAAGCCCTGGTGCCGTTGGAAGTTCGCAAGTCCGGGGCGGTGCCGCCGTCGGTCGTGGAAGTCAGGCGCGGGACGGAGGTGACCGAGGTCGAACTGCAACCCGTCTTCGACGACGGGGACGGTTACTGGACCATCGGCCTGGAGGTCTGGAACACCACCGTGGGTCTGGTGAAGCGCAACGGCCCCGCCGCCCTGCTCGGTCTCGAGCAAGGCGACGTGATCCTGGAGGTGGACGGCCAGGCGGTGACCGCGTTCAGCCACATCGCTCGTATCATCAACGACAGCCCCGAGCGCGAGATCGAAATCGTCTGGTCCCGGGACGGTCGGCGGATGAACGGCGCCGTGGTGCCCGAACTCAAGGAGATCCAGCCGGGTGTCATGAAGGGCCGCATCTTCATGGAGCCCTATTTCGAATACCAGAAAGTGGGGCTGGGGACGGCCATGGTCCTGGGCTACCAGCGGACCGTCGGAACCATCCAGGTCACCGTCGGAGTGCTGCGCGATTTCGTGATGCGCCGCCTGGGCCTGGACGCGGTGGGCGGCCCACTGCGCATTGGACAGGCCGCGGGCGAGATGTTGAGCTGGAGTTTTTCGCATCTGCTCTACTTCATCGCGTTTTTCTCCATCAATTTGTTCCTGTTGAATTTGATGCCCATTCCCGTGCTGGACGGCGGCCACGTGATGTTCTTGCTGCTCGAAGTGGTCCGGGGCGGCAAGCCCGTGCCCGAGCGGCTGCAGGCGATCGCCACCCAGGTGGGACTGATCATCCTGCTGCTGTTCATGACTTTCGTGGTGGTGCTGGATGTATGGAAGGTGACCGGGCACTAGATGCCAGGGTACTGAATGACCCGGAAATTGGGGACACCCCGTGGGCCAGCCCCGACAATACGGTTGGTTGGGGGGGGATAGATCAGGTTTCGGGTTCCTTTTCGCCTTCCGGAGGGCTGACCGGGACCGGAGGAGGCGGTTCCCTCAATGGTTGCTGCAGACGGTCGGCCCGTGGAGCGGCCAGGAGTGAGTCCCTTTCGGCGGCCAGCACCTCACGCAGCAGGGTCGCGACCGCTTCGGAACGGACAGGGTCGCCGGGAGCACCGGCCCCGGTCTCGACCAGGGAGCTGTCGCCCCAGGCGACTGCGAGGGAGTCGAGGAGCGCGTCCCCGGCAGGGCGGTCAATGAGGGCCACGGCCTTGGCGCGTTCCAGGACGACCATTCGTTCCACAAAGCGGTATTCGTCCCCGGAAAGGTCGGTCAGGGCCAACTGTTTTTTTTCGTTTTCGCAGCCGGTGGCCGCCAGCAGGAGGGCCACCGCCAAACAGACCTGCGCCAGGCCGTGGGCCAGAGGTGTCCCCTGAGTGGGGCGGGAAGTTGGTCTTTTCGTCATGGCCGTCGTTCCCGGTCGAGGTTCAAGGTGATGGGCGCGCGGAGCGTGCCAAGGGCATAACACCAGTGTCCCGGATTTTCCACGAAAATTCCGGGACCCGGCACCGGACGGAGCGGAGACTTGATCAAGGGCGAGTCGTCAGACCAGGGAATGAGGAGGCCGGCCTGGTGCCGTTTCCTGATTTCGGTCGTCGTGGCCGCCGGTTTCCTGTCTCCGTTGTGCACCTCGTTCGCCCTGGCCGACGAGGAACTGGATTACGGCCTAGAATCCCACCGCTTGGCCAGCATCGAGATTTCCGGCAACGAAGCCTTCTCCTCCGGGGATCTCAAAAGGCTCCTCCAGATCCAGGAATCCACCTGGACCCGCCCCCTGCACATCGCCAAATACCGCCCCCATCTGGTCGACACCCAGGTCCGGCTGCTGGAAACGTTCTACCGCAACCGGGGGTTCCATCTGGTTTCCGCCCACCTGGATTCCATCACCACGGTGATTCAGGAGGGAGATGTTCTGCACATCTCCATCCTCGAGGGCCCACAGACCATGATCAGCCAGGTTACCTTCGTGGGCAACGGACCGGTCACGGTGGAGGAATTGCGTCAGGCCATGTTCCTCCTGGTAGGGGAGCCTGCTCCCGCGGATCTGAACGCCTTCGGCGGCGACATCTACGCCATCCGTGACCTGTTCCGCAACAAGGCCTTTCTGGATGCCCTGGTCCGTCCGGAAATGACCATCACGGAATCCGTCTCCGGTGCTGGTCCACTGGCAGCCATCACCTATCACATCACCCCCGGCAAAAGCTACACCGTGGGGCGGATCAGCCTGGCGGGCAACCTCGTCACCCGGGACGGGCTGCTGAACCGGGAACTGTTGATCCACGAGGGCGAACCGCTCTACTGGCAGAAGGTGGAGGACTCGCGGCGGCAGCTGCTGGCCACCTCCCTCTTCCGGGACGTGACCATCGTGCCGGTGGCGGTGGACACCCTGGTGGGCCGTGCGGACCTGGTGGTGCGGGTCATCGAGCGCAAGCCGGCCTTCTACGAGTTCGGCGTGGGGGTGGGAAGCCTGGAAAGGATCCGCGTCCTGGCCTCCTGGGGGCACTACAACCTGTGGGGAACCGGGCGGAGGGTCCAGATACGCACGCGGGTTTCGTGGAACGTGGAGGACGTGGTCGGCAACCCCATCAAGTTCGACGAGGGCCAGATCAACTACCGGGTGGACGCCTCCTATGTCAACCCGCACATCCGGGGCAGCCGCTACAGTTTCGATCTGGACCTCTACACCAAACGGGAAACGCGAGGCGAATCGGGCATCATCCTGGACAGCCACGGCCTGAATGTGGGTACCACCTGGAAAGCCAGCCGCTGGGTGACCAACAACGCCTACCTGGGGTGGAAGCTGACCTCGCCGACCGTTCACCCTTACGCCCCGGACAGCCTCAAGGTGCGGTTCGAGGAGTTGGGAAGCACCTCGGATGAAACCCGGTCCGTGAACTGGGCCACCTACATCAACGGCCGGGACGATCTGTTCCGGCCCACCCGGGGAAGCTACACGGTGTTGACGGCCAAGCTGGCGGGAGGATTGCTGGGTGGAGACTTCAGCTTTTTCAAGTGGTCCGGCGCCTGGCACAACTATCATGAAACACCGCTCGGCGGTGTCCTGGCCCTGCGGTTCAAGGTGGGCGGCACCCGTCCCTACGGCAAATCCCTGGACAAGGGCCCCGACGGCGTGCCCTACGACGACCGCTTCTTTGCCGGCGGGTCGTCGACGGTGCGCGGTTACCGCCACAACAGCCTCGGTCCCCAGATCACCGACCAGGATGAACTGGACCGGCTGAACTACTCGTCGGACGTCCTGCTACCCGACAATCCAGCCCGCGGCGGCAACTATCTCCTGTTGACCAATGTGGAATGGCGTTTCCCCATGCCCTTCTTCAAGCGCTGGAAATTTTCCAGCGTGTTCTTTTTCGAAGGGGGCAACGTGTGGGCCCAGCTGCGGGACATCCGCATGAAGGGGTTTCGCATCTATTCCAATCCGGGCGATCCCCAGGATCCGGCGTCGACCAAGGATTGGGACTATCGTTACAGCTACGGGACCGGCATCCGTTTCGACACCCCGTTCGGGCCGGTGCGGGTGGATGTTGGCTTTCCCCTCAAGCGGGTTCGTTACGTGAGTGAAACCACTGATGTCAAGGATCCGTCCGTCCTCTGGCATTTTTCCCTGGGGTATCCGTTCTGATGCGTTGGGTCAGACCACAGAGACTGCCGTTGCTGATCGCCTGGGCGGTGATCATAGGGGTGGTCTATTATCTCGGGACGCACCCCCGCCTGGTGGCCCCTTACGGGTCAAACCTGGTCAGCCGGCATCTGCTGCGGATCCAGGAGGGCGGATTGAGGGTGCGGGATTTCCGGGTGAGGACCTTCGAAGGGCTCGACCTTTACGGCGTTTCCCTGACCCTGCCGGGGAAATCCGGAGGGATGGTATTGATCTCGGCGGACACGGTGACCGTCGATTTCGATATCCGTCAGGCACTCGGGGCGGTGCCCCATCTGCGCCGGGTGGTAGTGGCCCGCCCGGAGATCTATTCCATGGCCGGAGGTGACACCACCAGCAGGGGGGATCCGGGCACGCTGGATCTCCGGCTGCCGGATCTAAAGATCGACCACCTGGTGGTCCGGGACGCCTTCCTCGAGTTTTCCGATTCCGGCGGCCGCCTGGTGCAAAGGATACCTCGGATCGATCTGCAAGCCGAGGTTCGGACCGGCCGGGAGGTCCTGGCGCTGCTGCGTGGGGTCGATGTGGACTGGGAAACCCACGAGAGCCAGTTGACCGGATTGCGGGGGAAGCTGAAGATCGATTCCCGGGGAATTGAGGTCGAGGACATCAGTGGCAAGGTGAACGATCACCCGGTCAAATTGTCCGGCGGCCGCTGGTGGGACGGGGATCTGGATATCACCGTATCCGCCCAGGGGGTGTCCACGCCCGAGGTGGAACTCCTGCTCGACCAGGCCCTGGGGTTCAAGGCCCAGGGCGATCTGGACGGCACGTTCACCAAGACCGGCGAGGTGGTCTTCTACCAGGGAGTATTCAGCGGTGAGGTGGAGGGTTATCAGGCCCGGGACCTGGTGGGGTCGGCCACCATCACTCCGCAAGAGGTGGTGCTGAAGGACCTGGCAGGCACCATCAATGGAGCGAGATTTACCGGTGAAGGCCATTTCGACATCCGGGACCCCGAAACCGTTTCCTTCGTGCTGGAGGGGGATGTCCAGGATGTCGACGTCGCCAAGGGCCTGATCCCCGGCGAAGAGGAGATGCCCCGGACCAACGGCGCCGGCAGGCTCCGAATCGAACATACCGACAACCCCATGTGGACCCGCGTTACCGGGGTTCTCAACGACGGGTTCATCGAGATCATGCCCTTCGACACCTGTTACGTCGACGTGGTGGCGGAGGTGGATTCGGTGTTCTTCAACCGGATCGAACTCATGTACGGCAACCTTCATGGCATGCTGGAGGGAGCGGCCGATAGTTCCGGCAATTTCGACGGTTACGTGAGTTTGAACTCCGAAGACATCAGCACCGTGCCCCCCGCATGGCAATGGCCGCCGACCACAGGGCGCCTCAACGGACAGGGCGAAGTCCGGGGCCCCCTTGACGACCTGACGTTTGCCGGCTGGGCCAACCTTTTCGAGTTCGGCCTGGGGCCGGTGGGCGCCGGCGTGGGGGAAATTGCCCTCGTGGTGGACGACCTGCTCGGCGACCAGACGGTAACGCTGGGGATCGACGGCCGGGATTTCACTCTCGGTGCGGTGCCTTTCGGTGATTTCAGTCTTTGGGGGACCGCCGGCACCACCAGCGCTAGGGTCGACAGTTTCCGCACCGCGCGCGGCGACACCAGCATTTTCCTGCAGCTTGCTGCAGACTACGGCGACTCCGTCAGCCGGATCCACGTGGAGCAATGGTCCATCGACCTCGAAGGAACCCTCTGGGCCCTGCAGGAGCCGGTGGACTTCTCCGTCGGCAGCGGCCACTTCTCCCTGCCGGACATGCACCTTGCCTCCGAGCAGGGCGCCATGTCCGTCAGCGGCCTCTACGAAGAAGACGAGGTGGTGGCGGGCACCCTGCAACTGGAAAGCTTCGACCTGGCCCTCCTGAACCCGTTTCTGCGTGGAGACCACGAACTGGCCGGCCGGATGACGGCCGACGTGGTGGTGGGCGGTGAACCTGCCAACCCCCAGGTAAACCTGACGGCCGACCTTCTGGATGCGCCCTTCCCTTTGGCCGACGTCCACTCCATGCATGTGACGGCGGGTTTCAGCGAAGGTACGGTCGATTTCGAGGAACTCGATCTGCGCACCAACTACGGCCGGGTCACCGGCGAAGGCACCGTCTCGGCCCCGGGTGCGTCGGTAAAGGAATTCTGGGGGCGTTCGGATCTCGACCTGGACCTGGACATCATTGAGGGCGACTGGACCTTCCTGGACCAGTTCGCCCTGCCGGCCCTCGACCGCCTTGCCGGCTGGTTCAACGGGAGCATGAGGGTGGCCGGCAGTGTCACCGACCCCTTGATCCGGGGCCAGGTCAAAAGCGCTCCCTTCGACATCCACTGGCTCCATCTCGATGAACTGACCAGCGAGGTTCTGGTCGACCGGGAATCGATGGTCCTGGGCAATCTTCACGGCCACAAGGATGACCTGGCCATGACGGGCCGGATCGAGATCCCCTTGGAGCTGGACCTCATGAGCGAGCCGGTGTCGCCCCTGGACGGACCGTTCTTCCTGCAGATCGACATCCCGGCGGGCAGCAACCTGGCGCCGCTGGAGGTGGCGACCAACGCCTTCGTCACTTCCAGCGGAACCGCCGGTGCCCATGTGATCATATCGGGGCCACTGGACCATCCCCAGTACCAGGGTTCCCTCGAGATCCGGAACGCGGGGTTCGTCTTGCGCAACCTGCAGGAAGTCTACCGCGAGGTTTCCGCCGACGGCCATTTCCAGGGCGACGTCCTGTCGGTGACCGACATCAAGGGCAAGGAGGGTCTGAAGGGCACCTTCACCGGTCAGGGGGAGGTCCTGTTTCAGGGGCTGGTGCTGGAGTCCTTCGATATCCTGTTCGACCTCGACCGGTTCCTGGTGGCCTCCATCCCCGACCTGGCCGCCGTCGTCAGCGGTGAGGGCGGCCGTTTGACCAGTGTTCCCGTCGGCCCCGACAGCACCCTGGTCCCCAAATTCAGCGGCACTCTTGAAATCATGAAGGCCCGCTACACCGGCAGTTTCAATGAAGGCGGCGGGGGCAACGATCCTCTGCAGGCGACCGTGGCTCCCGACTGGATGGCCGACCTGCGTCTGCACGCCCAGCCGCGGGTCGCCACCATCGTCAATCGCGAACTGGAGCTCTATCTGGGCGGCGACCTGGATCTGCTGCGCACCGAGGCAGGCCTGTATCTGCGGGGGTCGCTGGACGTCAACTCCGGGCGCCTGATCGTGTTCAACAACAATTTCGAGATCCGGCGGGGGCGCCTCGACTTCAGCCAGGAGCTGGGTTTCGATCCCCGGCTGGATATCGATGCGGAAACGAAATACCGCCTGCGCAGCCAGCACTCGAGCAACAGCATCATCGAAGTCATCGGGGTGCACGTCACCGGACCGCTGTCGGGACCGGAAATCCAGTTCTCCTCGGATCGCGGCTATTCCCGCGAGGCCATCCAGCGCATGCTGCTGGGGCTGGAGCCCCACGCTACGCCCGAGGGCGACAGCGCCCGGCTGGCCAACACCTCGATCGCCGCGGGCCTGAATATCGTCGAGCGTGAAATCGCCCGCGAGCTCGATATCTTCGACACTTTCGAGATCGATCAGATCCAGCGTCAGCGGGAGGCCGGCAACTCGGGTTTCGACCCGCTGATCGGCGTGGGCAAGTACATCGGCAGCGACCTGTACCTCAAGTACGCCCAGGGCATCCGGCAGGACGACCGCGATTTCATCGTGGAGTACCAGATCAACCAGCACCTGTTGCTGCAGTCGGAGATCCGCCGGCGCATCGACGAGCACCAGGGTGAGTCGACCTACAACCTGGACCTCAAGTACCGTTTCGAATACTGACCCTTCCTGATGGAGCAGTCTTGAACGACATTCGCTACAGTTTGAACGACGCCCAGAACGCCGCGGTGACGGCCCCGGACGGGCCGGTGCTGGTGGTGGCCGGCGCCGGCAGCGGCAAGACCCGGGTCCTGACCACCCGCGTGGCCTGGCTCATGTCCGAAAAGGACGTGTATGCCAGCGAGATCCTGGCCTTCACCTTCACCAACCGTGCCGCCAACGAGATGAAGGACCGCGTGGCCCGCAGTCTCGACGGCCGCGACGTGCCCTTCTGGATCGGCACCTTCCACGCCACCGGGTTGAAGATCCTGCGGGCCGACGGCGCCCACATCGGGATCCAGCCCGGTTTCTCGATCTTCGACACCGACGACAGCAAACGCCTGCTCAAGCAGGTCATGGCCGACCTGAACATCGATCCCAAGCAGTTCACCCCCAACGCCACCCGGTCGTTGATCAGCAAGTGGAAAAACGACGACCTGGATCCGGCCAAGGCGAAGTCCCTGGCCCGATCCTTCGTCGACGAACGATACGCCGAAATCTTCGAGGGCTACCAGGAGGGCCTGGTCAAGTGCAACGCCCTGGACTTCGACGACCTGATCCTGCGCACGGTGCACCTCCTGGAACAGGTGGAATCCGTGCGGCTCAAGTACGCCCAGAAGTTTCGCCACGTGCTGGTGGACGAGTTCCAGGACACCAACCCGCTGCAACTGGTGCTGGTCAAGCTGCTGACCTGCGTGCACGGCAACCTGTTCGTGGTGGGAGACGACGACCAGTCCATCTACTCCTGGCGCGGGGCCCGTATCGAAAACATGCTAAATTTCGACGACTATTTTCCGGGCGCAGTCACTTTCCGGCTCGAACAGAACTACCGCAGCAGCGGCAACATCCTGGCCGCGGCGAACGAGGTCATCGCCAATAACCGGCAGCGCAAGGGCAAGAACCTGTGGACCAGCGGGGCTGACGGTCACCTGTTGTGCGAGGAGGAATTC
>CBDTUS010000098.1:0-14112 GCA_965363725.1 uncultured bacterium | reverse complement strand
TTTCGCAGGCGGCCCAGTCGCCCCTGGCCGCCAGTTCGTTCACCTCGCCCATGATGCGGTCGGTGTTCCCGGACATGCGATTCAAGTAGACGACCTTGGTGATCACGATGACCAGCGCCACCAGCGCGATCAGGAAGATGGGCCAGATGATCGGACCTCCCTGACGGATCTGATCCACCAGGCTCGTCCGGCTGGTGATCTGACGCAGCGCCGCGCCTCCGCTCATGTCCACCGGCACCAGGTCGCTGTCACCGGCCAGGTATTTGTCCAGCGAACGCCGCACCGAACGGGGCGGCAACTCCGACAGGGCGAACAGCCTCTGACCCCCCGGATTCCAGACCAGAAAACCCGTTTCCTCATCTGTCTGGTAGACCGTGGAAAATTTTCCCAGCTGGAACACCCGCCCGGTGGTCTGACGCCCGTCCCGCCCGACGAATTCGCCGTCGCGCAGACTGACCTGACCGCCGCGGACAATCTCGTCGAAAAAGACCCCGGCCATGCCCGCGATGTCGTCGATGTCCGGGAAGTAGCCCTTGTCCAGCAGCGGACTGATGGTCTCGAGTCGCCAATCGGCACCCGCACTCAGGGGCGAGGCCTTCAGCAGCGACTCCAGGTCCCGGGCGGCCACCCGTACGTTGCCCGAGATCTCCCGGAAACCCAACTCGCGGCCGGACCATTCATCGGTGAGGTCTTCCCGCTGGGCGCGCAGTTCTGCCTGGCGGTTTTCGAGGTTCCGTAGGTCCTGCTCGAGGCCGGCCTGCTCCTGTTCCAGCCGCGCCACTTCGGCACGCAGCCGCTCACTGTCGGCGATGATGGCGGCCTCGGCCTGCTGGGCTTCCTGCCCTGCCGCAGCGCGGTCGGCGGCGGCCTTGCGGGCGGCCTCGCGGATGTCCTGCCCCGCCGCCGGAACGGCCAGAAGCACCAGCATCAGGATGAAAAGACGGGTCTTCATGGTGCGATCCTCCCCAGGGGAAGATCGATCAGCTCGACCGGACGCATCCTGGCGGCCATCTCCATGGCCATGGCGATGCGCCGCTTGTCGCCGCCGGGCAGTTCGGCCCAAAGGCCGGCGGCCTGGTCGAAGCTGCCCACGCGATCACCGTCGGGTGTGCGCCAGAACAGGGCCATCCGCCCCAGGCGGAGGACGTCGGCGTGGATCTCCTGGCCGTCCACTTCGATCAGGTCCTGGTAGACCTCGGCCGTCGACGCATAACCCCCTTCGACCTGCAGGGTCTCCAGCAGGCGGCGCAGTTTTTCGGCGGAGGTCACGTCGGGCCTGACCAAATCGTCGGACACCACGGCCAGCCTCCGGCTGCGTTCTTCGGGCAGGAATGGCAGGCTGGCGGCGACCGATTCCTCGAGGCGGCGGAAAATCACCATCAGGGTGTCCTGCATGCTGCCTTCCAGGCGGTCGGCCTCGCCCAGCCGCCTCTGCAGTTCCACCACGCGGGCATCCAGGGCGTCGACCTTGGCGGTTTCTTCGGCCTTGCGCTGGTTCAGCCAGGCGACCGTAGCGGACGCCGCCCGCAAACGCCGCACCAGGTCGGCTTCTTCCTCGGACCACTCATCCTGGCGCTGCTGGGTATCCTGCCGCGTATCGATGGCCTGCCCGGTTTCTTCCCGGGCTTTCTGGCCGTCGGTCTGGGCCGAGGACCAGACGGCTCCGCCGGCCAGCAGAATCGCCGTCAAACCAGCCGCCAGGAAGGTCCTAGGGGAGTTCAGACTGCGCGCGAAGGTGGGATATTCCATGAATTCCTCGACTTGCCGTGGAGGTTTGTCATCGATGGCCGGCCGGACTGTCATTTCAGATAGCCGAGCCGCGCGGAACCGTCAGTATACTTATTTGGGGAGGGATCTGCAGTTACTTAATAGGGGCGCCGGTCAATCCGTCCAAGGCTGGAAGGAATTGAAGAAAGAGACGTAGTCGGGATTTTCCCAAACCTTGCCGTCTTCTTTCCAGGCGGTCAGGATGTAGACGTCGCCATCGATGAGCAGGCCCCGGATCCAGACTTCCCCGGGACTGTCTTTCGCCTTGGCCCTGACCTCGACCCCTTCGGCGATGATTTCGTTGCCGAAATCCTTCTTGATGACCTTCTGCTCGAGCATATCCACCCCGTATTCGCCCATGGTGGCCTGGATGCGGCGAATCACCTGCTGGGGACCGGCCATTCCGCCGTCGTCACCCTGCAGGTTGTAGGTGGCGTTCACCGAGCAGCCCTCGCCGCTTTTCTGGTAGCGGTCGCAGAAAACATAGGTGACCTGGATGATCTCGTTCCACTCTTCGCCCCCGAAAAGATCGGGTTCATTGGCCCGCGTCACCAGCTTGCCGCAACCGCCGGGAAATTCGATCTGGAAATCCCCGGCTTCGCTCACGTAGGTGACCGGGTTGACCGAAAGGTTTTCCGGATCCTTCGTGAACGGGTCCTTGCTGCGGGCCGGCTCGGAGGCCGACGCGGTCAGGACGGTCGTCAGCAACAGGATCATCACCAGGGGCAGCAGGCTTTTTTTCAGGTTCGTCATGATCAGTCCAGCAATTCTTCCGTCTGGTCGATGAGGGATCCGAACAGCGCGATGACGTCTTCCATGGGACGGGGCGTGGCCAGATCCAACCCGCCCAGCTTGATGGTTTCGACGGGATATCTGCTGCATCCGGAACGCAGGATCTCGAGGTATTGTTCCCGATCTTTTTCGTCGCCCGCCAGCACCTTGCGCGACAGGGCGACCGCCGCCGAATAGGCCGTCGCGTACTGGTAAACATAGTAGTTGTAGAAGAAATGGGGAATTCGGCACCAGGTCAGCGGGCTGCGCACCGGGTCGAATTCCACGTCCGGCCCCCAGTACTTGACCAGAAGCTCCTGGTACATCTCGCCCAGCGACTCGGCCGTGAGCGCCTGCCCCTCTTCACCCAGCTTGTGGATCCGGTGTTCGAATTCGGCAAACATCGTCTGCCGGAAGACCGTGTTGTTGATCTGCGACAGGTGATAGTCCAGCAGGTAGAGCTTGCGCCGGGGATCGTCGTCGGTCTTCAGCAGGTGGTCCATCACCAGCAGTTCGTTGAAGGTCGAGGCCACCTCGGCGGTGAAGATGGGATAGTCCCCGTACACGTAGGGCTGGCTGCGCACCGAAAGCCAAGAGTGCATCGAGTGGCCCAGCTCGTGGGCCAGGGTGAAAGTGTCGCCCAGCTGGTCGGCCCAGTTCAGCAGAATGAAAGGCGGCGTGTCGTAGACCCCGTTGGAGTACCCGCCGCTGCGCTTGCCTGCGTTTTCGTGAACGTCGATCCAGCCGCCGTCGATGCCGCCCTTCACCGTCGCGGTGTAGTCGGCGCCCAGGGGCGAAAACGCGTCGAGGAGCATCGGGCAGGCCTCGTCATAGGAAAACTCGAATTCGCCCTGCGGAAACAGCGGCACCGCCAGGTCGAACTCCCGCAGCGGATCCAGGCCCAGGACCTTCTTCTTCAGGGAGGTGTAGCGGTGGATCGTGTCGAGGTGGCCGCCGACGGTGTCGATCAAAGAATGGAACACCTCGGGCGGCACCGCGTCCGGATGCAGGGCGGCCTCCAGCGTGCCCGGATGCTTCCGGGCCCCGGCGAAGAACACGTGGTTCTTGACATTGGCGTCCATGTTGGCGGCCAGGGTGTTTTTGAGGACCCCGTAGGCGTCCATGAAGTTGGAGTAGGCGTCTTTGCGCAGGCGGCGGTCCTGGGATTTGAGGAACTTGGTGTACCGCCCCTTGGTCAATGCCACGGTCACCCCATCTTCATCCTGGACGGGTTCGAACTGGAGATCCGCGTTGTCGAAGGCGTTGAAGACCTGGCTCGCACCCCGGGCCATCAGTCCCGCGCCCGCCAGCAGGGCTTCCAGATCGGCGGACAGGGTGTGGTTGCGGGCCCGGTGGATGTTGTGGAAGAAGTGCTCGTAGAGCGCGAGCCCCGGTTCTTCGGCCACCAGTTCGGCCAGGCGATCCGCGGCGATCTCCAGCACCTCGGATTCGAACCAGCTGACGGCTTCGGACACGCGCACCGCCAGGCTTGAGATGCGTCCCTTGCGGGCCGTGTTCTCGCCGATCCTGGTGTCTTCGTCGCTTTTCATGCCCGCATAGACGAAGGTCTTTTCGAGCAGCCGTGAAGTGGCCTCGATGGCCTGGATGGTCACTAGAAGCCCGGCGCCCGACTCGGCCAGGGTGCCCTGCCGCTTCGCCAGATCCGGCAAGGCGGCTTCGATCCCGCCAAAGGCCGCTTCCCAACTTACCCAGTCGGGAAAAATCAGTTCCAGGTTCCACTTGTAGCGGTCCTCGATTTCGGACCGGTCGATGGGCGAGCCGCCCTGGTCCTGTCCGGACAGGATTTTGTGAGATATGAGCGCCTGGTGGCGCTGGGGACGGGTCAGGGACATGAGTTCCTCGTTTCGGCGTCCGGGGGCTTGTTTTATATCCCTGGAGAATAGGACAAGAAAAGCCCCCTGCCAACATCGGCAAGAGGCCTTTTCAGGTAATCGGATCCGGCGACGCCGGTCTAAACCTCTACAACCCTGGGCTTGGCTTTCTCCATGAGCAGACCGGTTTCCTTCAGGGTCTCGATGAAGCTCAGCCGTTCGATGGGCTTGACCACGTACCCGTCGGCCGAAGCGTTCATGGCCTGCATGACGTTCTGGTTGTCCTCCATCGCGGAGGTCATGACCACCTTGGCGCCGCGGCCCAGGGGCAGATCATTCTCGGCTTCCATCCGGCGGATGTGCACCAGGGCCTGCTGGCCGTCCATGCCCGGCATCATGATGTCCAGGCAGATCAGGTCGAATGGTTCCCCGATAGCCAGGGACCGGCGGACGACGTCGACCGCTTCCTGGCCGTCCACCGCTTCCTCGATTTCTCCATAGGGCTCGAGATAACGGCACAGCAGTCTGCGACTGATGTAGTCATCTTCTACGACAAGTATCCTCATCCAGAGTCCCTTGACTGAAGCTCACGCTTCCGGGCGAGTGGTGCGGATCTGAAGAAACAGGGCGATCCTGTCCCGACTCGGAACATTTATTTCCCTGTCCCGCTATTAGTTAGATATCGGCGTGGGGTCATCACCCTTGAATAAATCTTTTCGGTCGCAGGTACTATGGTGGAAATTCAGTCCGGGTTTATCATATTCGGGGTCGGAAAGCTGTAATTACCTGGAAAGCGAGCATTTGTATGGGTTTGTTGGGCACATTGATTGGCGGCAGCCTGGGTTTCATGCTGGGCGGACCCCTGGGAGCCATCATCGGCGGGGCCATCGGTTCGAATATCGGCATCGGGATGGGTGGACCCCAGGCGCACCCCGGCGCGCGGGTGAACGGGCAGGCCTACCACCGCCGGACGACAGGCTTCAACCCCCTTGAGGCGCAGCAGACCTTCATGATCGCCCTGATCAGCCTCGCGGCCAAGGTGGCCAAGGCCGACGGCTCGGTGAGCGAGGCGGAGGTGCGCTCGTTCGACCGGTTCTTGAAGGATCAGCTGGGCATGGCCGGCGAGGAACGGCGCGTGGCGGCGCGGATCTTCAACGAGGCGCGCGACTCGGAAATCCCGGCCGGGGAATTCGCCCGCCAGATACGCCAGCTGATGGGCCACCAGCCCGACCGCCTGCGGGACCTGATTTCGCTGCTGATGAGTATCGCCATGGCCGACGGCCACTTCCATGAAGCCGAAGAACGGCTGATCCGTTCCATCGCGCGCGAGATGGGCCTGACCGAGCGCGACTACGACGAAGCCGCCGCCATGTTCAACCCCCGCGCCAGCGTCAGCACCTCCTACACCGTGCTGGGCGTCACCCAGGGCGCGAGCAACGACGACATCAAGAAGGCCTACCGCCAGCTGGCTCGGGAGTACCATCCCGACGTGGTCGCCAACAAGGGCATGGGCGAGGACTTCCAGAAATTCGCCGCCGAGAAGATGCGCGCTGTAAATTCGGCCTATGACGCGGTCAAGGAAGCGCGGGGTTTCTGATGCCTGAACTTCCGGAGGTGGAAAATGTCGGCCGGGCGCTGAAGACGAACCTGGCCGGACTGCGACTGACCGGGCTGAAAGTCGACTTCGCAGGCGTGCTGGGGCAATCGGTGAGGAAAACCAGGTCGGCGCTGGTAGGCAAGGTCTTGACCGAGGTCTACCGGCACGGAAAATACCTGATCCTGTGGTTCGAGGGCGACGACGGCACGCCTGCCTATCTGATGATCCACCTGCGAATGACCGGCCAGTTCTTCATCCTCAATGAATTTGTTCCCGACAAGCATGTGCACCTGACCTTCGAATTCGATGGGCTGGATGTCCACTACCGGGACATCCGCAAATTCGGGCGGCTGGTGCTGGTGGAGGACGGGGAAGCGCCCGCGGCCCTGGCCCACGTGGGGCCCGACATGATGAAGGTGCGTTTCGCGGATTGGCACGAGCGGATCGGGTCACGCAAGGCCCCCATCAAGGCGCTGCTGCTGAACCAGGGGATCGCCGCGGGCCTGGGCAACATCTATGTGGACGAGTCGTTGTTCCTGGCGGGCGTTCATCCCGAGACCCGGCCCTGCGATCTGGGTGAAGAGACCCTGCGCGACGTGCTGAAGCGCGGCAAGCAGGTGATGCGCCTGGCCATCAACCACGGCGGCACCACATTCATGAATTTCAAGAATTTTTACGGCAAGCCGGGCAACTTCCGGCGCAAGCTGCGGGTGTACGGGCGAGGCGGGGAGCCTTGCCGGGACTGCGGGTCGGTCCTGGAGAAGACCGTGGTGGGAGGACGCGGGACCGTGTTTTGTCCCGAGTGTCAGATGCTCTAGGGGGTTGAGTTTTCGGGAAGCTAGGAACCCCGCTTCAACGTGGAAATGACGGCCGTGACCAACAGACCCAGGCCCAATCCCCCCACAATACTCCCCACGAAAGCCAGGGCAGACTCCTCGAGAAAGAAGAAGCCAACTCCGACACCCAGGAGCAGCCCGCCTCCGATAGCCCACGTGCTCTTGTCGATTTCCTTGTTCGTGTCGCCCATACTGATTCAGCTCCTGTCGGGTTTGGCTTGAGAGATGTGGAAACGAGTCCACCCGTGCTTTCGGAGAGCCTTGCCCCAAAGGACCAGCAACAACGCATTTGCCGTGACAAAGGCCCAGCATCCGAGGCCAACCGAACTGCCCGTCAACAGGAACGGCAGCGGAAAAACAGGAAATGGCATCTGCACCGAGGAAAAGGACAGCGCCGACACCAGGTAAACGACCATGGCGGAGCCCACAAGGAAGAGTGGGGCACATGCCAGAACCACCCATTTCCAGGGGCGGTTCATCGGCCTGCCCAGCAAAATGGGCGTCAAAAGCGAAACCAGAAAGGCCACCCCAATGAGGGGCTCACCCTGCACGGCTTCCCAGGCACGGACCGAAACCCCTCGGGCATCATCCAGCGTCGGGAAAAAATAGAGTGGGGCCAGCAAGGAGAAGGTCAAAAGCGCGATCGCTGAATATTTCATGAAGGCGTTCCAGGATACGTGTCGCATGGTTTTCCTCCCTTGATGGGTCAACAACCATAAACCCTCGGGGCCCCCGGGGGCCCTGGTCCCTAGACCTCCGGCAATTTGTAACAGACGATCTCGATGACCTCGGTCTCGTCCTCACCCAGGGTCGCGACCCCCGACCCCAGGCAGGCCAGACGGGCCACCACGAAACCCTTGATCAGCAGGATACGCCCATCCCGCAGGAAGCGGACCCCGTCGCTCACGGAATTTCCCTCGCAATTCAAGCGCACTTCCCGCTGCCAGTTGCCGGCGTTGTCGTAGAGATCCAGGCTCAGGAACGTGCCGTCGGGCAGGTCGCGATTGCTGCGGCTGTGCTGGACCCACAACCGGCCCTGGCCGTCGATGTGCAGGGTGTTGATGGCCCGTTCGGTTTTCTTGAGGTCGAATTCCGGCCAGGTTTCGGGGTTGGCGCCGGCCCACGATTCGAACAGCGCGGTGACCCGCCTGGTGTCGAGCTTGTTCCGCTTCCAGGTCTTGAAACCCGGGCGCTCGATGACCCGGTCCAGGGTGCCGTCGGGATGAAAGACGTTGATCGCGTAGTTCTCGCGATCACGGGGGGTGTAGACGCGGCCGTCGGGCCCCAGGGCGCTGGCCAAGGGGAAGCTGGGCAGAAAATCGTTCTCGTGGACCACGCTGTGGGGACGCTCGATGTAGGACACCTGCTCCATGTAGCGCACCGTCTGGTTGCCCTCCTGGTCCACCGCGGCCAGGAAGTGGGTGCGTTCGGTGAACTTGTCCTGGGGCAGGGAGCGTGAGCCGGCCATCACCAGGTGAGGGCCCACCGCTTCGGCCATGGTCTGTATGGTGAAGCCGCCGGTGACGCCGCCGCTCACGTCGATGGTGATCTCTCCCGCGGGCAGATCGTCCCGGGTCACCTTGACGATCTTGCCGGGGAAAAACTCGGCCAGTCCCAGGGTGCCATCGGGCAGGTCCACCATGTCGATGGGGTAGGCCACCTCGCCCGGACCTTCACCTTCGCGGCTCAGGGTTCTTTCGAGTTCCCCGTCGGAACCAAAGACGAACACCTGGCAAAGCTGCTGGTCGGCCAGATAGACCCGGCCGGCATCGTCGGACATGGCTTCCACCGGCAGGCCGATCATCAGATCGTCGTCGTCGCCGCCCCGGCGCCAGAGTTCCTCCAGCTGAAGTTCGACCGCCGGGAGGGCCGGTTCGGCGTTGTTGATCGTCGTCACCCCGTCCTCGATGGTCACCTCGCCGGCAACGACAGGAATTGCCCCTATGATCAATACGGCCTGAATCAAGGTGAATACCGCCGCTTTTCGGGATAAATTCGTCATTTTTCCACCCGTCCGTTTCAAGACACCCTTGGCCAACACCATAGGTCCTCAACAAGACGATTTTCCAGGGGGTAGTGTTTCGCCCAGGGAAAACACCTTCTCAAGCCAGAATGGCGCATTTCCCTTCTTTTGTTAACAATGGAACAGGCCGAATCTCCTCTCCTGCGCCCCTCCCCCTGCCGGCCTGGATATTCTGGAAGGGCTTCATGATCCATTCCCGCACACCCAACGACGGCACTCAACCCGGTGCCGATCCCTCTGTTTATTTCGATATGATCGATTCCTACTGGGAATGGGACATCGATGACGAAGAGACCCGCTTCAATCCCCGGGCCCGCAAGCTTACCGGGTATTCCGCTGAGGAGTTGGAAGGCGGTTTCCCGTTCTGGGACCAGGTCATCCACCCGGAAGACAGGAAAATCCTGAGGCAGCTACGGACCTGGGCCCTCAGGCGGACCTCGCCGGTTTTCGAGACGAACCTCCGGTTGAAATCCAAAAGCGGGATATGGGTTTGGCACCTGATCCGGTGCACCGTCTCGCGGCGGATTGAAGACGAAAAATCCACCCGGGTTTTTGGAGTCATGATCGACATTTCCCAGCAGGAATCCTACCAATCCACGCTGGAGGAAACAGGCAACATACTGCGGCACCTGCACACCATCACCACCTCGAACACCCTGCCCCTCCAGGAGCGATTGAACCGTATCCTGGAGGCCGGCTGTGCGCACTTCGGACTGCCCAATGGCATCATTTCCCACATCGTGGGCGAAAAGTATGAAGTGCTGGCCGTTCACACCGAAGGCAACTCGATCAACGCGGGGGATGTCTATGACCTGGGCAAGACCTTCTGCAACGAGACCATCCAGTTCGGCGGCGCGGTGTTTTTCGAAGATGCCGGACGCAACGGTTTCAAAACGCATCCCTGTTACCTGGAATTCGGCCTGGCGACCTACATCGGCATCCCCATCGAGGTCGATGGCAAGATCCACGGCACCTTGAATTTTTCGGCCCCGACCCCACGCGCCAAGAGCTACAGCTCCACGGACAACGAAATCCTCAAACTCATGGGGCAATGGGTGGGCAGCGCCCTGACCCGAACCCAGCTGGACCAGACCCTGCACGAAACCGAAATGAAGCTCCAACATGCCCAGCGGCTGGAAACCGTCGGCCGCCTGGTCAGCGGGGTGGCCCATGACATCAACAACCTGTTGACGGCCGTCATCGGCTACACCGACCTGGCGCGCATGGATCTCTCGGACGACCACCCCATGAACCCGGACCTGGAACAGGCGGTGACCGCAGCCAAACGAGGCGCCCGGATCACCCGTCGCCTCCTCAGCTTCAGCAGACCCGGGACCGATTCCCCCCAGGCCCTCAACCTCGACGAGTCGATTTCAGACACCAGCAAACTCCTGGCCCAGATGGCCGGGGACGGGGTGCGCTTCACTGCCGATCTCCGAGCCGGTGACGCCAACATCTTCATCGACCCCGCCCAGCTGGATCAGGTTCTCCTGAACCTGGCCGTAAACGCCCGCGACGCCATGCCGGGCGGAGGCACCCTCACCATTTCCACCAGCCGGACGGGCAACGAGGCCCTGGTCATCTTTTCCGACACCGGCATCGGCATGGACGAGAAGACCGCCAACCGTGTCTTCGAGCCCTTCTTCACCACCAAGAATCCCGAGGTCGGGACGGGGTTGGGTCTGGCCACGGTCCACTCCATCATCAACAAGGCGGGCGGCTCGGTGAACATCACCACGGCGGTCGACCGGGGCACGGCCTTCCGCATCAGTCTTCCGCTGGCGACGAAAGCTCCCACCCTTCCCGCGGAAACGGTTCGGATGGTCCCCGGACCTTCGGTGATAACCGTGCTTTTGATCGAGGGGGAAGCCCTGGTCCGGCACACCGTGACCGGTTTCCTGGAAAAAGCGGGGCACCGGGTGGTGGCCGCCGACAGCGGAAAGCAGGCGGAAAAAATGTGGTTGGAGAAGAAAGGGGAAATACACCTGATAGTCAGCGACGTCTTGCCGCCCGGCAGCCCCGGGTGGGAGTTCCCCATGTCCGCGAACAACCAGGACAGGCACCCCGTGCTTTTGTTCATGTCCGCTTATCCGAAAAGATACCTCGAGAAGACCGGTCATCCCGCCCTGCGTTTTCCCGTGATCGAGAAACCATTCGATTTCGAGGCTTTGAATCTGAAGTTGGGACAGATCTTGAAAGGGGAAGATTGAGGGCGGGGGGAGCCGGGCCCTTCCTTTCTATTTGAGGAAACCCTGCAGCTCCCAGCCCAGCATGAGCAGGCCGATGGCCGCGATCCAGCTGGCGGCCACACGCAGCAGGGTGGTCCAGCGCCGCTTCTCCAGTTTGGCGGCGAGGCCCATGGCCAGGGCCGTCGCCAGGAAGACTCCTGTGGCGATGCCGATGGCCGACAGCCACACCCCGTCGTCCGCCTGGGCCGACGAACCGTTCATGAAGCCCCGCGCCAGGCCCAAGACTCCGGCCACCGCAGCCAGCAGCCCGGCCCGCAGGCGCAGCTTGAGAGCACCCATCAATCCCAGGAGAATCAGAACGGCTCCCGCGGCCAAGGGGATTTCCATTTCCCCGCGGGCCATTCCGAACCCGGCGAGGACCCCGCACGCCCAGCAGCAGGCCAGCACGGCCAGGACCCGCCGGCCGGCACCGAGACCGGAGAAGGCGGCCAGCACCGCGAAGCCGAGGATCAGCAGGAGGTCCTCGGGTGTCACGAGGGGGTGGGCGGCGCCGTCGTAGAAGGGCCCCAGCTCGGTGGAGACAAGGTGGGCCTTGGCGGGCGCGGCCACCAACAGGAACCAGGGCAGGATGCGCAGAATTTTCACGACACGGCCTCCCACAGGAAGTACAGGCCGGCAATCAGCACGAGACCTCCGAGCCCCCGCAGCAGGCGCGGGCCCCACGGCCACCTGTCGATCGCGCCGATGAGGATCCCCACCCCATGCAACAGGCCGGTGGCCGCCACGAACCCGATACTGTAGTGCAGACCGCTCTGGTTCTCGGGCAGTTCCGTGCCGTGGGCGTGGCCGTGAAAGAGCGCGAAGACCGATACGATGACCACCGCCGCCGCCAGGGGCGGTCGTGCAGCCCTCATGACCATGAAACCGAGAACGACGGCCGACAGGGCGATGCCCACCTCGACCCCGGGCAGGGGCATGCCGACCAGGCCGAGAAAGCTGCCGCAGGCCATGACGGCCGGGAACATGACCGGCAGCAGCCACAGGGCCGGCCGGCCGAGCTGGGCCCCCCACAGGCCCACGGCGATCATCGCGACCACGTGGTCGGGGCCCGAGATCGGGTGTGAAAGGCCGGTCAAAAAGCCGCCGGCCGCACCCTCGGCCTGGTGAGCCCAGGCGGGAACCGCGACCAGCGTCAGCAGGAGTCCCGAACCGGTCCGCTTCATCATCACGCCCCCCCGAAGGCCGCCCACAGGCGGTCGATGGTCCAGTAGGCGCCCAGGGTCCCGATCACGTAGGCCGGGGCGTAGGCGACCCAGGGCCGCCAGCGAAACTGGAGCACTCCGAACGAGGCCGACAGGAGCAGCAACAGGGCCACGAAGCCCAGCTGGCCGATCTCCACCCCGACATTGAACATCAAAAGCGCCAGCGGTATCTCGCCCGGCGGCAATCCCAGCTCGGTCAGGCCCGAGGCGAACCCGAACCCGTGCAACATGCCGAAAAGGAAGGCCACGACCCACGGGTGCTCGACGGCAAGGCTGGTCTGCCCCCGCCGGAGCCGCACGATTTCCGGACCCAGGAACAGGATGCTCAGCGCGATGAGCACGTTCAGCGTGTCCGTCGGGGCGTGGGCCCAGCCCAGGGTGGCGACAGCCAGGGTGAGGCTATGGGCGATGGTGAAGGAGGTGATGGTCTTGATCAGCATCCAGCGTCCGCGCACCAGGAACAGCAGGCCCAGCACGAACAGAAGGTGGTCAACACCACCGAGGATGTGCCGCACGCCCACCCCGACGTAGGTACCGGCGGCCTGCCACCAGGTGGGCGTCGCGGCCACGATCACCGAAGGATCGACGGGCATCAGCCGTGCGATCTGGGTCGTGCCGTCCAGCCGCTGGATGCGCACCAGGGCCTCGGTCTGGGTCCGCTTGAGCCCATCGATAAAGAGAACCTCACCCACGAGTCCACCCGCCCGGGTGATGCTCCAGCGCTCGACGTGGGCGGAGCCGTCGTTCAGTCCAGTGATCTCGGTGGCGTTCTGGGTTCCTTCGGGAAATCGCACGTACAGGCCGAGCCGCAGGTCACCCCGTGCGGGCACCTTCCACACGACGTCGTAGGATTCCGGTCCGGTCTGGATCAGTTCGAGGTAGGCCGGACGTGACTCGTGGGCCGCGGCCGAACCGACCAAAAGACCCGTCAGCAACAGGATGGCGACCAGGCCGCGGCTCACGACTCGGCACCCTCCAGGATCTTGTCCCACTCGACGATGATCTCGTACCTGGATTCGAGCTGGCCGTAGAAAAGGTCCAGGGCCTCGTCCCGCTTGAAGTATTCCCATTCGCGCAGGACCTCGCCGCGGATCTCGTCCAGGGCGGGCTGCCGACCCGGAATCCGCTTGTCTATCTGCACCAGGTGCAGGCCGTAACCCGAGACCACCGGCCCCTGCCATGAGCCCGGTTCGAGTTCGGTTAGCTGCGCGGCGAACTCCGACCCGAAAACGTTGGCCACGTCCCGTAAATTAAGGTTTGAATAGCCGTGTCGGAAGAAACCGCCGTCGCCGACCTCGGCGGCGTCGGCCCGGCCGGCTTTGAGTTCGGTGAGAACCGCTCGGGCATCGGCGTCGGCAGTGGCAGGACGGCGCTCGGCACTGAAGTAGATCTGACGAAAGTCGAAAGAGGGGTCTAGCTCGAACCGTTCGGCGTTCGCGGTCAGGTATTCCTGCAGTTCCTCGTCGGTGGGTTTGATTTGCATCCCCAGATCCTCGGCGATGAACTCCATCTTCTGGCGGATCCTGCGGCGGATTATGGTGTCGTCCCGCTCCATGCCCATGGCGAGTCCCTCGCGGTACGCCAATTCCTCGCGCACGTGGTCACGAACCAGGCCGTCCAGTTCCCGGGGCGTAGGGGGCCTTTTCCAGGTCATGGTGAACAGGCCGGCCAGGTGGTCGATCTTCTCGGCCGTCACGACGATCTGGTCGTCACGCGGGCGGCCGGAATCTGGGGCGAGCGACAGGACCAGGGCCAGCGCGAGGCCAAGCAGGACGAACTGGACCAGGGGTTCGCCGATGATTTTCTTCATGTGAATTCCCGAGTTGAGGTGATCG